>JAUUYH010000065.1 GCA_030590505.1 Kiritimatiellota bacterium
CTTTTCTTCCGCATGTATGCTGACAAGTGCGGTTATTCATTAGTCAGTAAAAAGTCAAAGAAAAACGACTAAAAAAAGAAAGGTTTGAACTCAAAAAAAGTCAATAGCGGAGGTGTGATCCTAATCGTTCGCCATGAATTCTCTCTATTTGGTGTTCGAGTCAGATTCTTTCATGAACTTTTTAAAATCGTTGCTTTCGAAAACTGTTACTAAAAATGGAGGATGGGAGTCTTCAAATATATAATTTAAATATCCCCGCTCTCCTTTAGTATAACAGGCACCATTATTGCCGTCCCCTAAAGCAAATTGAATTTCTGACGATGCGTTAGGGAACAATGAAAATAAATCTTCAATATCGACAATTGTATATGAAATATTTCCATCTTTAAAATTTCTATATGGTAATTCATGATGGGGTTTTCTAACATACCCTAAGCATTTTTCTATCTCATCTTGGTTTTTATCCATTTTTTTGTCAATATAAACAAGCCCATGATTTTCCCATCTTCCAAAAATATCAATTTGAAATTCACTAACAATAATGACATAATCACTATTATAATCTTTAAGTCCAAGTAAACTAATTTTTTTATCTTTTGCAGCAATAATCCAATTATCACTGCTTAGGTTATTCAAATATTGCGTGATATTGTATTTTGTAGGCAACATAGGGTCAAGCGTCAAACAACCATTTATAAAGAATAAAATGATGCTAACAAATGCCATAAAACACAAAACTTTAGATTTTTTCATTGTTCATCTTCTCCTTTTACCAAAATTTATACCATCGGTCGTTGCTATTATATTGATATTCTTTCTGTCTAAAATCAATCGCTAAAGCATTGACCCCTTGATATACAGTTAGTCCAGATTTTACAACTCGCTTCTCCCATTCAGCTTTCCAATTGATGTTAAATGACAAATTCCATATTCTACGTTGACGATTAACTGCATGATACTTTACATTTTTCGCAATCCCTGCCGTATCTCTAACAATTCTCCACGTAGTGCTTTTGGAAATATTTTTAAGTGTAACTTTTCCATTAAAGCCTGAGAAACATGGCATGTTATAAAATTTAGCAAGCTTATACCCATTATCATCAAATAATCCAAGCAATTTTCGTTGTGTCATATATCTATCTTGTCCAGAACCATCTACAACTGCCCCCCAAGGATTACAGTGGGCAAATAAGACCATTCCCCAAATTGCCCCACTATTATCAAGAAAAGTCCTTTCAATATCTTGACCTGTTGTAGGTTTTTCAATTTTAAATCCTTGCGTAAATATGTCTGTGCCAACAAATGTTCCGATTGTTCCTCCGAAGAAATTAATAGCCCAATCTCCAACCCATAAACGCCCCACACTTGAACCTCGAAGTAAATCAGCAGCAACCCAAATATTTGGCACAAAATATGAATCACCAGGCACATAAGATGAACTATGAGTTCCATTATTGTCACTATAAAGCCACCCCTTTTGTCCCAATGCATCATTGTTATCCAATTTCAGTACTTTAGCAACAGATTCAAGTGATTCTCCTTTTTTAGTGCTGAGGCATGCATATTTTTGGGTAGAATCTCTAAATACCTCTGCCATCCCCAAATAATCTAATTTATTAATCCCATCATTTCCAACAAATCCATATAGGTTCAGCCCACCTTCTTCCTCCGCTGGGTCCCTGTTAATCCACCTTCCCATATTTGCATCATAGTAACGGTATCCATAATAAACGAGGTTTGTTTTATTGTCAGGAGAGTATGAAGTGAACTTGGAATCCATAGTTTTTGTACTTATTGTCAGTTTAGAAAATGGGCTGTATTTGTAGTTTGCAGCACTTTTGTCATCAGATGAGTTGCGGCAAGCATTCGTTGTTACATTATTTTTCGAAAAAATCATCTCTTTTCCGGAAAGGAAAGGCTTTGTTGTATTATCTTGAAGAGTGTCATAAGTATATATGATGCTATGAAAAATGGGGGCGTTTTTGCGTAGTTCGCAGATTCCAGATAGGATTTTAAGTAGAGTTTGAATGTGAACTAGTAATTGTTGATCTATTTTTGTTAGATGTTTTTCATTGTTTTCGTGGGCATAAGTATAATTCGTAGGCTTACTTTGCGAAGTTCGCAGAGTAAAGTAGTCTTGAATTTTTAATTTTCTACAACCCATTTTATAACCTTATCTGTTTGTGTTGTGCTTTGAAGTTATCAATTTAATGACAGAGATGAACAATACAAGGCAGAAAGGGGTGTTTTTATTGTTTTTGTTTGCGAATCATGCCATCTAGGTATAAATTATTGTTGATATTATTCTGAATAATATTCTGAAGTTTATCTATGGAGATGCCCTTTATTTCAGCGGCAGCACGGTAAATATTGCAAATTTCGCATGAGATCTTATCGACATTATCACTTTCAAGCAGAATAGAATCAGCAGGCAATTCCTTAAAAATCTCCCTCACCTTGAAATTTGATGCATATTCAGAGAGTATCGATTTCCCAAAAGAGAGAAGTACTCCAGCTCCCGTCAGGGCATTAGCAATCTCCTGTGATCCCCTGAACCCATGAATAATCCAGGGAGTGGTCGTTTTGATTGATTTCCTAGCAATTAGAAGTTCTGGAAACGCCCGAACACAATGAATAATTAACGGCTTTTTTGCGAAATTCGCAATCTCTATATGTCCTTCAAATACCTTTTTCTGTAACTCCTCTCCTAGCTGAAGAGCTAACGCCTTATCTCCAACAACACTTCCTCCACTTTTAGAAAACGTGAGACGATCAAGACCGCACTCACCAATGGCAACACAGTTATCACCCAAGGCCTTTTCTCGCACAAGCTCAAGTTGCTCCTCAAAGTTGGATTCATAAACAAACCACGGATGCAGGCCCACCGAATAGTACCCCTCAGGGATAGAGTCACCAGGCAGGATACTGAGAACACTGCTGATCTCAGAATCTACCTTTCGAATATGAGTATGTATGTCAAAATAGTTCATTATTTAAAAAACGGGGCGAGGAAAATTGCGACACTGTTGTATATACCATGAATAAGGACAGCGACAAAAAGAGGCGGGATCATATAGAATGCTTTCGGTTTTGAGAAATCACGCTTACTCTCTTTCCACATCTGAATAAGACCAAAACTTGCAATTGCACTGCAGGTTGAATGCAGAATGACACATACACTCCATCGCCATATAATAAGTTGCGGAGTAGGATTCGCTACATAGAAATTAAGGTAGATTAGATTTTCTATAAATGAGAAAACAAGTCCTGAGCAGAAACAACATATAAAGATCTGTCGTGCGGAAGAAAAAAGAAACGGGCGTTTTTCTACGACAATAAGTGCAGATGTTATTTTAAGCACCTCTTCCATTAACGGTCCAAAAATAACAACAGCAGCAGCTCCGTACCCACCAAGCCCTTGAAATGCCAGAACAAAAACACCGATAACCGCCCATGGGCCCGAGGCAAAAGTCAAGAGAAAAGTCATAATCCAGCTCTTGCTTAGGGTTGTTTTTTTACTCTCCTGAATATACCATTTTTTATATGTCAAAGCTGAAGCTGGAATCTCAGGAACCAACTCTCCGCTGAGTGCAGGTTCATCCCATATAGTATGCTCGACAATCTGTTCAGTGGTCGGTGCTTTACGTGAAGCAAACTTTTTGCTAACAATCTTCTCAGACTTATCCACAGTAAAGTCATCCCCCATCATGTGGGGTTCACTAAAAACTGATTGTGTTTTAGAAGGTTTTGCCATAATAGATCCAGCCATTTGCACTCCGCACACTCATTCGGGTCACCTAGCCCGCAAAAAAAAAGAGTTAGTGATGTAAGAAATGCCATTAGGAGCGTGTAAAAAGCCACTAAATGCCTAAGGCATCATAAATAAACACACATAACACTTTTTCACTGCCCACGAAGTTACGCCTTATTGCAAACATAAGCTGTTGCAGAAGCGAGTATTGAAACAGTAATTGCACTTTTGCGCGACAATGTACTGCCACCTATATCTGCAGTTTCAAGGCGAAGATTGCATATAGCATTAAAGCCCTTTTCTTGTGCTTGTTCAATAATTTTCATTGTAGCTTCTCTGCGTGCACGCATTTTTAACGTTTCAAAACCGATCATCTCACCGCCAAAAAAGTTGCGAAGTTTACCTACAAAACTTTTATAGTAATCAGTAGCAATCGTTACTTCACCGATAAGCATCTCTGCTCTTTGATCAGTGCTTGATAACATAGTAAACGATTTAAGATCCGTTACCAGAATTTTTGAATTACGATCTTCACGTTCTTCGAGTGATTTCAGATGTTTTTTCTCAGAAAAACGGCCAAAGATAAACCCGAGCGGGACTAAAATCAGCGTCTGAAATAATAGAGAAAATAATGCCTCCATAATATACCTCTTTTAATTGTATAATTATACTTTACACGGATGAAATCTTAACATTTTCCTTAAACTAACTTAGCTAGCAAAAGAAAAACAAGATCCCTACCGCTTGCGGTATATTACGGGTTAATCTATTTTATTTAAAATTACAGCTGTACCGTATGCGTAGAGTTCAGCGGCACCTGCAGTAACTGCACTTGTAGAGAAACGTACATTTACAACCGCATTTGCACCAAGTTCCCGAGCTTGTGCAATCATTCTTTCAACAGCCTCGCGGCGTGATTCAGTAAGCAGTTCAGTATATCCTTTTAATTCTCCACCGACAAGATTCTTAAAGCCGGCGGCGATATCACGGCCGGCATGCTTAGCACGTACAGTATTGCCTTGCACAATCCCCTTCATCTCAAGCATCTCATACCCTGGTACAGTTTCTGTGTTTACAACAATCATTAGATCCTCCTTTTATACTAGCTAAATTCGTACAAATCCATTAATAATTATCGAAATGACATCTATTTAAAGTCAAGTCAAATCTGCCTACGCTATGCTACATTCTTTTCATAGCCTTGAGTGCATCCATATCAGCTTGGCGTTTTTTCATTGATTCACGTTTATCACCATGAGTCTTTCCTTTACCCACCCCAATTTCGACCTTCACTTTTCCAAATTTAAGATAGAATTTTATAGGGACAACAGTGCACCCTTTTTCGTTTATCGCCTGCTGCATTTTCTTTATTTCACTTTTATGCAGTAAAAGTTTACGATTACGTTTTGGATCATGGTTAAACTGATTTCCATGAGTATAAAGAGAGATATTGACATTCAGAAGCCAGGCTTCGTTATTTTCAAATTTAACATAGGCATCTGCAATGGAGATTTTCCGTTCTCTGCAACTTTTCACCTCAGTTCCCTTCAACTCAAGCCCCGCCTCATAGGTCTCCAGTATATGGAAATCATGAAACGCTTTCTTATTTTTTATCAGTACGTTACTCTTATCTTTTTTTTTCTTTTTATTGCTCATGGCGATTATATTAGCACCTTATTATTACTATTTCAAACTTAATACTCAATAAGTACCTGAGTAAGTTTAGAAATAAATTGTTCAACTTCATTAATTTGTGACTTACAAGAGAAACTTACCCTCAAAACAGACCTTGCACTCTTTTCAGAACCAGCAATTGCGATTAATGCCTGGCTCGGTTTGGAATTTGAGGCCTCACATGCACTGCCTGCAGAGACCATAACACCTTTATCGGCAAGCATTCTCACAAGAATTTCCGACTGAAACGTAGGAATTAAAACGGTAACAATATATGGAGTTGCCGAATCTGCAGGTACAGGCATCAGAATCTTGAGGTTCATTTTCTCAGCCAAATCTGCGAATTTCGCACGCAGTACCTTGTTAAGATGTGCCACCTTACCAAGTAGCTCCGTCTTGCCAAGTGGAGTCGATTCTGCGTAAACCACAGCATCTGCAAGTGCCATGCAAATTGCCGTATCAGGCCTGCCAATATAATGTTCTGGACTGCGAAGATTGCTTAGATGATTCCTAAATGCTGTCCTAAGTTTGCTATTTCCGTAAAAATTACTGATCAATGCTCCGCCGGAGGGTGCCCCAACTTTATGTCCGCCGATAAATGCAATATTAATCTTCGCCTCCTGCCATGGAATTGCGAGTTTCGCAATAGACTGAACAGTATCAACAATAAAAATTGCATCTGGAGCTTTACGGTTTATAATTCTGCGAAGTTCGCAAAGATCCTGCAACGCACCAGTCTCATTCTGGACATGATGTACGGCTACTACTGCAACATCTGAATCAAGTTTTGCTTCAAACATTTCAAGATCAACTAAACCATCCGAGTTTACCGAAACTTTGCGAACCACGCCAGAAGATGTGCTAGCTTCGCAAAAAACAGACCTCTCAACAGCATACTGCATCGCGGGATGTTCGCTATCGGTTGTAAGAATCACCTTTCCCTTAAAATATGGAAACATAAATGCCATACTTATAGCTTCGGTTGCTGAGGAGCTCCAGGTCAACGCATAATCATCACCAAAACTGCCGATCAATGCTGTCGTAATATCCTCCCCTGCCCTCTTTATCGCCATGGCAGCTTCAACCCCAGCACTGTGAAGTGCTTCCGGATTTGCAGGGTAGCGCAGAGTGTACTCTTTAAATGAATCAAGGATCTCACTCCTCGCAGACATCGCAGCTGCACTGTCAAAATATATACATTCTCTCATTATAGATCAACCATTTTTATTCATCTGTTTTTCGATCAGCAGAGCAATATCACTATCTATATGATGTTCTACTTTACATGCTGTCTCTTCCGCGACATCTAAAGTACATCCAATTTTGATAAAAAACTGTGCAAGAATTTCATGCTTATTTTTCAGTTCCAATGCCAATTCAATTCCACTATCTGTAAGGGTTATCGCCTGACGTTTACTGTAGTTTACACAACCTGCAAGCGAGAGAGTCTGAACAACTTCAGTTGCAGATGCCATTCGAATATTCAATGCGTCTGCAATCGCCTTTGTATGTGCATGACCATGAGTTTCGCATAGGTGATGAATTGTCTCAATATAATTTTGCTGAACAAGAGAGAGAGTCGGCATTATTTTACTCCTTACCTTTGGCTGTTGCATCGTATACAACAGTCCCCTTGGAGACCGTCATACGTACATTATTTGTTCCAGTATCAAAAAATGCGATATCCGCAAAAAAACCAGGTTTCAGCTCGCCCTGCTTTGTTAAGCCGATACTGCGGGCCGGATTAACAGTAAGGCATGCTGCAGCATCAGTCAATGGCATGTGGGAAGCACGTGCAAGGTGTTGCCACCCCTCTTCAAGTGTTTGAGTAGTACCAGCAAGAACTCCGTCCATTGTCGTAACTTTACCTTTCTCTACATGAATTTCACACTCACCTAGGTGGTAATTGCCATCACTCATTCCAGCCCCTGCTACTGCATCACTCACTCCTATGATACGGTTTTTAGGTTTTGCACGACACGCGAGCTCAATCATTCGAGGATGAATAAGTGCACCGTCAAGAATAAGTTCCACATCAATTCTGTTATCCACAAGAGCCATAGCCGTCAGCCCAACGCTTCTCTGATGCAGGGCAGGCATTCCATTAAAGAGATGTGTACACCTGCTCGCTCCAGCATCAACTGCCCGAACAAATGTCTCCTCATCTGCAAGGCTGTGCCCCATCGACGCAATAATATTATTTTCGCAAAGAAGTTCAATCAAAGAGGTTGCGTTTTTAATTTCTGGAGCAAGGGTCATTATTTTTAATTTACCCTTTGCTGCGGCAATAAGTTCCTTCGCCTCGCCAAGATCTATCTGACGAATATATTCGCGGTTCTGTGCACCGCGCTTATGAGCGTTGATAAACGGTCCTTCAGAATGTATTCCTACTGGTTGAGCTCCGCAATACTCCTTTTCACACATACATGCAAGAAGATCAATAACATTCAATAAAGACTTATGTTCATTCGACACAATCGTCGGCAAAAATGCAGTAACACCATGAGATGCAAGGACTTTGGACATTGAAGACATATCTTCATTATGCTCATCAACGGTAGAAGAGTCAAACCCTCCAGAGCCATGAATATGGGTATCAACAAAAGCAGGAATGGCATAACACCCCTTAAGATCTACAACCTCAAGGCCAGGATCGTGATTGAATGCTGAAGCACCGCCAATAGCAAGGATGTGGGATCCTTCGCAGAGAATACCCGTATGCCTGATCTCCTCAAACGGCGTCAGACAACTGTCCACCACATAGAGTACTCTGTCTTTCAATTTTCTTTCATCTGAAAACATTTTTATCCTCCAAAAAAAATTACAAAAAATAACTTAGCGTACTATCAAAGAGTTACAACAAATAATCAATTTCTTTTGCAAAATCGACTTGCCAATTTCGCAACTTGGATTACTTTTTCATACGTTACCAGCGGGAAGTCAACTACCCTGTTAATAACTTGTTAATAAGTGTTTAATAAACTATACGAAAAAGTCGTATCCTGTTTATAATATGACACAATACAGGGAATTTACAAAAGAAGAGTTGAAGTGAATTGGCTGAAATGGTAAAAAAAAGGGTTCGCCCTACAGTTAGGCTTGGAGTTTAGCCTCATTTTTAGTTAAAATGAAATTAATTGAAAATAAAAAAAATATGATTTTAATTTTGAATTAAATCATATGACAAGTGGAAGAGGAAGATTTTTGACTATAAAAGTCTTATTAAGTAGATGTTGTTAATAAATTATTATATTGAGATTGAAAAATGACAGAAAAAGGTTTAAAAATAACCAAAGTAAACGAGAAGCTGAATGCAGTTTGGGCTAGTGCCACAAAGCTGTTGAAGAAGCTTCTGAATGAAGAGACATATACTCAATGGATCATACCTGTATTACCTGTCTCTTTTGATGATAAAAAATTTGTTTTAGGAGTTTCTGATGAGTTTTTTCTATCATGGTTGCAAGATAACTTTGGTGAGATTATTGCCAATGCTGTCTCAACTGCTGTCGGAAAAAAAACCACAGTAACGTTTGAAATAGGTCATACCATCCCCGAGAACAAAATCGCAACTAAAGCCAAAAAAGAGATCAAAAAGACTACGAGATCAAGAAAAAGAAAACCTAAAAACTGCCATAACAGACACACATTCAATAATTTTGTCGTGGGCCCTGAAAATGAGTTTGCAGTAGCTGCGGCAAAAAGCATTCTACAATCAAAAGGTGCCTCTCCTGCAAATCCACTATTTATATATGGCGGAACTGGACTTGGCAAGACACATATTCTCCAGGCTGTTGCACATCAGGCGGCGGAAGAGAACCCTGACGCCATTATTGAATACCTCTCATGCGAAGAGTTCCTTAATCTATACCTTGAATCATTGCAAACAAAGATGCACGCAAGATTCAGAAATCGGTTCAGGAAAGTTGATTACCTACTGATTGACGATATTCATTTCATCGCAAAAAAAACATCACTTCAGGAAGAGTTTTTCAATACATTCAACAACCTCTACAATGCTGATAAAAAGATTCTCCTTACATCTGACAGGAGACCGTCTGAAATTAATCACTTGGAAGATAGACTTGTTTCAAGATTTGACTCTGGGCTGACTGTTGATATTCAACCACTTGGCGTAGAGACAAGAATGGCGATACTACAGAAAAAACAGGAAGATCATCTGATAAAGATTGACAATAATATTCTCTTTTTTATTGCAGATAAAATCACCTCAAATGTAAGACGTCTTGAAGGAGCATTAACCCGTCTCCTTACATTCCTCTCCCTAAAAGGAGGAACACTTACACTTGATGATACAGAAAGAATTCTTGCACCGATGCTTGAAGATGAGATATCAACACTCCTAACAGTGGAGACTATTCAGAAAATAGTAGCAGACTACTTTGATCTCAAGGTTGCTGACCTGACTGGAAATAAACGCCCACGTAACATTGCAGTACCGCGTATGATGGCAATGTATTTCTCAAGAAAGATGACAGATAAGTCTCTTCCAGAAATTGGCTCACGTTTCGGGAAAAATCATGCAACCGTGTTACATGCAGTAAGAGAGATGGTAAAAAGACAGGAAAGCGACAAGACAATAAAAAGTACAATATCTCTTCTAGAACGTCAGCTCCAGAATGTATAATATAGATTAAACACAGCAAATAAAGATGATTGACTATCATACACACACATACCTTTGCAAGCATGCAGATGGAACTCCAGAAGAGTATCTTGCAGCAGCAGAAAAAGCAGGATTAACAGAGTTAGGAGTATCCGATCACTGTCCGTGGCCTTCAGGATATGATCCCCGATGGCGTATGGCTCCTGCAGAATACCCAATCTATGAAAAGATTATCAAGAAACTTCAAAAGAGCAGATCCCCAGTTCAGATCAAATATGGAATAGAGATTGACTGGGTCCCTGGGCAGATGGAGGAGACTTATACGAATATCGCAAAAATTGAGTATGATTATGTGATAGGTTCCATACACTATATTGAAGATTTTCCATTTGACAATCCAGAAGTTTTGCCTGTATGGCAAATAGAAGGCAAGGCACAATGGGTCTGGGAGAACTATTATCAACTGATGCTTGATTATGTATCAGAAGGGAAATTTGATATAATCGGCCACTTTGATCTTCCGAAAAAGTTCGGAAATATTGTCCCAGAATCGGAAGAGATAAGTAGAACAATTGATAAGATATTAGAAGTTGCAGCAGATAATAAAATTGCGATTGAAATAAATACAGCAGGGCTCCGCAAGCCGGTCAAAGAGATATATCCAGCGTTTAACATTCTTCAAAAAGCTGCAAAAAAAGGTGTTATGCTTACCTTCGGATCCGATGCACATCATCCACAAGATATAGCTGCGAACTTCGCAGATGCTGTAAAACTTGCGAAAGTAGCAGGTTTTACACATTATCAATCATTTACACAAAGAATACCAACACCGATACCAATATAAAAAAAGGCAATTCTGCTTAACAGGAAACTCTCTTCAATGAAAAACTCTCAACTACCCGACTTCGGAGACCTCTCTCCCGATATGATGATTCAAGCTGTTGAAGATGCGCTCGAACTCCCGTTTACTGGCCTTGCAGCACCTCTGCCTAGTTATATTAATCGTGTTTATGAATTTCAGGCCGAAGATGCAACACGTTATATTGCAAAATTCTACAGACCCGGCCGCTGGAAAAAAGCAGCGATTGAAGATGAACACAAATTTGTTATGGACTGTGCTAAAGATGACATCCCAGTAATCGCCCCCCTTGCCTTCAAAAATGGCAAAACATTAGCAGAAATAGATAATATTTACTTTGCGGTCTTCCCTAAACGTTTCGGACGCGAACTTGAACTCTCAAATGATGCAAACTGGATACGACTCGGCACGGTAATTGCAAGAATGCATAATGCCGGCTCACTACATAATTCAGAACACCGACTAACACTTCATCCAGAAAATACAACTTTTAATGAGATCAATTTGATGCTCGAAAGTGACCTGCTTCCAGCTCAATTCAAAAAATCGTTCAAGGAAGTATGTTTTGCTATTTACGATGAAATACTTCCTATCTTTGAAGGAAGTGAAAGCATACGTATCCACGGGGATTGCCACCGCGGAAATATCCTCGAACGTCCAGGAGAAGGTATCATGATTATCGACTTTGATGATATGATGACAGGGCCTCCAGTTCAAGATCTCTGGCTTCTACTCCCTGACCACGTAACTCAGGCACAGTACCAGATTGACCTGCTGATCGAGGGCTATGAGCAGTTCAGATCATTCGATGACTCATCTCTCAGGTTAATTGAACCGTTAAGAGCCATGCGCATAATCTACTTTCTTGCATGGTGTAGCCGACAGGTGGATGACTTCAAATTTAACACAAATTTCCCCGACTGGGGCAGTGACTCTTTCTGGAGAACAGAGATTGCCGATCTAAATACACAACTAAAGGTAATTCAAGACACAGAGGTGGTCATAAACAGAAAAGATACTCCATCATACGGCGGAGGAAGAGTCCTCACAGATCACTAATGTAACTCAAATCTTACTCATTGTCTTACTCTTTATCTTACTCTAAATGTTCTTCTCTTCAACTTCTTCAACTTTAGAACTCCAGAACTTCTTCCTCTTAGGCCACCAGCGACCTTGTGTCGTTAAAGGCAATATCGGATTTTCTTAAAGTAGCATGCGTTGTCCCCAACGCATTAAGCAAGTAAACCAACAAGCAAAAAAAGGCAATAAATAAAGCCTTGCAGGCTATTCTCTTGCTTATTCTTTTACATCTCATTTGACTTTGCTATTTGCGTTGGGACAACGCATTAAGAAAGTTGA
>JAUUYH010000205.1 GCA_030590505.1 Kiritimatiellota bacterium
AGAAAAAAAAGGGGACAGGTTGATTATCAACCATTGAAAAGTAATTATTAATCTCTCCCTCAAAAAAAAACTTGAGAAAGAAGATTAAGACAAAGATTGGAAGAATATACAGGTGACGATAACGAGACACGAAGAAGAAAAGATAAAAGAAAGTCGAAAAGAAGTTGCGAATATCGCAAATAAAGATTATAGTAAGAGAGAAAAGAAATACGTTAAACTTTTGCTTTTGCACTCAAGACAGTGCAAGCTACTAAGAAAATGCGAAATGCGCATATCAAATGGAGTCACGTAACCTAAAATCCCGCTGTGCGGTCGGTGCTTGCTCCTTAACGATGCGTAAAAGGAGAAAAATAAATGAATAAAAAACCTACGAAATTAATAGGACTTTCTTTGGTCGATTTTAATAATTTGGTCAATGAAGGAAATGAACTTCACCTTCAAGCAGCAAGGTTAATCCCTTTTTACAAACCTGGTGACGAAATGGCATTGACCTCTATTTTTATGTCAGCACTTCGATTAATACAAGAATTCAGAAAAAACATATCACAGGCAATCGGGCTTACGACCAGTGGTTCTATCCATATTTTCACTGAAGTTGAATTCCTTCTTTTTGATAAAAAACGGATTGATGGGTTGATTTTAGTCGTTAGAGGCAAAAAGATTATAGATGCTGTTATAATTGAAGTCAAAAATAAAAATAATGGGTTAGATGAAAAGCAAATTAATGATTATGCGATTATTTCAAAAGAATATGGAGTTGAACGACTATTAACTATTTCTAATCAATTTGTTTCATTTCCGACTCAGTCACCAATAAATCCAAAGATTCCAAAGAGTGTTTCATTATATCATTTGTCTTGGTCATATATTTTGACAATTGCATATATTTTACTAATTGACAACGATACGAATATTGAAGATCAGGACCAAGTTGAAATAATGAATGAAGTGGTTAATTATCTTGAATCTCCAAAATCAGGTGTAGTTGGCTTTACTCAAATGAAGCAAGGTTGGGCAGATGTCGCTCACAATATAAATGCAGGTGTTTCTCTAAAACAAAATGATGCCTCCGTTGACGAAACTATTGCAAGTTGGTTAGAAGAAGAGCGTGATATGGCTTTAATTTTAAGTCGTGAATTAGGCTTACTTGTTCGTTCAGGACAAAATCGCTTTAAGAAAGATTTATCTGCGAGAATCACACATGAGAAAAAACAATTAATTGCCAACAAATCGCTAGAATCCGTTTTGCAAATTGCTGGCATTGCGTCAGACATTAATGTTCAAGCAAATTTTGGCAGAAAAAATATTGAAATGTCTGTAACTCTTGATGCTCCAAAAGACAGATCATTAAGACCTCAAATTACTTGGTTGAAAAATCAATTAAAATTTTGTAATAAGAAAAATCCTGATCTTTTTGAGACAATAAAAAAAGAATTAATGGTTGACATAAATATAAAATTCACTAGTAAGCCCGTTCGCATTGCATATTCTGAACTCGAAGATGCTTATGAAAAACTGGGAAATAAAGAAATCAAAAGTTTCAGCATAATTCAAGTAAAATATTTAGGTCGAAAATTTGAAAGTCGAAAATTATTTGTCAATACCATTGAAAAGATGTTAATTCAATATTACCAAATCATTGTTCAATATCTTAAAAAATGGGAAAAGCCTGTGCCAAAAATCATAAAAAAGGAAATTCTTGCGAATGATCATATAGCTTCATCTCCATTGGATGATTAAATATGAAGAAAAAATTGAGACAGGTTGATTATCAACCATTGAAAAGCAATGATTATCACTCCCTCAAAAAAACTAGAGGGGGAGAAGTTCTGAAGTTCTAGAGTGCTGGAGTTCTAAAATTGAAGAAGTGGAAGAGAAGAAAATTTAGACTAAGACAAAGAGTAAGACAAAGAGTAAGACAAAGAGTAAGACAATGAGTAAGACAAAGAGTAGAAGGAAGAATGTACAGGCAGGGATGCCCGTACTACAGAGGGTGGAGAAGGGATAATGGAAGTAACTATTTTTGTAATATTAGTATCAATCTTCTACTCTTCTTAAGAGACGGAAAAAGCGGATTGTATTACCCTTTCCGAACATTGTCATAAGTAGATCACCTTTTTTAATTTCTATATTCATAGATTTATAAACGCGTTCTTTTTCAGCAATAGCACAGCGCCAAGATTCTGCTGGTTGCTCATTTTTTAAAAATTCTACATCCATAAAGCCTTTACGCTTAAATTTAACAGACATTACAGTTTTAGCATCAGAGAATTTGCGTTTTACATCGTCAATTTTAATATCAGCATTAGAGGATAAAAATTTCATCCCCCCCTGACCGTCAAAAAAAGACCACTGATTCTTTAAGAATTCTGGTTTTTTCCAATCACTCGCCTGCACGTCAAAGTATGGAATCCAGCGTACGACCTTCCAGAGTCCATATAGATCATCTTCGCTGCAGAGTTTACTGTAAGTTGAAGATGTATTCAGAGATTTCTGTGCCGATTTCTCTATCTTCTTATCTTCGCCGTTCATAATGTTGGCAAACATTATTATTAAGACTGATAGTATTGCGAACTTAAAAAACCATTTCATAATAAAAACTCCTATTCTAACTATTTGTATCCCAGCAAATTGGGATTTATTGTTCTTTTATTTACCTGGCACGCCTTCTCGTATTGCATCAGCAACAACAACTGGAGCCTCCTCCGGGAGATTATGGGCAAATTGATCATAAATAATAAGTTTTGACCCAGGGATATCTTTATGCAATGCCTCACCCAATTCTACGGGAAGAACGGAATCCTTCCTTCCCCATAGGATTACAACTGGACATTTTATATTTTTATACCCATCTGTCAGTTGCTCTACATTTTTTGGGCTTATCTGTTTTGCTGTCTGAATCAAGACATAATCATAATTCTCCATCTTATATGCGTAGGTATATCGATGAATGATCTCTGGAGTAATCATAGACTTATCAGCAACAATCAGTTCCAGAGTTTGTTTCGCTCTATATTCGTCAGGCAGTCCGTTAAGAATAAGCTTATTAAAAACTGGAATTCTGAGTAATTTCACAAAAAAAGGATAACTCGTAGGATAACATGCCGCATCAACAAGAATTAAGCGTGAAGGATAAAATGGAGAGTCAATGTTCAGATTTACTGTTGTATATAAGGCAACGCCACCGCCAAGGGAGTGTCCGACTATAACGGGATGTTTTAGATTTAGTTTCTTCAGAAATGCAGTTACAATCTCCGCACTATCCTTTACCGCATAACGATCATCTTTCGGTTTTGATGAAAACCCTGCACCTTTCAAATCAAGAAGATACAATGTGTAATCTTGAAAAAAAGTATCACCTTTTGCGAGATTCGCAACAACATCATCCCAGTTCCTTAGAGACGACCCGAAACCATGAAGAAGAAGAAGTGGAGTTTTGCCACTGCCTCTCTTCTCGTAATTTATAAAATTTTCTGAATCGTATTGAAATTTCAGAGACGGTAAAAAAGCTGTCATCGACTTTCCCTCCTGAATAGATGCACATCCTGCAAAAAGAAGGGTTGATAACCCCACAAACAGAACGAATAAAGGTCTATTCATTATATTAATATTTAACATATACCTACTCCAATAGTATTAATGCGAACTTCGCAACCACGCCTCGGCAAACTGATCCAGGTCTCCATCAAGTACTGCAGCGGTGTTTCCAGTCTCAACATTTGTTCTCAGATCTTTTACCATCTGATAGGGATGTAACACATAGGAACGGATCTGATTGCCCCACCCCATCTCGGTCTTCTCTCCCCGAATATCTTCAGCTTCCAGTCGGCGTTGCTCCTCTTCAAGTTCAAAAAGACGCGCCTTTAGCATCTTCATCGCTGTTGACTTGTTTTTATGCTGAGATCTCTCTGCCTGACACGCCACCACCACACCTGAAGGAGCGTGCGTAATGCGAATTGCACTATCAGTTGTATTTACATGTTGCCCCCCTGCCCCACTTGCACGGAATGTATCAATGCGAAGATCCTTTTCATCAATTTCAATCTCAATATCCTCTGTAAGTTCTGGAAATACATCGACTGATGC
>JAUUYH010000239.1 GCA_030590505.1 Kiritimatiellota bacterium
GTGAACAAGCCGGAGAGCTAATCGGGCCCAAACTGCAGGGAAACCCTTACAAACTTCTTACACACGAATGGTATCCGTTTGAAAAATCACTATCTGCTCTCTCATACCGTTCATTTCATGAGCATGAACCGACTTTTGATAATCTCAGTCACTGGTTTGAAAAATATCTAGTTTCTCGCTATTTTTCAAAAAAATCTAAATTTGGGGAAGAGTCGGAAAAAGTGATGGCAGAAGGCGTAATTTTTTATAATATGAAACGTAAAGCTGAAGGGAAAATATATATGGCAAAACTCAGGCGTGATATGTTTCCGTGGTTCTACTCAGATAAAATAGAGATTTTAAATTACAACAAGGAGTCAAATGAATTTAATTAATATATACAATGCGAAGTTAGCAGAATATCCTGATGAAATTGCAATTATTTGCGAAGATCGCAAATGCTCATATTCAGATTTGGATAGTAAATCTCGGCAATATGCGGCAGCACTTCAAAGTCTCGGAATTCGCGAGGGTGATCGAGTAGGGTTACTGATGAATAATTCACTCGATATAATTTTTGCGTTCTTCGCATGTTTTAGGATCAAAGCTATCGCTGTTCCCATGCGCCCGAACAGCCCTGCTGAAGAGATCATTTTCCCTACCAATCACTGTAAGATTAAACTGTTTTTAATTGATTTCGAATTGACTGGAGAGATGATAGAAGTTCAGCAAAACTGCCCAGCTCTTGAGCAGATCTTTGTTGTTGGAGGCTCTTCGGTTAATAATCTGCGATTCCCGCATTTACAAAATATGCTTGAGGCAGAAACAGGCACTTTACTACCCGAATTGGACACTGCTTCTGAAACTCCAGCGGTTATATTTTACACATCTGGTACTACAGCTAAACCAAAAGGGGTCACGCATACTCACGGTTCACTTAAAAATGCTGCCGTAAATCGATGCTGTTCCCTTAACCATACAGATGAAAGTAGCTTTCTTACATCCTCCTTTTTATGTCATGCATCCGCAATGACAATTATTCTGCTACCAATGCTCCAGTGTGGCGGTACTGCACTCTTTATGCAGCAATTTAATCTGGAAAAATTTGCAGATCTTATCTACAATACTCCCGTAACAAACGTAGTTGCATCTCCAAATCAGTGGCGTGATGTCATTGACCAAGGATTACTAAATCGACCTACAGAACAACTGCAATATGCAACATCGGGCGGGAATACAGTACCCCTAAAATTGCGTCAGGACTTTTTGGCTAGCACGGGAGTTCCGCTTACTTCAGGGCTTGGTATGACAGAGTGTGGCGGCTATATGGCGGCATTTGACCGCAACCACCCCGTCGAGGCTCTTGGCTCACCTGTATCAAATACCGAAATTCGCCTGATCAATACTCGGGGCAGCGATATTCAGCAGGGTGAGATTGGAGAACTTATTGTAAAGACAAATTCTATGATGTGTGGTTATTGGAATGACAAAGAAAATACTGAAAAAGCTTTTTTTGGAGAGTGGTTTCATACTGGAGACCTTGCGAGGCAGGACTCAGAAGGCTTTTACTATTTTTCTGGCCGCGTAAAACATACAATTATTGTCGGAACATCAAATGTCGCCCCAGGAGAAGTCGAGGATATCTTAAACGCACACCCGAAAATCAAGCAGGCAGTTGTGGTTCCAGTTCCCGATCCTGTAACAATACAGGCGATATTTGCATTTATCCAACTCAAAGAGTGCAGTGATGCAATTTCAGAATCCGAACTTGCGAAATTCGCAGCAACTCACCTGCAATCACATAAAATACCGAAATATTGGCACTTTACAGAGACTCTTGAAGTTAGCGGTATCCTCGAAAAAATTGATAGAAATATCCTAATAAAGCAGGCCGAAGAGCTGATATACCGTTTGTAATAAGTTGCTGGTGCGTAAGCGACAGTCAACTTGACTCCCTTGTTAGATCTTTCTTTTTTTTACTTCCAGAACTATGCCAGCTACGGATATGAGCATAATGACAAACGCAACATTAGTTACTTCTCGGAAACCTCGAACGAACCTCTGATTGAGTCGTAGAACTTCAGCATGGTTCAACTCAGCCTGTTCTCTAGATTCCTCAGGAACAAGATCGACTAGCGATGAAAGTTTATTTTTACAATTAATCCATAGGTTTTTAGGGTGAGGATGAATCCGAATCACAAACAGTACTTGAATGGTAACGCTTGCGATCAGCACTGCAACCCACATCAACAATGTAATTCGGTTTTTCATTTTCTTAGATCTAACTACTTCTTCAGCGGATTGCCGAATAGATCAATGTTTTTTAGGGTAAAGGTCATCTTTTTTGATGCTGCTGTTTTATATGCCTTAACCTTAATTCTAATCTCTTTTGGTAACGATTTTTTCGTTTTGAAGTAGTATGTTGAAATATCGCCAGACCAAGATGTTCCTCCTGATTTAAGGTCGAGCTTCTTTCCACTTTTATCATAAAGCTCAACAGCAATTATACTATTGTTATTTAATCCTATCTGCAATGTGAAACCTGATTCACCTTCTGACAGCATATGTGATGCAGCTTTTCCCTTGCCTGCTTCCTTAATTTTAACACCAAGCTTTTTCCCTGTTGCACCTTTTTTTAGTGGAACCAATCCGCAATCAATGATTTTTTCACCACTACTATTCTGATACTCAATCGTTCCTTCTATTACCTTAATTCCTGCATCCGGTTTTTTGGGAGTTTTCAATTTTAATGCAAGAAGTACAGACTGACCATTCTTTGCAAGTTTTGGGAAAGAGATTTTTCTATCCCAGTCGCTATCTCCCAAAATGCTCTCTCCATCCATCATCTCTGCTTTAGTTATAACTGCTTTTGTTACTGCCGTTGCCGTACCTGATAAAGGTTGTATGACTGTCAACTCAACTCCGTCCTGAAAAAGAAAGAAGTCATCTTTCTCCTGTTTCGTTACTTTTTTTGAATATTTAGCCACTACAACTTTTGAACTTTTATCAGTTTTTACTGTCGCTACTACAGGATCAACTTTCGTTACTGACGCACCTGTAGCGATCATTTTTGTGAATATTTTCTTTTTTGCTCCCTGCCACTTCAGTTTTGCAGCAGCCACCTCTTTTTTATAGTTAAATAATGGTTTCAGCGGGCCTTTTATATCTGCATCTAGTTTCATCCCCTGAATTATAGAGTTTATTGGCATCTCCTGAGATTGTCCAAAATCAATATCACTAA
>JAUUYH010000261.1 GCA_030590505.1 Kiritimatiellota bacterium
GTAGAACGTTCACTCACTCTTGTCTGGAGCATCTCTTCAACAATCTCTTCCACGGTTATCGCATTTGATTCAATTGCCCCTGTAAGCGGGTAGCACCCGAGAGTTCTGAAACGAACCATCTTCTCAACCGGTGTTTCTCCAGGCTCAAGTCTCATACGGTCATCATCTACCATTATCAGAGCACCATCACGCTCGACGACTGGGCGCTTCTTTGCAAAATATAGTGGAACTATAGGAATTTTTTCAAGTCGGATATACTGCCAAATATCACACTCAGTCCAGTTTGAGAGCGGAAATGCTCTGACACTCTCTCCGGGATTTATCCTGCTGTTAAATAGCGACCACAATTCAGGACGCTGATTCTTTGGATCCCACTGATGATTACTGTCGCGAAACGAGTATATCCTCTCTTTAGCACGCGACTTCTCCTCATCACGCCTTGCACCACCGAATGCCACATCATATTTGCCGAGATCCAATGCCTCGAGCAGTGCCTGTGTTTTCATTATGTCGGTATATTTCCTACTGCCATAATCAAACGGATTAACTCCCTTTTTTTTGCCCTCTGCATTAAAATGCACAATCAGATCCAACTCCTGCTCCTTCCAGAATTTGTCTCGAAACTCAATCATCTCCTTAAACTTCCATGTTGAATTAATATGAAGAAGCTTAAACGGCAACTTTCCTGGAAAAAATGCCTTCTGGGCAAGTCTTACAAGCACCGAAGAGTCCTTCCCGATTGAATAGAGCATTATGGGGTTATCAAATTGGCTAACCGCATCTCTAAATATATGAATACTCTCAGCCTCCAACTGCTTTAACTGACTCAAATTATAATCTTTCATCTCTTTCCTTTTTTTTATTATACTTTGCACGGATAAAATCTTAACATTTTTCTTAAACTTAATTAGCTAGCAAAAGAAAGACAAGATCTCTACCGCTTGCGGTATATCCCATAATTGGGACTTATATTTATAATATTTTCTTTAAACTGGGGCTATCTTCTATGTAAACCGCACTCTTTATGCTCAGGATTCTCCCACCACCATCTTCCTGCACGCAAATCCTCGCCATCTTTAACCGCACGCGTACAACAGGCACATCCAATGCTTAAAAATCCTTTGTCGTGCAGAGTGTTATACGGCACATTGTTCTTTTTTATATAATCCCATACATTTTTTTCACTCCAATCAATAAGAGGATTAATCTTAACCTTTTCGTTAAAGCTGTCAAATTCAAAAGATGAAAGCTCGGATCTAGTAGGTGACTGCTCTCTGCGAAGTCCGCAAATCCACCCCTTGTACTCCTTCAATGCACGAGAAAGAGGGTTAAGTTTGCGAACCCTACAACATAGTTTTCTTAACTCCACACTATCTTTGAACAGATTTGCACCATTCTCTGAAATCATCTCCTCAACCTCACAAGCATCCGGAGAGTAGAGCTTGATTTTAATACCGTACCTCTTTTCACTCGCGACAATCAATTCATAGGTCTCATTAAACAACCGACCTGTATCAAGAGTAAAAATATCAATATCAAGATTTAACCTGCCTATCATATCAAGTATCACCTGATCTTCTAATCCTAGAGAACTAGCAAACACAAATTTACTCGCACAATTATCTGAGACTCTCTGCAAAATATCTTCAGCATTCGCTCCAGAAAGAGCATTGCTGCTTAAAAAATCTTCCAGCTTCTCTGAATTATCAATTTCATCCTTCAAACTTTCCATTTTAATTCTATACCTTTTTAGTATGATTTTAATCATTACACCACAGAACAAGCACTGTTTTTGTGCTCAATAATCAAACTATACATACCTTATCGAAAAAGTAAAGTATCAAAACAATAAAAAAAGTGTTTTTTATATTTTAACCTAATTTTTTTGCTTGCAACGTTATATTTGTGACGGGTTGAAACCCGTTCTACGTATGTCAGAATTCATTCCGACACTTTTTATGCTACAAAAAAGGGACAGGTTGATTATCAACCTGTCCCCTTTTTTCTTCTCTATTCCCAGAACATTAAAACTCAGCGATGGTACTCCATTCGCTGCAGTGATTTGGATATACGCATAAGATCTATTTTCTTGAGAGATTTTGCGTATCTCGCATTTTTTGCTTCCTACCTGATTTACCGTACCCGTCATCTGCGAAATACGCAAATGCTTTACGGCTTATTTATTCTCTTTTTACTCAAAATCGCA
>JAUUYH010000233.1 GCA_030590505.1 Kiritimatiellota bacterium
AGGTTGATAGTGATCCTAATCTTCGTCCTACTCATTGCCTTACTCATTGTCTTACTCTTTGTCTTACTCATTGCCTTACTCTTTGTCTTACTCTTTGTCTTACTCATTGTCTTACTCTTTGTCTTACTCATTGCCTTACTCATTGCCTTACTCATTGTCTTACTCTTTGTCTTACTCATTGTCCTACTCATTGCCTTACTCATTGTCTTACTCATTGTCTTAATCATTGTCTTAATCATTGTCTTAATCTTTGTCTTAATCTTTGTCCTAATTCCCCCCTCTTTAATTTTTGGGTCTTCGCCAGTATCCGTCACTTCGCTCGGGGAGGGGTGCAGACCCATTATTTAATCGGAGAGTGCTTTTTTATATATTCTCTCAGAGCTTTGCGGATGGTTATATTAGTATCAATTCCCTTTGATTTTTTTTGTAAAGCAATGCTTTTTAGTTTTGGGAATCTGCCGCCAGCGCCAGCAAGAAAATAACTGCTAAATGCGCATTTATAACGTTTATCCGTATTCAATTCTGAGCCATTGCTCTGTTTTATCGTAATCTCTTTATGGCTCCCTCTTGATACAATTAATCCAGAAACTGATTGGAAGTGGTATTTTTTCTTTGTCGCAAACTGCTCACTAATAATAATTTTCAGCTCATCTGGTGTTAACTCTAACGTACAGATGGTATCTTCATAGGGGATTGCATCAAATATATCTTTTTCTGTTATATCTCCTGCGAAACTCGCAGAGTGTTTTACCGCACCGTGAAAAACAATTTCAACGTTGCTCTTTTCTGCGATTGCTCGACAGAATAGTTTGGAAATTCCGGAATGGTTAGAGGTTTTTATTTCTGAGTTGATTGTTTTTTCAGTATAGCCGACAACTTCTTTTGCGAATTTCGCAGCATTCTGCTGCCACGGTTTAATGCAATTTATGAATTTTGAATCTATCTTTTCCTGTTTTGTTACCTTAATCAGTTTTGAAGCAATATTTACTACAGATTTTTTTTTGTCATCGATTAGAATTTCAATTTTTGCAAACTTTTCAGCATGTGATCCCGCTTCAACATACCACGTCGAGAGCCCGCACTTTTCTCCAGGTACCTCCTGGTGTGAGTGCCCTCCTAAAATAAGATCAATCTGGGGGTATTTTGCTACTATTTTATTAAGATGAAAACCATTTAATCTTTTTGGTGAAAACCGACCGTGGTGTATGCCCAGTATGATGATATCTGGGGAGTTTTTTAATATTGTAGGCATTATTACTGCAAGATTTTTAAATATAGGAGTTATTTTGTACTTTTTAAGCTTATTTCCCCATAACCACTCTTCAATATGTGGAGATGTGAACCCTATTATCGCAATTTTGATCCCATTTTTTTTGTATAATTTCCAACTTTTAAAATTGGTATCTTCTTCTGTTTGCAGGTTGCCTGCAATAATATCAGCTGAGCACCATTTTGAAAGATTATGAAGTGTGTCAAAGCCAAATTCAAGATCATGATTCCCCAGAATCCAGGTGTCGTATTTGAGTGTATTCAATAGGGAGATAGCTGCTTTCCCCCTGCTCATTACTCCAATCAGTGAACCAGGTATCGTGTCTCCGCAGTCAATAAGCATAGAGGCTGTTGTTTTTGGTATCTGTTTTCGTTCTTTCTCAATCATTTCGGCCATATTCAGCCAAGAGGAATCAGTTCCATCAATATGAGCGTGAATATCAGAAGTTAGAAAAATGACAAGTTTTTTCAAATTACCTGCATCGTCAGCGTGCGAAATATCAGTTAATATACATAGATATATTATAGACGATAGCAGGTGAATTATAAATTTGTTTTTCATCTTTCAATCTGAAAATCTTCTAGCACAATTCGCTCAGGCGGAAAGGTCAAGATAAAAAGATTTGTCCGTGTCTTACTGTTCGGAAGAACCTGCACTGAACCATTATGCAGTTCTATTATATTTTTTACTACCGATAGATCAAGTCCAGTTCCACGTCCATGATGAGATACATCCTCTACGGTAAATTCCGAAAAGAGAGTTGGCAGTTTCTTTTCTGGAAGAGCTGTGCCGATAGTCGTTATAATTAAATTACAGTTGTCATTCGATTCGTCATTTATTGAAACCTTGATTTCAGAGTTTTCCTCTACATATTTAAAGGAGTTTTTCAGCAGGCAGGTTATTGCCGTAAGTATCAGCTGTTCATCCACATCAACAACAATCTCTGATTCGTTTTCAACTACTACTTTAATATTATTATATTTTGACTCTGAAGAGACTCTTTTAATTGCCATTAAAAGGAGGCGGCTTAAGAGAATTTTTTGTGTGTCCAATGTCTGTGATCCATCTTTAAGATTTGAAAGCAGAATTGTCTTGTCAACCAACTCTAACATATCCTCCCCGCTCTTTTTAATATGTGTTAGGGCCTCTTTTTCATTGCCTGGTAGATCTTGTTTCTCTAGTAAAAGTTCTGCAAAACCTAGAATCGCATGTAGCGGAGTTCGGGTTTCATGGGAAAATACGCTGATTAAGTCGGATTTTATTTTCTCAATCTCTTCTATAGATTTTAGGCGGAGAAATATTTTAATCTTTGCAAGAAGCTCTTCTGGCTCAAATGGCTTTGTTAGGTAGTCATCAGCACCAGCTTTGTACCCCTCTAGTCTGTCTTCAATCATCTGTTTTGCCGAGATCAGTATAATCTTGGTCAGTGATAGTTTTTCATTGACCCTGCACTGCCTACACACTTCGTAACCGTCAATGTCAGGCATCATTATATCAAGCAAAATAATATCAGCATGAAAGTGCTCAGCAATCTCAAGTGCCTCCTCTCCAGAATACGCAACCTTGTAATAGTATCTATTCCCTAAGATCTCTTTAATAATATCAACATTCAAAGGATCGTCATCAACAATCAGTATCTTTCCGTTATCTTCTCTTTTTTTCATAGTCAGTCTCTTTAAAATGAAATATATATCCTATAAAAATACACTCATGAAATGCATATTACAAGTACAATCACAACTTATTTTTTACAGATCATCCCTTCAGCAATTCCGAATGCAGAACAATTATCTACAGCACGCTCACTCGTGAAAAAGCGGGGTAGTCATAAATATGGGCAAGCTTTTATTAAAAGCGTAGATATCTCGTGTGGTTATCTGCTTTGCAGATCTGTCGTAATGCTTGAGTAGGCACCGAGGCAGTTCATTGAAAAATAACCTTTTTTATCTTTTTTTTTAGAATAAACTTGACAATGAAAGAATTTTGTCGTATAATATAATGTAGGGTTTATAAAAGAATGAGATAATTCATGATCTTTTACAAAAATAGTAATATAATTTTTTATAACCAATTCGAAGGATTTGTCAAATGAAAATTAGAAACAAACTTAT
>JAUUYH010000002.1 GCA_030590505.1 Kiritimatiellota bacterium
ACTTCCATATTAGGTCGTTCTATTGGTGTTTCTGTTGGATTTTTTATATCAACTGGTTCCGGTGGCTCTGGTGGTGGTGGTGGTGGTTCTATTT
Organism: Kiritimatiellota bacterium; assembly: GCA_030590505.1. Taxonomy (GTDB): domain Bacteria; phylum Verrucomicrobiota; class Lentisphaeria; order Victivallales; family JAADHT01; genus JAUUYH01. The sequence goes on from JAUUYH010000002.1 coordinate 95, forward strand.
CCGGAACTTCTATCTTTTTCATTGCTACTGTAATCTCTTTAGCTTTCTCAGGTGCTTTAAATACGATAATTGTACCAAGAAACGCAAGTAGAACGATATGTATTACTGTTGATATTACTGGGCCTGTCAAATGCTCCTTAATATCTTCAAAAGTAATTTTACGAGCCTCCATCAAATCTTCATAAGAGCTAAATCCTGTATCTTCGACTTCCTCTAAAATCTCTTCATTTGCATGTTCTTCATTCATTGTAATTCTCCATTTATAAAATATTACATTTTCTTTCTTTGGTATAGTATACAACTTTACCAATGAAGTGTCAAGTGCTTTTTTCGTTTTTCTTTTGTTTTTTTACGAATCACACCAAATCAACCACTAATACCTAATATTATTCACCCATCAATGGCTTTTATTAATTTGGATCTTCAATATTTTTTTTCTATCAGCCTGAAGTACTATAATTTTCAGGTGATTATCATCAACAGTAAGCTCTTCCCCTTTGTGCGGAATATGCCCTAGTTCGCCACAGACAAAGCCCCCTATGGTATCCACATCTTCATCATCTGGAATATGTGAATCAAGGATATCATTAACATCATCGATTAAAGTCCTAGCATCAAAGACAAAAGAGCCGTCTGGCATAACTACGTGCATTGGAGTATCATCTTCATTGATATCGTACTCATCCCTAATTTCTCCTACAATCTCTTCAATAATATCTTCTAATGTCACAATCCCTGCAGTGCCACCGTATTCATCAATGACAACAGCGAAATGATTTCTTGTTTTTTGTATTTCCGCTAGCAGGTCTCCCACCTCCTTTGTCTCTGGAATAAAAATAGGATGCCTAGCAATGTGAATCAGAGGTTTATTTTTAAGTTTTTCTTTATTCAGAAAGTCTTTTGCGTACAAGATACCTTTAATATTATCCATATTTTCCCCATAGACAGGGATTCTGGAATGTCCGCTTTCAATAAATGAGAGCACTGCTTTATCAATAGTTTCATTCAAATCAATACCTATAATATCCACGCGCGGCGTCATTATTTCACGCACGTCAGTATTATCCAAATCGAACACTCCTTTTATCATTCTTTTTTCATCTTCTTCGAGAGAGGTGTCCTCTCCATCTGTCTCATCCTGCTCAACAAGGGATAGAATTTCATCCTCTGTCGTGGCTCGCTCTTCATCATCCTCCTGCTGTTGCCATTTATCTATTTTATCTCTTAATGTCTCTATACAAAAGACAAACGGAAAGAAGAGAGAATAGCGCAGAATCTTAACCCATGGCATTGTGATCTTTAGCAAAAGCAGATCAAATCTAGCAATGATACCCTCATTTATTATTTCAGAAACAATAAGAATGAGAAATGTACCAAGCATTGCAGTCAGCACAGTCAAATAAAGAGACTGTATTGAAGTATGTTTTTTTACAAAGTAGAAGATAAAACTTGCAAGGCAAGATATAGTGAGAAAAACAAGAAACCTAAATACTGACTCATAGGCATGTTTATTTTCCAGCCAATCTTCCGATTTTTTTGCTAGTTCACGATCCTTTGACTCGATTCGGCGTATACGGCCCCCACTAAAATGCACTAGAGCATCCCAAGCGGAGATCAGCCATAAAAAAAAGACTAGAACCAATGTAAATATTACTATATCTGTATGCATCTGTTAATATCCAAAAAATGGGTTTAATTTGTGTAGCATCGTGTTACCTGTCTATATCTCATATAGTTGTCCACTTTGCAGACCTGAAATACTCTCAAATTTTATCGAGTTTGCTACTTGCATAAAACTGTATATTAAGGAGTCATGAACAAATAACGTTGTATGTCGTAATTCTTTAAGCATTCCTGCCTAAGCCTTTCTGTAAAATAATATCACGCCTCATTAAGTTTATCCAGTAGTTGCTTAGACAACGGGTCTATTTTTATAATAACTGCTTTACGCTTATCTGGCATTTTTACCTTGTCGTTCAGTATTTGACCATTCAATACTTTCCCAAGTGCACTTGTATATGCAATACTGTTTGTCTCTGGATCACTATCCCACACTCCGAGTACATGAAATGTCTCTTTCTCCTCATTATCAGAATATGCAACAGTAACAGTGGAGCCTGGTATAACCGTTTTAGCTATCTCCTGAAAAGAGAAATTCATTGGCTGAGTTCTTATAACAGATGACTCAATTTCATCACGTCGAGTCTGAAGATAGGCCTGCCGCTCTTTTGCCGCTTTATATTCAGCATTTTCTCTTAAATCACCATAACTTCTAGCATGAGCAATGGCTGCTGAGTTCTCTGGGATCTGCTTGTTTATGATATCATTCAGCGTATCCATCATTTGTGCGAATGAGCGAAACGATGTAATATCCGCAGCATCCTCAGACTGCTTCTCAATATGCTTTCTTCCCGCAGCAGCAAACATTTTTTTACCTTCGCCTTTTTCAATATGATTTTTAACTACAGATGATATTGCAGAACATTTGACAAGAAGACTCTGCTTTTCATCCATTCTCATATTATCACAAGCTTGAATGGCCCTCAATAGATCCATCTCATTACCTTTAATTCTCTTTATCAATTCCTCCTGAAAGACCTTATCATCGATAAATAGATTTTTAACATCTTGAGTTGCTGGCGATGCATTCGGGGCATCTATTGCTTTCCTCAATGCCTGAGGTAAAATTGTAGCAATGGTCGTATTTTGCAATTTACTTCTGGCTTTCCATACCCATAAAATCGCATCAGCAGTAAGGAATGGTGCATTTTCTATTGCTACAGCAAGCGTTTTTATATTAATTGCAGGCACTATGCTATTCCAGCATCGAGAGGTCAGCTGTAGTAACAGCGATGCCATATATTCGTCTGAAAAAATATCTGAAGTCAATTGTGCAATAATTGAAAGGTATTTTGCTGACATTTTTTCCCATGCTGCAAGCTTAATTCCCGCCGCCCCTGAAGGATGAGGCCAAAAAATTACTTGATCCTTAACTCCATCAGCAATTTTAACTAAACCATCTTCTGGAATATAGCTTTTAAGCATAGCAAGTGATTCTGCAAGCATCAGCATATTTTTGGGATTCGTATCAAGTTTCAGTTTATGAAAAGTTTTATTTAGCATCTCCTGCTCTCCGTCAGAAAAAGCAGTACCACTATAGCCAAGAAGTAAAATATTCAATTCATGTAGAGTTCGTGCAGTTGACGGATGCCGCTCCGCTACCTGATTTACCTCTTCTGTCTCATTATTCCACCAATCATCAAAAGTATTATTAGTAATCCCCTTCTCCATTGCAATAGAAAAAGTCAAATGCTTCATTATTGCATCATCAACTGTAAGCATAAAATTATTGTTAAGCTCTTTTTTCCATTTAGAGACTGATGTTGCAATCTGTTTCCCTTTTATAGAAAAATTTGGCAATTTTTGAAGAAAGAGCAGATCAGTTAAAGCAGACTGCAAACTCATAGCTGTTGTACTATTCGCTGTATTCCATTTGGCTCTGATTTCAGATGTTATTTCATCTAACTCTTCAATTTTCCCCAGCCGCCCACTTTCTGGATTAAAAATCAAAATTCTCGCTTTAAGCCTTTCAAGAACAATAAAGCGCTCGGCAATCTCCCTGATAGGGATCTCTTCATCACGCACTCCTGTCGCTTTGACAACAGCTGACTTCATAAAAGTTGATTTTTTCAGACAGTTAAATGCCCGATGCAGCGAGATTCTAAAAACTGCAGAATCTGGGGGGGAGAGAAGTGCAAGTTCAAGGCAGAAATTTGATTTCACAGGAGATGTTTCTATTGAATCCCCCCAAGCCTCGAGCAAAAAATCAATTCCAGATACAACTTCCACCGAAGATAAATCCGATTGGTCCTTAAGAGCAGAGAGCAGTTGCTCTATAATTCCTGCGTCTTCCGCCTCTGTTGCGTTAAAAAATAAATTCTCCATATTAAAATTCATTGTCTTCGTTATCGTTGTAAAATGTGAAATTACTAGGAGCGGATTCAACTAAAGCATCAGCAGTCCCTTTATCAAAAGGCCCTTCAATAACAACATACGTTGTTTGTTCGTCAGTATCATAATCACCTACCATAGCTTTTGGAAGAAATGATCTGTAAAAAGTTCCATCAATCACTAACGCAAGTGGCTCACTCTTAAAACCCGCACTAAGCTGCATCCAACGCAAACGTCCACGACGATTCATAAATAATTTCAGGTCGTAGAATCCTCTCTTCTTTTTGTTTGGCATCAACTCAATTTTTTTAATCACACTTGAATGGATAAATGCGTTGACGTTAATCCAAATTGTTCTACCACTGAATGTCCCTATCTGTTTTTCAATCTTTTTAGCTCTAGGGTATTGAATAATCTGATTAATTGTTATCTCATTTTTCGGCTTCGGCAGATTCCCGAGCATGCGATCCCAATCGGTCTTAAGCTTACATCCTGTCAAAAGCATACAACTCAGCAACATAAACATTGTAATGTTTTTAAAATTCATCATAGTTCCTTTTTTTCTTATCTATTCTTCTTCATTAATTTTACTATATAGAGTTGCAAGACTTACACCAAGTTTCTTGGATGCCGACTCCTTATCTCCATTGCACTCTGACACTACAGCTTTTAAATATGAAATCTCTACATTTTTCATATAATCCTTTAAAGACAAGCGATCCTCCTGTGCCGTTCCCGTATTTGCATTCGTGATCTCTCCGTCATCTTCAAAATCTAAGCCACCCAAATCATTAATTTCTATTAAATCATTGTCACAAAGCGTAGCCGCACGCATAATTGCATTTTCAAGCTCTCTCACATTTCCCGGCCATTTATGCTTTGTCAATAATTTAACCACCTGAGCCGATATTTCAATCTCTCTGACATTATTACTGTTATATTGTTGAAGAAAATAATTTACAAGTTGCGGAATATCCTCTTTCCGTTCGACGAGAGGTGGTAACTCAATAGGAATTACAGCGAGCCGGTAGAAAAGATCCTCTCTAAAGGTTTGAGTCTTTATCTTTTTTGCAAGATCCTCATTGGTCGCAGCAACGACCCTGACATCAATTTTAATATCATCAGTGCCTCCTACATGCCTAATCTCTTTCTCCTGAAGTACGCGCAATAATTTCATCTGCATACTTAGTGGAATGGATCCAATCTCGTCAAGAAAGATCGTCCCCTTATCTGCTGACTCAAAAAGTCCTTTTTTATTTGCATTAGCTCCAGTAAAAGCACCTTTTTTATAACCAAAAAGCTCCGATTCTAGCAAATTTTCTGGCATTGCCGTACAGTTTACTGTGACAAAAGGCTGTTCAAAGCGTGAACTTGCTGAGTGTAGTGCTTTTGCAACTAACTCTTTACCAGTGCCACTCTCCCCTGTAATTAAGACTGTACTATCTGTACGAGCAACCTTTTCAATCAGCTTATAAACTTTTCGCATTGGCTCGGCATCACCCACCAAACAATTAAAATGAAAATGTGTATCAAGGGATGATTTCAAAACTTCATTTTCTGCCAAAGCCTGCTCATACGTAAGTGCACGTTGAACCGTCAAAAGTATCTCATCAAATTTAAACGGCTTGGTCACGTAGTCGAATGCCCCATTTTTCATCGCCTCTACCGCATTGTCAACTTTTGCGTATGCTGTTATGACAATTACAGCAAGGTGCGACTGTAGCTCTCTTGCCTGTTGCAACAGAGTTATCCCATCGATCTCGGGCATTCTAATATCAGTAATTAACAAATCAAAGACATTCTCTTTTAATTTACGCAGAGCATCTTTTCCATCTCCTGATGTCGTAATAGAGTGCCCTTCATGAGACAAAAGGGTCTTGAGCACTTCAAGAATACTCAATTCATCATCCACAATCAATATTCTAGCCATAAAATCATCTCCAATTCTGGATCTGCTTAATTAAATATCGCTCCTCCCAAGAGAGGGCATTATTGTTAACATTCATCACTTTTACAATTTTAGATTTAACTAACGGGTTCTTACAATGCACCATAATTCCTAAAATACCATAACTGAATGCTTTTTCTGGTTGATGTTCTTTAAAAAGCCTAGCAATAATTAATGATGGCTCGCTATCTGTAACAACATTCAAATCTTCTACATCTTTCTTAGAGACCAATGATGAAGCTGAGAAGTACTGCATTAAAAAGTTTTTAACCTCCTCTTTTGAGTAATTCCCCAAAGCATATTCTGCCCCAGCGTTAAGCATCAGCAAACCAGGATAAAAACGTGTAGTACAAATTTCCGCTCTATTTAAACCTGCAACTGTAATTTTTTTTACATCTCCAGCGTATGGATTGTTTGCCATCTTCAATAAAAGCACTTTACGCCATAGATCTCCTGAGACGAGAAGAGGAGTAACTTTTTTCTCCAGTGAGTTAATTAACAACTCCTCACCTGCAAATATCGCCCCGTTCATTGTATGGTATCGTGCCAGAGCGGCAATCAGCACTTTCGCAGAGGTATCTGAATGATAACACTTTAAAAGCATCAACTCGTTGATTTGCGATTTTCGCAAAGCTTGTTGATTGAGCAATTCCCCCGCTGCAGTGACAAATTTCAAATCTCCACGAAATTTAACCTGCGCCCCATATACATCGTGCAGGCGCCCACTTAATGATTGGAATTTAGGAATATTTAATGGATGATTACTTTCAATGCATGCTTGCAGTCCAAGAAGGCCCACTTTTACGCTCATAGCATACGAAGATAATGCTTGGTAATTATATGTGGCAGAAGTTAATAATGGAAACCTAGTTTGGCGTGTAAGCAGATCATATTCAAAAATCAAAGATAATATCAACGGAGCCATTGCCCCAGTTTTATAATGTGAGTACTGAGTTTCCATCATTTGATGAATCTTTGCACGTGCTGATCCATTGCCAAGTTGCATATCTGCCAGACCATAGGCAAAGATTAATGCACTCTTCCATGATTTTATAGTAGTAGGAGTTACAGTATTGGCAATATTGCTAATTTTTTTTGAGTTAAATATAGCATAAACAAGCGGCCAGTCTCCATTATCAAGTGCTGTGGATAATTTCATCGCCTGAAGAGCCACTGGCTGAAATTTAAGCTTATTACTTTTTATTACAATATCAAGGAATGCCTGTGCCGCCCCCTGCTTCTCTTTCGTCCAATAATAAAAGGGGATACGGTTATCCGAAAGACGCTTTACTCCACTTACACGAGCAAGTGCCAACTTCGCTTTTTTTTGAGTCGCATTGAGGTGGTCTATCTCATTTGCATTTAGCTTAAGCAAGCAATTACTGTAACGTGCACGTATTACCATAGCAGCATTGAATCTTTTTTCAGCACTTACAGGCACTTGAGGGATATTCTGTATCTGATCAATCGCTGTTAACTCTGGGGTGTATTTATGCAACTGAGCCTTAATTTGAGGTAAGATTATTTCATATCTTGAAGCGAAGAGCGAGCCCCTAGGTGCTTTAGAAAGTTGGCAAAATAAGGTGACAGCTTTAGAATACTCCTTAGCCTTCAAGGCATCATCAATCATCTTAAGAAGAGTGATGCACTGCACCTCATTACTGCTTATGTCAAAATCCTTTTTTATTGATTCCCAGCACTTTTGATTTCTCTTCGTCAAATTCTGCACATTATTAAAGATATCTAAAAAACTATCAGGTACAAATAAAAGAGTAAACGAAAGAATTACATTATTCTCTTCGCCTGTCAATGCATTCTCCACAGATAGCACCCCTTCTTTTAATAAAAGAATAAGGTGTTTATGGGAAATTGATGCCCATTGCATTGTATGACCTAGTGTAACTTTTGCATTATTATGATAAGCCAGCTTAATTCCTTTGTCTGTAAATGCTCTCACACTGTAATTTTTTAACTTTTTAGAACACATCTCTGGAGGCAATTTCTTATTGTTAAAATACGACTCTTTAGATTTAATTAAACTAATTATTTTCCCTGCACTTGGAAGAATCGTCGATGTAAAAAATTCAACCCTGATTGTATATTGTGGTGCGATAACATCTGAGCCTTGATCCCACTCTTGTAAACCGCTTTTTAGGGTCGTTAGGCTGTTCCCGTTTCTGAAACCATCCAATGCTATATAGTAGTTGTTTATTGTACCGTTCAGTGCAAGTTGAGTTTGATGGTCTTCCTTTTCTTGAGATAACGTTTCCCGCTCTAGCTCTAATTTGCCAAGCTGCTCTTTTGCAATTTTTTCATTGCGAATTTCGTCCATTTTTTCTCTATGCTGCCTCAGACGATCTGAAAGTTTTTTATATACATCAGTAAGAAACGTCTTGCTTCCTAATGGAAACATCAAATAGCTGACATCCGAAGCTTTTCTTAGAATATCCTGTAACTTCTTATTTAAATCTTGCATTTCTGCAATAGGCGTCTTTTGACTATCTATATTCACAGCTTTCACCGATACCAACACTGCATTAACGCGTTTCTCAAACTGTGCCTGTTCTGAAGCTCGCCTCTTTCTATTTCCCTCTATAGTTACAACTCTTGCTTCCAATGTTTTCAACCTAGACAATGCCTCAGAGGGAACATCATTGTCGTGATCTTCTATAAAATTCTTTACTTTTTTTAAAGCGATTGTCGGATTTTTCTTAAATATCTCTTTTTTTAATTTATTCCACTCCGCAATAACAACTTCGGGATTGGCAATCCTTATTTTTCCGCTTTTTCCCTCAGAGTCCTCCTGCTTTAAGAAAAGCATCGCCACCACTCCAACTCCTAAAATAATAATTACACTAAGAAGTGATTTGACAATTAATGATAACTTTTTATCACTCACGATAGAGGCTGCTGGATCGATATGCAGATGGGTATGAAAAACCTTTTTTGAAACCTCCGGCTCCCGTATTTTCTTCAATGCAAGATGGACTGCCTCCCAGGTCTCTGGTCTATTTTCCGGACTCTTTGCAAGCATCTGCTCACATATCTCGACTAATGCCGGTGCAAGTTTAGAATTATAGCTAAGTAACGGAGATGGTGTATCATTGAGATGTTGTTGAAAAATTACTTCTGGGTCATTATCTGGAAATGGTGGAACTCCTGTAAGCATTTGATATAAAGTTGCCCCAAAAGAGTACATATCAGAGTGAAACCCGATTAACTCAACTTCACCCTTGATTACCTCAGGCGGAGCGTAAAGGGGTGTTGCCATAATGCCGTCCTCAAAATTGTCATCATGCACAAATTTTGCAAGCCCCAAATCTGCAAGTTTTGCACTGCCTGCATTGTTTAAAATAATATTATCTGGTTTTATGTCGCCATGTGTCAATTTCTGAAATTTCCAAGCGTAATCAAGAGCATCTGCAATTTTAACTGCAATCTTTAAAGCCTCTTTTGGGGCAAGTTTGCCATGAGACTCTATGCTTGTCTCAAGCGTCTCACCCTCAATCAACTCCATAGCAAAAAAGGATACTCCTTCTGGTGATCGTCCTGCATCAAAAACCTGCACAATATTGGGATGATTTAAGCTGGCGGCGGCACGGGCTTCTTTAAAAAAACGTTCAACAAATTCTCGGTCATTTGCCAAGTCATCTGCAAGAACTTTCAGTGCAACATCACGCTCAAGATTCAACTGCCGTGCCCGGTAAACAATTCCCATACCGCCACGCCCTAACTCGTCCACAATCCTGAACCCACCCAGCATTGTCCCCGGAGGTAGATAATTCGCCGAATGAATAATCACCGCACCACAGACAGCACACAACTGAGCATTACTGTTGGCATCCTTCCTCAGCTCTACATCTTTTTCACATCTATAACAATATCTTTCCATAAATTACCAATTTAAAAATCACTTCCCTCAAAATTGCTTTACTAAATCTGTCTTAAAGATACCTCTCTTTTTGTGAAAAGCTACTGATTTACCCTAAAGAAAAGTGATTTTCATAAAAAAAAGAGGTGAATTTTAAAAAAATAGCAATTTCACCCTTGCGAAAAGTACATGTCTATGCTATCTTAAAACGTTTCGTTCTCTTTTTTTAAAAAAGGGTTATAATTTAGTATGTAAATAGGTGGTTCTAATAATTTCTAGAAGGGGAAACAGATGTTAAAAAAAATGATGTTAATTTTTGCAGTGATTTGTTCGATGAGCTTGAGCCTTAACGCTCAGGAAGTAACAGAAAAGCTAGAAAGCGCTCTTAACGATCCTCAGGATTTGACCGAGCAGGCAAAAAATGCTGAAGGTGAAGCAATTGCTGATGCTGAAGTTGATACAGAAAAAGTAAGTAACGAGAATAGCTCTTCATGGTTCGGATGGCTTTGGCCTTTCGGTGGTGACGATGAGGATGAAGTTATCGTGGCAGATGACAAGACTGAACCGATTGTAGAAGAGCTTGAAATTGAAGAGATCAATACTGAAAAAGCTTCAAAAGAGAAAGAGGAGAAAGCAGAACTGAAAGGTGATGCTGCAAATGAAATAAATAGTAAAGTATCTGAAGAAATTGCTGAGGATGAAGCAATTGCTGATGCTGAAGTTGATACAGAAAAAGTGAGTAACGAGAATACCTCTTCATGGTTCGGATGGCTTTGGCCTTTCGGTGGTGACGATGAGGATGAAGTTGTCGTGGAAGGTGACATAACAGAACCGACTGTAGAAAAGCTTGAAACTGAAGAGATCGTTGAAACGATCTCAGAAACACCTACAACTGAAACAATAACTGAAGAGCTTGCTGAAGCTGAAGAAACAGATGAGCCAGAAATGGTGTCTGAAATACCTGAGGCAGAAGGTAAAATCAATGTAACCAATAAACTTATCTACTACTTCCCGAATCTTTTCCTTAACTTAATGGACTCTTTTACTGCTAATATTGGGCTCGGTGCAAAATCAACATTCGCATTATCAATGACAAGATATGCACAATTTGGTGGAAGCTATGGTGATGAAGTTTTCCTAGAAAAGGGAATTTATCGCAGATATGGTGGCGGTTACAATAATGGACACTCTCTAAAACTCGGACCATTGTTAGGAGAAAAACGTTATATCGATAATGTTATAGGAGATATGACACCTCGCATAATCAAAAAACCTGAGCTTCAAATGCAGCGCCCGACTAATGCAATATACAAAGACAAATATCGTAATTTTTGGACTGTAGGTATTGATATCGGATGGTTGATTAATATTGGCTTACACCTAGAACCTATTGAATTCGCGGATTTCATTACTGGTATATTTTTCTATGACCTTTGTGATGATGACTTAGGTAGATCTGTGGAAGGCGACGCAACAGAAGAAGATATTGATGAAAATGTTGAAGAGCTGGAAACAATAGAAGGAGATCTGTAGGAATAACAGAAGAGACTGAAACAGTTGAAGTTAACGATGTTAATGCTCCTTAAATACAACAGGAGTCGTGAATAATGAAAAAGCGTACTCAGTGAGTACGCTTTTTTTATAGAATAATTAAGAAATTAGAGGAAAAAGGAAAGTATTATGTGTAGCAAAATTAAAAAAGAACTAAGTACATTTGAGCAGGAGCATATCCTTGATTTTATAACTGAACTGAATCAAGACCAGCGTGAACAGCTACTTTCACAAATCGAACAAATCAATTTTGAAGAACTTGATGAGCTTATTAAAAAATATGTAATAAATAAGCCTGAAATAAAAATCCCTGAGAATATTTCACCTTCTCCTTACTTTTCTGAAATACCCGAAAACGATGATCAAAAAAAACTTTATGACGATGCCAACAAAAAAGGAAAAGAACTGCTTGCAAAGGGAAAAATTGCCGCATTAACAGTGGCCGGTGGACAAGGAAGTCGCCTAGGCTTTGACGGCCCTAAAGGCAGCTACCCCGTAACACCGGTTGAGAACAAAACCCTATTTCAATATTTTTCAGAATCTTTACTCAGGGCAGGAAATAAATTCGGGGCTCCTGTCAAATGGTATATCATGACCAGCACAGTAAATGACAAAGATACCCGTGATTTTTTCAAAGAGAATAAATATTTCGGACTGGAGGAGTCACAGCTCTTCTTCTTCACACAGGGCACAATGCCAGCAATCGGACTTGATGGAAAACTGCTACTTAGCGAAAAAGATTCTCTCGCATTAGCTCCAAATGGTCATGGTGGCACCCTTCTTGCCCTCTATAACTCAGGAGCTCTTGAAGATATGAGAGATAATGGCATAGAACATATCTCATATTTTCAAGTCGATAACCCGCTAGTCTCGGTTGTAAACCCTTTTTTGATAGGCCTGCACGCTCTACAGCAATCTGAAATAAGTGCAAGGGCCTTAATAAAAACTGGACCTTTTGAAAAACTCGGGAATTTCTGTATAGTTGACAATCGACTAGAAATAATTGAATATAGCGATATGCCCGATGACCTCGCACAGGAGAGAGAAGATGATGGAAAACTCCGGTTCCGTGCGGGAAGCCCTGCAATACACGTTATTTCAAGAAAATTTGTAGAACGCCTGACAACAGGTGGCAGACTTCAACTCCCTTGGCATCGTGCTGATAAAAAAATCCCCTATATAAATCAGAACGGTGAAAAAATCAATCCCGAAGAGTCGAATGGCGTCAAGCTGGAAACATTTATCTTTGATGCAATTCCGATGGCAGAAAAGACCATGATTCTTGAAGCACAACGAGAGAACGAGTTTGCACCAGTAAAGAATCAGACTGGTGTTGATTCCGCAGAAAGTTGCAGAGCTATGCTAATTGCGAGAGATGCAAAATGGCTGGAAGCTGCTGGCATAACTGTACCGAAAAAGGCCGACGGATCACCCGATTGCATTATCGAACTCTCTCCTGCAAAATTCTTCGACCTTGAGGATGTAAAAGAGTATTTTAAAGAGAAAAGCTCTGTTATTGAGCCTAAAGCCATTATATATTATGAATAAAATTCTAAAAATAAATATTAGCGATATAATCATTGACCCAGCCCGTGAATCTGAAATGATTACCAATGCTTGCATACGCTCAATTCACATGAGGCCGACTGGAGTCTGCCAATTCGGAGATGCCATTCTAATTGTTATGGAAAAGTGTAATTCAGAAAATTATGATTCTAAACAGAATTATATATATACTTTAGCCCCCTTGAACTCTGCAAATCTTGATGAGGTTATAGCAGAAATAAGCTCGAGATACTTCGCAGGCTTCTCGATTCTTGGCGGATTTGACGTCAAAAATGAGAAATGGGCCCTGTTTGAAAAAAAGGACCTTCACTAAAATTATACCGCAAGCGGTAAAGATCTTACCTTGCTTTTGCTAGCTAATTAAGTTTAAAGAAAATGTTAAGATTTCATACGTGCAAAGTATAGTAGGCAACCGCTTTCTCTTCTTTTGAAAAAGAGAAGACATAGAGTTTATGCCTTCAAATTGGCATTAACTCTCGTTATAGCTAAGAAAAAGGATAAAATCTCCGAGTGCAAGAAAATCACCAGCATGCATAAGCTTTTTCTTAACCTTCTCATCATTTACATAAGTTCCGTTTGTGCTGTTTAGATCTGCTGCTAAAACACTTTTCTCATAAATAATCAGCTGAACATGCTGTTTTGACAAACTGGACTCTTCCATAGTATATGTAACATCCGTACCGCGACCAATACTTACAGCTTTGCCAGCTTGCGGAAGTTCAAGATTTACCGCAGATTCAGCACTCTCCCCAAGTACTTGTAAAAGCATAAAAGTCTTCTTTGCTGTAGCAGAAAAGTCCATAAAATCACCAGCCTGTGCAATAGTTGTTGATTCAGGAATCGAAAATCCCAACTCCCCGATGGAAAAGTGCGAACCTGCACATATGGGAGTAGGCTCTGTAATTACAGCACCCTGCATCAATAGTGGGAATTTATCACTCAATGGTTCAATAAAAAGCTGATTGTTGTAGCTGTTAATCATTGCCAGAAAAGGCTCTTTCAATATCGGATCAAGATTATCCTCTAACATAGATTCAGTGATTACAACATCACAGATAGCCTCTGCCCCGATCAAACATGGCTCTTTAGAATTAAATGGGGTCTGAAGTTTTCCATTCTTTAATTCAAATTTGTGTTGAGGGTTAATCTTCTGAGACATTTTGAATTCATTATTACCATTCACAAGAACTAAATGAGTATCACCTATCTTTAAGGTGCAGTAACCATTATGCTCAAACACAAACTGATAATTGGGAATTCCATTGATCTGTAGCATATTAGCTCTGGCATATTCCATAACAAACCATGAACTGCCTAACTTCTGCACGACAACCTGAACACGTTCCGACTCAGGTTCTGAAATACAGATCTCCGAATCATGCGCACTGTTTCCTATGCAATACCTCATTTTATTTGAAGAAAATTCCTTACTCTGCCACTCCTTGCCAACACGAGAATAACATACCATATTTGGCAATTTCTTAAGATCTTTAGAAGAAATCGTTGATCCATCTCTTCCTTTGGTCTTGTTCATGATAGCGTTAAGAGTTGTCTTTATGGTCGGAGAACTCTGTGTTTTATCCATTTGATTACCCCCCCGTATTAATTGATATTATTGCATAAAATATACACAAACTCATTCAGAAAATCTACCAAATGACGAATCATTGCTTACTTATATTACCATAATGTAGAAAAAATACAAGAAAATCTAAAAAAAGACTCAAAACTTTGCGAATTTCGCAAATTGCCATTATGATTGCCTGATCACAACCTATCATACTGTCGTCCTACTCGGGCAAATACAACATTGCGGGCTCATGCCTTTCTATGTTACCTAGATTGTGAAACATAAGTGCTTGAGTTGCGCAAATGCTTTGTTTTCAGGTGTTTTAGCTTTTCTGTAAAACTCCTTTTAAGTGAACTAAATAAAAAGCCAAAGCATATGCGAACAAATGACTTATGAAAATTTGGTGTTTAGAACTGCACGATTTAGGTGTTATTTAGAATGCTCAGTTTGATACTCTTTGATTGCTTCACAAAAGAACTTTCCATACTGCGCCATCTTTACCTGACCAACACCTGAGATCTGCAACATTGCACCCCGTGATGTCGGATACTCCCTTGCCATTTCATGCAATGTTTTATCTGAAAAAACAAGATACGGTGGGATATCACGTCTCTTAGCAATAACAGTCCTCACCTGACGCAGGCACTCAAAAAGAGCTTTATTGTAATCTTTTGTGCGACTTATTTTTGATATCCCCGCCTGTTTTTCAACCTTAACGGGTTCAATAATTGAAAATTTCTCAGAACCAAATAAAATATTACGTCCACGATCAGTAAGTTTGATCTGATTATGCTCATCACTCATCTGCATAATTGCGTCTTTCGCAAAAAGTGCATCAATAAGAAAAGTCCACTCCTTGTTTGATATTTCACTGCCGACCCCGTATGTCTTTATTTCCGTGTGATTAAACATCC
This sequence comes from Kiritimatiellota bacterium, assembly GCA_030590505.1. Taxonomy (GTDB): domain Bacteria; phylum Verrucomicrobiota; class Lentisphaeria; order Victivallales; family JAADHT01; genus JAUUYH01. The sequence goes on from JAUUYH010000002.1 coordinate 15,466, forward strand.
TTATCTTTTGTGTGTTCGCGCCACGAATAATGTCAATAATATGGTTCCTGCCAAACATCTCTTCTGTCCTCAATACTGCTGACATAAAGATCTGAGCTTCTCGTGTTGCATCGCGTGTTGAAAATTTCCCACTACAAACATCACACGAACCACAATTTGTACCTGGGAACTCCTCTCCAAAATATTTCAACATAGCTTTTCGACGACAAATATGGTTATTCGCAAAAGATGACATAGATGCGAGTTTCGCACTATTTCGCTTTTTCTCCTTTTCATCCTCCACCTGCCCAATAAAAAACTTTATTGTAGCCTCATCGCCGTAGGAGTGAAGTAACAGACAGTGCGCTGGCTCACCATCCCGCCCAGAGCGGCCCGTCTCCTGATAGTAACTTTCGATATTTTTCGGAAGATCACCGTGAACAACAAAGCGTACATTCGATTTATCAATTCCCATCCCAAATGCGATTGTCGCAACAATTACTTGAATATCATCTTTATTGAATGCATCCTGATTTTTCTTGCGAATTTCGCTATCGAGCCCAGCATGATAGGGCAGAGCATTAATTTTATTCTTCTTTAAGTAGGCAGCTGTCTTTTCAACGGATTTTCTAGTTGTACGATATACAATACCTGCCTCATCTTTATGCTGCTCAATAAAATCGAGGATTTCTGAATTAACATCTATTTTTCGCTGTACCTGGTAAAAAATATTTGGTCGATTAAATGATGCAAGTATGTTAAACGGAGATACTAAATTCAGTTTCATCAGAATATCATCCTGAACATGCGGCGTAGCTGATGCGGTAAATGCGGCAAGCGGTGTATCTGGAAAATTCTCCTTCAATTTAGATAAAACCATATAGTCTGGTCGAAAATCATGCCCCCACTCTGAGATACAATGAGCCTCATCTATTGCAAAAAATGCGATATTCGCACGTTGCTGAAGATCCCTAAAAAAGTAGTCTAAGGACAATCGCTCTGGAGCAAGATAGAGTAGATCTAAAGAGTTATTCCCTATTGCTACATCAACTTCTCGTTTTTCAGATATAGTAAGGGAACTGTTGTAGTAGGCCGCACGTATACCGTTGGCTCTGGCACCATCAACCTGATCTTTCATCAACGCAATTAGCGGACTGATAACCACACACATACCCGAGCTTAAAACCGCAGGAAGTTGATAACAGAGAGATTTCCCACCACCGGTTGGCATTACGGCAAACACGTCACGCTTATTTAGCAGTGCTGCGATTATCTCTTCCTGATTCTCACGAAAAGAGTCAAATCCAAAAACATTCTTTAAATGAGTTTTCATAAAATATTATTAATTCCCCAAAGTGGATATTTAATTTAGTTTAATCCACCAGTCCCGATAGATATTTGATCCACTCACCTATTCCATCTCCTGTTTGTGCACTGAGTTCAAATATAAATACCCCTGGCTTGATGTCGCGGAGATATTTTCTACATCTCTGCATATTCCAATCCAGATGCGGAACAAGATCAGTCTTTGTTAGCAATACAATCTGAGAATCAGAGAAGAGAACAGGATATTTTACAGGCTTATCTTCCCCTTCCGTTACAGAGAGCAGGGCAATCTTAAAATTCTCGCCAAGATCAAATGCTGCAGGGCATACCAGATTTCCAACATTTTCAATAAAAAGCAACTCTGTATCTTTTTCGATCACCTTAGGTAGAGCCTCTCCAACCTGAGTCGCATTCAGATGACAGGCACTTTGTGTCTCAATCTGAATAACATTCGCACCTTTTCCCTTAAGCCGCTTTGCATCGTTATCTGTCTGCTGGTCACCTACAATTACCGCACATTTAATTTTGCCATCAAGCTGCTCAAGCGTCTTTTCCAGCAACATTGTCTTGCCAGATCCAGGCGAAGAGATAAGATTCACTGCTACAATCCCACGCTCGGCGAGATAAGATCTATTTCTCATCGCAACTTCATCATTTTTAGCCAGTACATTCTGCTGAATTTGAACTCTCCGGCTTACTCCATCGTGCTCAGTGCGAGCATGAGTATGCGTCGTGCCATCAGAATGCGTATGCTCATGAGGATGCTTATGGGGAAGGCTAGCATCGTCATGCGAATGGGTCGTGCCATCTGCATGCGTATGGCTGTGGAAATATTTTTTTTCATTTCCTTCTGTACATCCACAATCCTCACACATAATCAAATCTCCTTATTTTTCTATTTGCTACTGAACATGCCTGTTTTCTACATCTGTAATCTGCGAATTTCGCAGATTTTTTTAGGGAGGCAACTACAACGCTAAATTTTGTGCGAAATACGCAAGCGACCAACGTTAAACTGATTCAACCTCCATCTCTTTTATAACAAACTCCCGGCCTGCAATAATTGCAATATTATCTGAATGGCAATGCGTGCAGACAATTATCGGCACCTCCGGGTATGACTCCTTATCACAATCATCACATTTCACCTGGAGTTTAACTCTTTCATAGATAAATTTACTCTTTTCAAGCAGTGTACCTTCCGAAACAAACGGAAGTGCAAAATCGAGAGCATCTTTATCAACTCCTGACAGATCACCAATCAGCAGAGTAACAGATGTAATTACAGAGATATTATCCTCTACCGAAATCTCAACTATTTTACCTACCAGTGATTCTGCTAAAGCCAATTCATGCATAATTGTATCAACATTTATTTATAATTTGAATCCCACCATTTATTCTGACACACAAGTGCATTCTAAAAAGACGTAAAATTAGATCTGCGGCATAGGAAAATCCTGCATCATAACCTTAACTTCTTTTGCAATAGCCTTCAAGGCTGCATCATCAGACTGAACCGAGATGGCACGATTGATAAAGTCCGCAATCTTAACCATCTCCTTTGTCTTCATTCCACGTGTTGTTACCGACGGCGTTCCTATGCGAATACCGCTGGTCACAAATGGTGATTCAGGATCAAATGGAATCATATTTTTATTTACAGTTATTGCCGCTTTATCCAGAGCTAATGCCAGAATTTTCCCTGTTACATGCTTCGGCCTTAGATCAACAAGCATAAGATGGTTGTCTGTTCCACCGGAAACAATACGGAATCCAAGTTGTCCCAAAGTATCTGCGAGTTTCGCAGCATTTTTTATTACCTGCGACTGATATGTCTTAAACTCTTTTGACATCGCTTCATGAAAACAGATCGCCTTTGCTGCAATTGTATGCATCATAGGTCCCCCCTGGAGTCCAGGGAAAAGTTTTGAATTAATCGGCTTTAAGAACTCCTCTTTGCAAAGTATCAGGCCTGAACGCGGACCACGCAGCGTCTTGTGTGTTGTCGTTGTAACAATATCTGCATAAGGAACCGGGCTCGGATGCACTCCTGCGGCAACCAGTCCTGCGATATGTGCCATATCAACCATAAATTTTGCACCTACACTGTCTGCAATCTCTTTGAGTTTCGGAAAATCAATAGTTCTCGGATATGCACTTGCACCGGCAACAAGAAGTTTCGGTTTATGCTGTTCTGCGAGTTTCGCAATTTCATCATAATCCATCATTTCACTCTTTTTATCAACTCCGTACGGTATGATATTATAAAGCATGCCACTAAAATTCATCGGATGCCCGTGAGTAAGATGCCCGCCATGATCAAGTGACATAGCTAAAATTGTATCACCTGGCTTGATAACTGCGAAATACGCAGCCATATTTGCCTGACTGCCAGAGTGGGCCTGTACATTTGCCGCTTCAGCTCCAAAGAGCTTACACGCACGCTTTATTGCAATACGCTCAACATCATCCACCACGTCACAACCATTATAGTAGCGTTTCCCTGGATAACCTTCTGCGTATTTATTTGTAAGCACCGTCCCCTGAGCCTGCCTTACGGCTGCACTTGCAAAATTTTCCGACGCAATCAATTCAATTCCATCCGTCTGACGCGTTACTTCATCATCAAGCAACTCTGCAATTTGTGGATCTACCTTTCTTACCGATGGAATATCATCATGGCTCTGAGTCTCAATTTTGTTAAGTCTGCGTATATGCCTTTTCTCCTGCGTAAAAGGAGTATTAAGCCAGGCATCGACAACCTTAATTGCGTTATTTATTGAAAGTTTATCTCCTGGCAGTATAAGTACATTCGAACAATTATGCTCTCTGCTGGATATTGCAGTAACTTCATCAGACGCAATTGCCGCACGTACGTTATGATAACGATTTGCAACAATGCTCATTCCGACTCCCGAGCGACAGATTAAGATTCCACATGTAGCATCTCCTTTGATAATCATCCTGCCTACAGCTGCACCGAAATCAGGGTAATCATCCTCGGTATTAATTTCGTGAGCCCCCACATCAATGGTATTTACTCCACGTTCTACAAGCATCTCAATCAACTGTTTCTTCATCTCGAATCCACAATGATCCGTACCCAATGCAATCTGTAGTTTTCCCCCCTGCCAATCCAGAATCTTTTTCATTATCTATTTCCTTATGTTCCGTTATAAAAGTTAAATTCCACTAAGTGGATTAATTCTCCATTCCGTCCTTTTGAGACGTTTCAATATAAAAATTATTTTTCTAGGCTTTTGGTAAAAGCTTAGAGACCTTGTAGACTCTACCACGAGGTCGTTCATTTACTCTTTATGTTTATTTCAATTCGTTCTTCTTCAATTCATTCAACAGACTCTCCAATGCAGGCTTCATTGTCCTAAAACAGAAACTATACACATCCATGTCTCCTCCGAATGGATCAGCAACATCTTCACCGCGAGCTGAATACTCTCCCAGAATTTTTGTCTTCTCTAAGGCAGATGAATCAAGTTGACCAACATATATTTTGTGCGAGCCCGTCATTGCAATAATCAGATCAACCTCTTCTATTAATTCACGCGTAAGTCGCGTACTTCGCTGATCTGAAATATCAATCCCGTACTCCTGAAGTGCTCTTACGGAATGCGAACTCGGCACATCCCCTTCTGCGGCATAAGTACCTGCAGATGAAACCTGAACACCAAAAAAACCTCCATCCTCAATAAGAGAACGAAAATAACCCTCTGCCATAGGACTTCTGCAAGTATTGCCGGTACAAATAAAAAGAATATGCATAATTATTTTTCTCCTGAACTTAAGTATTATACACCAACGTAAATAATCCGCAAACGATATATACCGAACATTACACAAAAACTCAGAAAACAACCCCATTCTTGCAAAAAAAAGATTCTCAACAAAAGGCGAACGGCGCATTTAGTGCCTGAACGAATGATACACTTATCTTGCCATAGCTGTTTCCGCAGTCATTGCATCATCCCACAAATAGATAAATCTTTTTATTGAAGTGTTCTATCCCGCCAAGGTGGGTTTTATTCCCCGTCCCTTGGGGCGTACCATATAAAAATATATTTTGCCAAGCTTTTATTGAAAGCGTATATACCTCGTATAGTTATACTTTGCACGGATGAAATCTTAACATTTTCCTTAAACTTAATTAGCTAGCAAAAGAAAGACAAGATCTCTACCGCTTGCGGTATATCTGCTTTGCAAATCTGTCGCAATGCTCGAGTAGACATCTAGGTAGTTTATTTACTTTTTCAGTTGAATAGCAATTTTTTGTGCTTCTGGCGTTTTAGTCAGCTCAGGGAATCTTGTCTGAAATTCGCGCCAAGTTGTTTGAGCTGCTTTTTTATCTTTCATTTTTAGTGAGATCTGAACACTCAGTAGCATCGCTTCAGAGCATATTTTTTTATCCTGCGAGAGGATAAACACAGACATTGCGTATCGATTTGCAGTTTTAAGCCTATCATCCTGTTTTGCCAAAATTTTGGCCAACCCCAGTCTTGCGGCAGCTGCATATTTTTTATTATATGGATTGTCCAGAGATTGCTCAAAAACAAGTACAGCCTCCTGATCTTTTCCACGCTCAACAAGAAGATTCCCAAGTAGCAGAATCGCTTCAGTTGTGGTTTTTAGATCACCTTGCAGTTTTACGGATTTTCTTAACAATTCAATACCTTTTACTGCGTCACCCTTCTGCATTGCAATTGCTGAAAGCCCGATATAGCCTAATTGCTGAGCCTGTCTCTGCTGTCGGCGGAGCAGTTCATTAAAACACAACTGTGCAGCAGAAGGATTTTTTTTAATCAGTGCTGTACCCAGTTCATTGACAAACGAGGTTACCGCATGGGCAAGTAGTCGTCCCTGATTTTTTGTTGAGTTAAAAATAAGGATTGATGCATCAATTTCCTTAAGTCTCAAGAGAGTCCACAGAAGATATATTTTGACATCCTGATGAAGATCTGGAGTAAGTTGTTTGCGATTTCTAAGTTTTGCAAGTATCTGCTTTGCTGTTTTATAATCCTTTTTGTAAAATGCTAGGTAACCCTGATAAAAAGTTGCAAGCATTGCTACAGGTTTTTCTGGGAATCGCTTGATAACTTCTGAAAAATAGACCATTGAAGTATTCCACTGCTTTTTGTCAGCGAGGAACATTACCCCAATTCTCAGCATAGCCTCAGAATAAAGTTCACTTTGGGGGAACGTCTTGATCAGTAATTTGTATTTAGCCGCTGCATCTTCTATTTTTCGCATTTTTTCAAGTGCCTGGGCCTCCCCCATTAGTGCATAAGGAAGAAACTCCTTCAAATCCTCTTCTGCAATGCTACGATATAGATTTAATGCTTCATCTGCCTTTCCAGCTTTTATGAGAAGAGCTGCGAGCTTCAGATTTAGAAGAGTTACATTTTTTGAATTTGCTGGTATGGTTTTAATTGCTTTTCTAAGTAGTTTTTCTCCTTCATCTGCACCGCAGTAATCAGTAATCAAAACTACCATATCCCTTACACCATCCCGAGAAAATGATGGCTTTTCTATATATTGATTCATAAGATTAAGAGCTGATCTTAACTCCCCTTGCTGTAACTGAATTTCAACATACTTATACGCTGCAAACTGGAGCATCGCGCTCTCTTTGCTTTTCGACATTACAGATTTGAGGGATTCAATGGCCTTTTTTTTAAAATTTAGATTACTTAATGATGAGGCTTTCATTAAATAGAAACGCTCCCAGCCTGAATCTGCAATCTGTCTATTTTTTATCAGACGGTCGATTTCAGAAATGACTTTTGCATAATCCTTCAGCATATAAATTGCCTGCAATCGCTTGTAAATTGCATCTTTAGCAACCGGACTTTTTGAAAATAGAATTGCTAACTTCGCAAAAACATCGGCAGCTTTCTGATATTGTGCAGCATCAAAGTATAGCTCCCCAGTTAACCAGTGCAGCCTTAGTGAGAGCTCCTGTGAAAGATTACTATTATTAATAATGCCTGAGAGCAACCTCAGTGCCTCTGCCCCCTCTTTCCTTTGTTTATGAATTTTCACTAATTCAATTAATGAAGTGACACGAAAATCATCTTGAGGAGATTTTTCAATCTTTTTGGAGGCTACTATATTGAATTCAGAAAATGCCTCCGCATCTCTCTTTTCGGCAAGATAAAGTTTGCCGAGATGAAAGCCTGCAGCATCTTGGATTACAACAGGATTGGCGCTTTGAGATTTTAATTTATTCAGAAGATCAAGAGCTTTTGTCTTATTTCCCTCGATTCCCGTTTTGTAAAGGACCAACGCATATTTCAGATGTGCGGCAGGGAGGATCCTACTCTTTGAGAATTTTGTGAAAAATGTGTTGAATGCAGCAAACGCCTTTTTAAAATCCTTTTTTGCTGCATAAGCCTCTGCCAGTTGAACCCAGGCTTCAGCCACCAAAGGATCGTTTGCAAATTTTTCAGTTAAACGAAGATATTCCGCAATCGCAAGATCATGGTGTCCACGTGAAACAAGTCCATCTGCAAATCTAATCTGATCATCAATGTAGATAATCTTCTGATCATCCGTTATCGTTTTTGCAGAAACTGGAAATGTGAGTAAAAACAGAGTAAACCCCAAGAGGAGGAGCAGAGTTGTTCGTGATACCATTCTATATGGGTCTTGAACTGCATTTATAGTGTGGTTTATCATAATTATCCTTCTTTAAGCTATTACAGATTAGTACTCATATATGAAATCAATAGTAAAATACTCATAAAGTTGAGTCCTACTATTCAGATCCAACTTTAGAATCCTCTTTTATCGTGGCAAATGAGATGTTGGAGATATCTACTTTTGCACATATATCAATGATCTGAATAAGATATTTGCAGTCAGTCTCCCTGTCAGGCCTTATAACTACAGGCTGGCCCGAGTAGGTGTCTGCAAGTTTTTTTAACAGTATTTCAAGCCTAACTGGTGTATATTCTACAGAATTAAGAAAAAATTTACCTTTTTTATCTATATTGATAATCGCCTCCCCATCATAGCGTGCCCTGTCGAGCCCAGTATCCGCTGTCGGCACTTTTATCTCCAATTTAGATTCCCACTGGGAATATACTGCCGCTGCAATAAAGAAGATGAGGAGCAGAAAAATAATATCGACCATAGGCGCCATCTGGAAGCCTACGCTTTGTTCATTTATATCTTTTCTGAAATTCATTGTATCGATTCTCCTGAATATTTAGTTTTTATGAAGTTGCTGTATCGCTAAAACGGCGAATTGGTATCATCATCAACAAGCATCATCTCTACTGCTATTTTATTGCAGCTGTTCTCCAGTTCAGTTAAAATTTTGTTTATTCTGGCTCTGAATACCGAATAGAGAATCATTGCTAAAATACCGACGATCAGCCCTGCGGCTGTTGTAAGAAGTGCCATTGATACACCGCTAGCAATAACTGTCGGACGCGGAGTTGCAGATTCCGCACTCAACCCCATAAAAGATTTGATCATCCCTAGTACAGTCCCAAGGAGTCCAACCATAGGAGCGATTACCGCGATATCCTGAAGTGCCTGAATTCTGTGCCAGAGTAAACCTGCCTGCCTTACACCTTCATCTTCCACTGCATCCTTGATCATCTGATAATTATTTTTTGACCTCAGGAATATATTTGCCCCTGCTGCAATAATTTTTGAGGCTGGACTGTTATTCTTTTCACATACCCGTGCAAGTACTTCAAAATCCTTTTGATTGATTGCATTTTCAGCCTGAACAATAAATTCCTTCGGCACAATAACCGAATTACGTAGGGTGAGCAGGTAATAAAAAACTAGACATGATGCAAGAAAAGAGAGCAAAAGAAGTATATACATAATAATTCCGCCTTTCTCAAAGATCAACAATAGATCGACCTTATTATCTCCGCCATCCTGTGCAAGCAAAGGAGTTGAAGAAAAAACCGTAAAAACAAACATAATTGCCAATGTAGAAAAACGCCGCATAAATTTCTCCTAATTTATAGTCATCAAAGACTTGCTAAATACAACTAAAGATGTACTTTACTAACTTTTACATGCTATACAAACAGCATATTAATAATAATCACAATAGAAGTAAGATATGTCTAGAATTGAATTGTTCAAACATTTTGTTAAAAAACCTGGAGAAATCGGTGCTGTTTGCCCTAGTTCAACCTATCTGGCAAAGACAATAACATCTGAAATAGAGATTGAAAAGGCACTGAATGTAGTAGAAATTGGTCCTGGCACGGGTGTTTTCACAGAAAAAATCATTCCTAATCTACATAAAAATGCCAATTTTTTTGTAATAGAACTGAATAAAGAGCTTCACTTACTTTTTGAAAAAACTTTTCCTGAGATCAAGTCATACAACAACTGTGCTTCTGAACTTGCAAACATAATGAAAGATCAGAAAATTGACTCAATTGATGTTGTGATCTCTGGATTACCATGGGCTTCTTTCCCTAAAAAGCTCCAAAACGAAGTACTGCATACAATCTTTGATTCGCTTGCACCTGGTGGAGTATTTACCACATTTGCATACCTGCAGGGATTTCTAATGAAAGGAGCTCATAGCTTCAAAGCACTTCTGAAAGAGACATTTGATGAAGTGGAAACGTCAAAAACTGTATGGCGCAATTTCCCTCCAGCATTTGTCTATCGATGCAAGAAGAAAAAATAGTCATTGAACACGCCGAGATATGCAAGCCGATACGATAAACAGAGCTCAGTACTTTTAGCGTAGTGCCTGTCCAATTAAACACCCATTTATTCAACGAATCTAGGCGTTCATTAGACAATTAAAGTGCTTTTTGAATGTAATATATTTAGAAGTGTCCAATAGTCGACCTGTTTTTCGAGACATACAAAGTCAATGTAAAGAGAAAAAAAGGAAGTTCAATTGGACAGACGTACTGAGCTCTGGATACAAAAAAAAGCGGATATCTTTCGATACCCGCTCTATATATCTTTAAAAAGAGTCTTGCTTATTTTTTAGCCTTCTCTTCTTTTTTTGCTTCAACCTTCGGCTCTTCTGCGGGAGCTTCAGTCTTCTCTTCTTTAACTTCTACAGTTTCTTCTTTTTTCTTAGCTTCTGGTGTAACTTTCTTTGCAGCAGCCTTCTTCTTAGATGGCTCAGGGTTATTTTCAGCTTCTACCCACTGAAGAATACACATCTCTGCAGCATCACCAATTCGTGTCCCGATACGGATAATTCTAGTATATCCTCCGTCACGGTTTGCAAATTTCGGAGCTACTTCACTAAAGAGCAGTGCTACAGCGTCTTTATCTCTCAACTTAGAGATTGCCATTCTGCGGTGATGCAGTTCACCTTTTTTACCTAAAGTTACCATGCGATCAGCAAACCGACGTGTCTCTTTTGCCTTAACAATTGTAGTCTTAATTTCACCTTCTGTGATCAGACTGCATACCTGATTGGCAAGCAGAGCCTTTCTGTGAGCTCCAGATCGGCCTATTTTGAATGTATGTTTTCTATGTCTCATTATTCTAGTTCTCCTCTTCCTCTTTATCTTCAGCACGAAGTTTATCAGCTTCAGCATTTAACGCAATGACAAGTTCTTCTGTCATCTTCATGCCGAGACCAAGTCCCATGCTCTCAAGTTTTTCGATAATTTCATCAAGAGATTTCTTACCGAAGTTACGATATTTAAGCATTTTATTTTCAGATTTCTGGCAAAGCTCGCCGAGAGTTCTGATATCAGCATTATTAAGACAGTTCTGTGCACGAACAGAGAGTTCGACATTTTCAACTGGCTGAATAAGTGTTCTGTATAATTTCTGTTCCTCTTCAGATATAGCAGCAAGCATATCATCTTCATCAGATTGCTTTCCTAGGAAAGGACGAAGGTGATCCTGCAGAATTTTAGACGCTCTTTCGAGTGCATCTGGAGGATTCATTCTACCATCTGTCCAAATCTCCATTACGAGACTGTCCATCTCTGTCTCTTCTCCAACACGTGCTGCACCAACTTCATATCTTACACGAGTTACAGGACTGAAGAGAGAATCTATAGGAATAGTTCCAAGTGGATGATCCGCTTTTTTGTTCTTTTCTGACGGAGTATATCCCCTTCCTTTGATTACCTCAATTTCTGCACGGAAACTAACTTTTTTATCAAGTGTACAGATAATCTGGTCCGGATTGAGTACTTCCATAGAACCATCAGTTATAATATCAGCCGCTGTTACAGTACCTGCAGCATTTTTTACTATTTCAAGCTGCATTGATGATGCATCAGTATTGCAATGAAGTCTTACCTGTTTTAGATTAAGGATAATTTCTACTACATCTTCAATAACATGTGGCATTGTCGCAAATTCATGAGATACACCATCAATACGTACTGCGGAAATAGCCACACCTTCCAAAGATGAAAGGAGAACTCTCCGTAATGAATTACCTATAGTATGTCCGAATCCGCTTTGCAGTGGTGCCGCAGTAAACTCACCATAAGTATCAGTTGCAGTTTTTTCATTCAACTCAATTACCTTAGGCATTGGAAATCCTGAAATAAAAGCCATTTGTATTCCTCCATAAAATGGCGCTTCCGATAAAAATTAACCGTAAAGCGCGTAAATTATTTAAATTTAATATTGCAGTAAAAACAGTTATTAAAACTGCTATACACGTCGCCTTTTTGGAGGCCTGCATCCATTATGAGGAACAGGCGTTATATCCTTCAGGACTGAAATATCCATTCCTGCAGCGACAATTCCCCTTACAGCTGATTCGCGTCCAGCTCCGGGTCCTTTAATTCTTACTTCAACTTCACGCATCCCGAGCGTCTGTGCTTTTTTTGCAGCGTCAGTTGCGACCTGCTGTGCAGCATACGCAGTGCTCTTTCTGGATCCTTTAATTCCCATCTTACCAGCACTAGACCAGCACAGGGTATTACCATGAAGATCAGTAAAAGTTACTTTAGTATTATTAAAAGTGGCATTAATAAATGCGATACCAGCAGGTATTGCACGTCCACTTCTTGCACGTTTAGTGCCCTCTGTTGATGGTGAAGCCTCAGGTTCCTTAGTTGCTTCAACAGCAGCTTTAGGAGCATCAACAACTGCAGTCTCTGCAGCCACTTCACTCTTTTTTTCATTATCAGCCATAAATAGAATCCTTGCTTATTTTGCAGTCTGCCCGAATCAGGTTCCGGCAAGTTTACGTTGAGTTTTATCACGAATCGCGCCAACAGTCTGTTTGCGGCCCTTACGAGTTCTAGCATTGGTCTTTGTTCTCTGACCACGAACAGGGAGGCTACGACGATGCCTGAACCCACGATAAGATCCGACGGCCTGAAGCCTACGGATATCCTGAGCAATCATACGTCTCAAGTCTCCTTCTACAGCATAATCATTCTGTAGAATAACAGTTATTTTTGAGATGTGTTCGTCTGTGAGATCATCAGCTTTCAACCCGATCGGAATTCCAGCTTTTTTGATAATATCCATAGCCCGAGTCGGCCCTACACCATAAATATAGCGCAAAGCGTATTCAATTCGCTTTTTGCCCGGGATGTCAATTCCAAGTATACGTGGCATAATATAAATTCCTTACAGTTTTAGCCCTGTCTCTGTTTATGACGAGGATTGCGCGAACATAAGATTCTAACAATTCCATTACGTTTTACCACCTGGCAATATTCACACCGGCGTTTTACAGAAGCCCTGACTTTCATTTTTAAACCTATTTTTTAATTATATGTTAACTACTAAATTTCCAAGCATATATTTAAATAGTACCTGTATTTCACCTTAATGTTAATACAAATTCTACCTAAAATGCAACTTCATGCTCAGTGTCCTTCACCTAAACAGGACAATTTTCCCCTATAAAATGGGGACGTGTAAACTAGACTCTTCCTGCATATAGTCAAGCGAGTAATATAAAAAAAATCACTTTTTTTTTATTATTTTTTGAGCTTGAGTACAAGAGGGCTCTTTTTTGCTGAAATTTTAATGGCTGTTTTTCTTTTTTTTAGCTTGGATAGCTTCTTCTTTTGCGGTGGCATATTTCTTCGTGATCCCGCGGGTAACGCCTTATGATTTATTGCATCAACGACAGCCTCCCAAGTCAAAAAACGCTCTTCCGGTGTTTTTGCCATCAATTTAGTTATAATATTTTTTGTCTTGCCTGAAATGGATTTACCAGATGGGAATCTGATTTTTTCCCTAAGGTGTTTTTCAATCAAGGCATACGCACTAGGTGCTGAAAACGGAGGAGCACCAGTCAAGAGTTCATAATAAATTGCCCCTAGAGCATATTGGTCAGAGGTCCAGTCTAATTGCTGATCGAGTGTCTGCTCAGGTGGCATATACTGAGTAGACCCGAAAAAATATGCCCTATTCGTCTGAAAAACATTTGAGACCCACGGCGCCAGCCCCAAATCAGCAACAGCCGGCATTGAGTTCTCATTAAAGAAAATATTGGAAGGAGTAATATCGCCATGAAATAGTCCGAATCCTGAAGCATATACCATCGCTTCACTTATCGACAATATATAGTTGGTTACATCTTTTTCTGCAATGCCATCCGGGAATTGAGGCATAAGTGTTGCTAAAGTACCCTGAGGAGCGTACTGCATGGCAACATAGCAGAGGTTGGCTGTAACTCCAGCATCTATAAAACCAAGGATATTCGAATGATTTAACTTACCAACATTACTGACCTGCTGAAGAAAAAATCTCTGCTGCTCTTCTGTAATAAAGTCTGTGTGAAATGTTTTTAATGCAACAGTTCGCTTCAACCCTGTCTGAAATACTAGATAAGTTGTAGAGTAGTTCCCACCACCAAGTAGACGTAAAAATTCAAACCCCTCAACTTCCGGAAAAATATCCTCCCCTTGCTCAGAAGACGCAAGAGCTACAGGTGTAATCGGCTCCAAGTTTGTTGTATCTTTAAATGGGTATTCATCAGGGGGAGAAAGATCAGGAACAGCTTTTTTGACATATATTGTAGTTGTATCGACCAGTTCATACGGATTATCCTGATATGAATAAAAAGTAAAATGCATATCCCCGACTCCAATCACATCACCATCCCTCATAGGGCACTGCTGAGCTTGGAGGCAAAGGTCGTTTAAGTATGTTCCATTGCTTGAACCTAAGTCTCTCACAACATAATCACTGCCATTGGGGTCTTTAAAGATCATGCAGTGCTTACGACTAACAGAAGAGTCTTCACGCAAACGTACATCATTCTCCATGCTACGCCCGAGATAAAATTCAAGAATCTCATCAGCTATAGGGATAGATCTATTAGAGATAGTGTTGTCATAAACAAGATATGGCATTATATTTTATAGTGTTAATTATTTTTAAATTCCTCAATACGCCTCAGCCTATCTTCTTCCATTTCACGCAGTCTCTTGCCCTCAAGAATACCTTCCTGCTCTTCTTTTATAAGTATATTCTCTTTGATAAGAACAAATTTTGTAAATTTCAACTTGTCATCAGTTAAAGAAATGAGAAGTTTTGCAATTATCATCTTCCCAGACCAAGTCAGCTGAATGTCTTTCTCTATTATCGGTTCAGTAAGGTCGGCTTGTCTTACTCCACATTTTGTACATATTTTATTTTTTGCCCACTTATGCGTATCCTTGCCTTTTTTGTCTTTTTTGCACAGATTCCTTATTGCCTGTAGACGAGTTTGCCTTTCATGCTCTTTTTCACCCGCTTCGACCATCTCAGTTGAATCTCCGTAATTATCCTTAATGGAGTCCCAGAGAAGCTCCATCGCTTCGGCAGGGCCTATGCGGTAAATTACTTCAATTTTATATAAAAGATTATTGATAAAAGAGAAGATAACTCTATCTATTTTGCCTTTGGGATATGATAATGTCGCAGTAACTCCTTCACCTTTAAGGCCAGTCAAAAGATTTACTTCATCATGAGTTAAACCTAAAAGAACCACTAGGTCACCTTTTGTAAAAGAGTGATCAGCATCAATTCCATACTGAGAACCGGAAATTTCCATCTGCTTCTTCTCGATATTCTGTTTCAATTTTGCGACTTCTAGAGCAATCTTAGCATACGCATCCACGCCATCGGGTGCCTCAGGTTCTGTACCAAAATCCTCTCCTGAAGCATCCACTAGATCGGGTAACCCCTCAGCATTGACATCAGCTGTAACCACCTCAGGCATTTTTCTGATCTCTTGCTTAATAATAATTTCAGCAACCTCTTTTGGTGTACGCCACTTATTCCAAACATAAAGGTACCCTAAATTAATATTTGTTGTAACTACTTTCTCACGTTCTTCAGTAAAATACTTATTCATCAATGACTGCTTTCTCTTAGAATATATTTTTACTTTTTTAGCAATATACTCTTTTCTGATTTTCGCACAGAAAACCTTATCAAATTTTGCCCTATCAGTATCAACTAGATCAATAAATGCAATTGGTGTATGATCTCCTATAACTACACTGTTGCCGCCAAGACCAAATCTGTAAAAAATCCCAGAAACAACACTTGAACGCCTTCCCTGTAGAATCTTGACAGTTACAAACTCTAGCTTATCCTTAAGTATATATTTCTTCACTGCCTCTTCTGTCGCTTTTAGTTTTACATTCTTTATGCTAACCGGAAAGCGCTTATGTACAATTTTGCGAACATCGCTAGCTATATCTGCAAGTTTTTTCGTAAAGATCTCTTCTTTCGGCTCAAGTAGCATTTCGCGTCCAACTGCACCTAAAATAGCCTCCTGAACTAAAAAGTCCCTTAAGTTCTCTTTTTCAGCCACGAACTGCCCTATAATGCGCTTGATACTATTTATCCGTATTGCTGAAATATCTATAGTTTCTGCATCAAGTCGATCTAATGCAGGGAAAACCATTAGAAAAGCAATTAAAAGAAAATTTGAAAAAAATCTCTTTCCCGTCTTGTTCATTTTGTAATATGGGCTATTCATTTAGTTCCTAAATTTTAAAATGTAAATATCTTGATGCGCTAACAATCATAAATATAGCAGTATATTAAATTTTTTCAAATAATAAATTAAAATGATAATAAATATAAAATCTTATTCGCTTAAATTGACACAAATTCAACTTGCGAAACTTACTAAAATCGTCAATGACGGAACATGGGATCTTGGCGAGATTCCGTATGCTCATTGGAAGGCAAAAAAAGAGAATGTATCTGTTGCTGCCTATAATAGCGGCAAATGTGTGATACAAGGAAAGGGGACAGGTGAATTTTTAGAATTTATCTTGGAGCCTCAAATAACAGGGGTACTTGATGACATACATAGCTCATCACCACCTTCAGAGAATGATGCAGATGCCTCTCTTCCCTTACCGCATGCTGGCATTGATGAAAGTGGTAAAGGAGATTATTTCGGACCATTGGTAATTGCTACGGTTTTTGTTGATCAATCAATGGAATGTGCACTTTTGGATGCGGGAGTAAAAGATTCAAAAATCATCAAAAGTGAGAAAAAAATCATTAAAATTGCCTCTGAAATTAGAAATATTGTAAAGGGGAAATTTGCGATTGTCGCAATCGGTCCTGAAGCATATAATCGACTTTATGATAATATAAAAAATTTGAATAAACTTCTTGCATGGGGCCATGCAAGAGTTCTTGAAGATCTTTTGACGAAGACTCCTGAATGCAAAGTTGCACTCTCTGATAAATTCGGCAATGAATCGCTTATCAAAAACGCCCTCCTCGAACAAGGGAAGAAGATAACCCTCCATCAGAAAACAAAAGGAGAGAGTGATATAGCAGTTGCAGCAGCATCAATTATTGCAAGAGATGAGTTCGTACGCAGATTACATCAACTGGGCGAACCGCTGGGAATCGAACTTCCGAAAGGTGCATCTGCGAAGGTTGAGGAGATGGCGCGAGAAGCAGTACTGACTCATGGACGGGATGTACTTGCGAAAATCGCAAAACTTCACTTCAAAACAACAACAAAAATCATGGCCACTATCAACCCAGAATGGTAGATTCATTAGTCGTTGCCAGTAATGCGTAAGTCCTATTTGCAACGCCACTTTCCGTTCAGGAACTATTTAGTCAACTGCTTTATGCGTTCTTTAATTATCAAGTCAGCATTCTTTTCTCGTTTATTTATTTTTTGCTTGAGATCCTCAAGTCTTTTCACTGTTTTTTTGTAGCTTCTTCTGTTGGCATCCATCTTTTTATTGAACTGGCTACGAACTAAGTCAGAAAGTTTCTCTTTAATTGCACTTTTTTCTGCATCAGATGCTGCATTGTATGCTTTGACAATTTTTTTTAATTCCAGATTTTTTTTATTGTTGGCCGCTCTATATTTGCTTACAATTTTGGCTATCTCCTTGCGGAAAGCCTGAGGATTGCACCGATGGAGTTTTCGCAACCTAGCTCTCTTCTCACTTCCCATCTCTGCCATAACAATTGCAATTACCGAAGTAGAGACTTTCTTCCCATTTCCTGCATTTTTTTTACGAAGCACCACGTTACTCTTTTTTTTAGGCTCTACTTCCTGGGCCGAATCTTGTGCATAAATAGCTGTAAGATTTATAGAGAATAGCAGTAAAAGGATTACTGAAATAGGAAAAATTTTATTATACATAACAACTCCTTCTTTAATAAATATTACTCTTTTTCAATTTGTACACTCTCTTCTTCATTCGGAAGAAGAAGAATATTTAATTCAATATCAGTGATAACCTCCAGAAATTCATCATCCATACTAATATTACTCCAAGAAAGTTCATTTGAACTTGCAGAATTAGCAAAATTTCTATCCATGCTTCCACCAATCACTCTTCTGTGTTGAGTTGATTCGAGGACGAGCACAACCAGCCAAGCTATCAACACCCCACATGCAGCTGAAGCAAGGTATGATATCATTCTCTTCGGTCTATGAATATGTTTCGGTTGGTGATGATTAAAAGCCCGCATCTGTTCTTCCATAAATAGATCAGCTTCCTTCTTAATTACAAAATCAAGATCAATCTGAGGAGAGAAAGCATTACTAGCAGGTTTTGCAGGCAGAAAGGAATCCAGAGAGTCTTTAAATATCTGACAATCCCCGCATTTCTCCAGATGCTCAGTAATCTCCTTATTGAGATTGCCGTTCATCAAATCTATCTCTACTTGTGAACAATTCATCATTAACCTTTTTTCAAATCTAATGTTCTTTCCATTCCGCCATACAGTTGCGCAGATTACTAATCGCGTACTGCATTCGTCCTAAAGCCGTATTGATTGAGCACTCTTGAATTTCGGCTATCTCCTTAAAACTGAACTCATCTTGTCTAAGTATAAAAACCTCTCTCTGCTCCTCTTTCAACTTTGCAGTACAACGAGCAAGTGCATCTGCTAATTCCGCATTATCAAGTTTTCTCCATGGCTCATTGCCAATAACTGCAAAAAGTTTTGAACCCTCCGTGTCTTCAGTCAAAATTTCATGTTTGGATTTTCGAAAATGATCTATTGCCAAATTATGCGCAATTCGCATTACCCAACCCATAAATCTCTGACTATCCTTATATTTAGGAAGTTGCCGAATCACTTTTATCCAAGTATTCTGAAAAATATCATCTACTAGGGCATGCTGCCCAGGCAAAAGACGATTCAAATACGCATACAATTGATTACGATATCTGGCATATAAAATATCAAATGACGCACTGTCACACTCCAGAAATTTCTCAATCAGTTGTATATCAGATAACTCTTCCGGCATCTTCATCTACTCCTTACTATCAAACGTAACTTATTTTATATTATTGTGTCTATTTCTCTTTTTTCTTAAAATATCTTACTTTTCCTTTATTTCAATCAAAAAATAGCGATGACTTATGGGAATTGT
This sequence comes from Kiritimatiellota bacterium, assembly GCA_030590505.1. Taxonomy (GTDB): domain Bacteria; phylum Verrucomicrobiota; class Lentisphaeria; order Victivallales; family JAADHT01; genus JAUUYH01. The sequence continues at coordinate 34,598 of JAUUYH010000002.1, forward strand.
ATGCTTAGGATTGCACGATTTAGGTTGTAGTTTAAGGTTTTATAAATCATTCTTGGACAAATTTTAATATTTTTTCTCTTCGTAACGTGCGAGAATCGCAAAATGCATTATACTTTCTGCACAACGTTGAATAATAAACTTTAATGCCGTGAATAGATATAATATAGTACACCCCAAGGGACGGGGAATAAAACCCACCTTGGTGGGATTTAGATGAGATGGAGTATTACCAAATATAATGATAAACACGATAGAAAAACCGAAAGACCACACGCAGAAGCCGATAACGTGGCCAATTACCATTTGGATTCTGCTGCTTGTGCTCTGCTGGGCTACAAATTCTGTTATCGTAAAATTTGTCGTGGAAGCTATGCCGTCGGCGTGGGGAGCATTTCTGCGTTTTCTAATTGCTTATCCGCTTGTTGTTATATTTATTCTCCTGCAAAAGCCCTCTCTGAAGATTGGTAAAAAAGGAGCGACAATCTGTATATTACTGTCGCTTATGACATTTGTACAGATTATGCTATTCAATATCGGTGCACAATATACCACTGGTGGACGCGTTACAATGTTAATTTTCACCTACCCGCTTATTGTTCCGTTTATTGCACATTTTCTGCTCAAAAATGAGAAACTTCAGCTTCGTACAATTATCGGAAGTGTAATTGCCTTTGCCGGCCTGATGATACCGTTATACGATACACTTATCAATCAAGGCCCCACACTGAAAGGAGATCTTCTCGAGCTGCTAAGCAGTCTTGTTCTATCGCTTCTGATTGTTACCAATAAATATGCTTTTTCGTTTATGAATAAATGGACTGTATTTTTCTGGCAGGCAACATTTAACCTGTGTCTCTTTGGCGGCACTGCTCTATTCACATCGGGCTTTGTGCCGTCAGAAGTAACAGCAACAGCATGGTGGAGTCTTATATTTCAGGCATTGGCAATAAGTGTGTTCGCATTTTTATCATATCAATACATACTTGCAAGGCACAACTCATCAAAGGTATCTATCTTCTTCTTTGCCACTCCACTCTTCGGAATGCTGCTCGGCGGAGTGATCCATAAGGAAGCATTTGAAATATCTCTGTTTGTTGGGTGTATTTCTGTTGGTTTGGGTATATTTTTAGCTAACAGCAAAAAAAAAGCGAAAAAAAAGGAACAGAATGGATAACAGAAAAATAGTTATCAACGTAACAATGGTCGGAATTATTCTGCTTCTAACAAGTTCAATTGTCAGAACTGGCGCATCGTTATATCTTCCAGCACTTCCCATTATCGGTCAGGATTTAGATATTTCGGATGCAACAATGAGTCTGACCATTACGGTATATTTTGCTGCATTCTCATTTTTTGTATTTCTTACAGGTCCTTTTTCTGATGCGTTCGGCCGACGACGCCTTATTCTACTTGGAGTTTTGATTTTTATCATTGGCTCGTTCCTCTGTGGGTTAGCAACATCAGCATCTTATCTCATTGTCGGACGCATCTGCCAGGCAATCGGTGCAAGTATGATTCCAGGAACTGCACGTGCAATGATCCGTGATGTTGGAAATGACACACAGGTTATATCTCTGATGGGGTGGATGGCAATCTTGGGAGGAGTGATGATGATTGCCGCTCCAATTATGGGAGGAGTTATTACAGAGCATCTTACATGGCGTTATAATTTTCACTTTCTCGTTGCATTCTCTATCTTTGTTTTTGCTATCCTTATTATGAAGTTACCGGAGACTCTTATTCGAGAGAAAAGGATAAAGCTGCACCCATCAAAGACATTTAAAACTTACGGGAATATCATTATTTCTCCAAGTTTTTCTCTCGTCGTTATGCCGATTGTTGTATGCTATGCAGTGCAGGGAGCTTATCTTGCGGCGGCTCCATTTATTTTCATCAAGGGTTTTAAATTAACTCCGACTCAATTCGGGCTGACAAATATCTGTATCGTTATAGCTCTCCTCATCGGACGTCATCTGTCCATAAAGTCAACAAAAAAATACTCTCCATCGACAGCATATATGATCGGTGCCTCAATCGTCTTTGCTGCGGGTGCGTTTTTTGCGATAATCGCAATTTACCAACTATACAATATCCACATACTGCTTTTGGGAATCTCCATCTTCGGACTAGGCTTCGGAATCGTCGCTCCCATAGGAATGAAGTCGTCAATCACAACTTTCAGAAAAACAAG
>JAUUYH010000154.1 GCA_030590505.1 Kiritimatiellota bacterium
AGTTGTTTGTTGAATTTTTTAAAATGAAAAACAGATACGCAGAACCTTAGTTATGTGTGTGTTTTATCATGAAGAAAAAGCGAGCAATGAACGAACTGAATGTCAATCATTTCTTTTTTCTTTTCTTTGTCTTACTCTCTATTTCAACAGGGGTATATGGAGTTCTATTCTGAAGTTTTTTCAGATAAGACCAGTCCTGTTCAGTTTTATCAAAGTTTAATATCCTGATCTCTTTCGGTTCAAGCTCCAGATTTATAGTATCACCGAAAGTGTATTGGTTTTTCAGATCTCTTACAGAACCATCGATGGGAGATGAGAGGAAAAATGGGCCACTTTTAGGTACCAGTCCGAACTTTCTATCAAGCTTAACTGTATATTTCCGCTTTTTATCAGATGGATTATGAAAAGATATATACCCCTGGTCCGTATTCCATGATGTATAACCATAGGTCTCATTTTCACGTGGATCTCCTCCATGCATACGGGAAGTGGTAAAGGTCGGGAAAATATGATATGCCCATTGAAGACTTTCGGCCAGTACATCCCAATCATATTCCTGCAGCTTAGGAGTCTTCAAATAGAGTTCGATAAAACCAGTTCCACGAGACATATTCATATAGAGATATTTCCGGAAAACTTCTTTGCTTTCCCCAGATTTGACTTTCTTCGGTTCATGATTAAAAATAGCATTCATCGGAAACTGAGTATTTTCCTCCTCCCATACTTCATAGTAGACACCGTCACGATATTTCAATTCACCAGTCCGGTCGGCCCCACCTGCGGCATCTCCTGCCATGATCATCCATGAGCTGTCAATATGCATCAACCACCATGGACTCAAATAAGCACCATTTGAGATGACTATATATACATCCGGATTAGCCTTGCTCATTTCAGTGAAGATCTTTATCAGGCGTTCAGTCCCTGCCACAAGATAGTAAGTTTTAAGTTCATCATATTTTGAATCATTAAGTGCCTTATCATCACTTTTAATTCCATCAGGAAGAAGTTGCGGCATTGACGGTAAGCCATATTTTTCACCATTAAGTTCAAAGTCACGTGTGTCTAGGTGACCGAATAGACCATCAAGTTTAAAATAGGTAACACCCATTTTTGTAAGATTTACCATGCGCTCTTCCAGTTGTCCCATATATTGGGGGCCAGCAAGAGACATATAATTCTCCATAGCTTCAAATCCTTTTTCCCTATATCGTGGGACCATAGACTTGGCTCCGAAATTACATCCTGGGCTCATCCAAAGCCCCAGAGTTGAATCTGCATCTTTTGTAACTTTAAAACTAGTTGCAAACTCCTGATCAAACTTTGTATTCGTCTTCCATGTTTTGTCACTCCAGTCTGCAGTTTTTCCGCAATCCTGCCAGCCGTCATCTATCACATATGCTTTCAACGGTTTGCAACCACGTTCGACTACAAGCTTTTTATGAAGAGTCTTAACTGTGTCGGTGAATTTTTTCTTATCTACACGTCTACCAAAATCAAACCAGCTGTTGTACTGCATCTGTAACTTTAACGGGCGGATTCGAATATTATTAATGTATTCAAAGAATGCATCCTGATTGAACTCAGGATCGTCGGATACCCCAACAACACCTTTATATGAAGTATAAGTCTCTCCAGGTTTAATCTTTCGTCCCCAGAGGTATCCGCAATTCAGAGTCTTATCTTTAACAAAATTATATGATGCAGGAAATTCCACTCCCCAGAAGGTTCCGGATTTTTTTGTATAAAGCGGCTGTCCAAGACCCGGACTCCATTTTCCTTTTGTATATATGCATTTTAACTTATACGGTTGGAAAGCATCTTCGAAAGCAATATTTTCGATATCTATCCGCTCAAGTGCTACAGTTTTATCAGAGGTGATCTTTAAATATTTTCTGAGATAAAATTCATTCGGTTTAATTTCAACATGCATCGAGACTTTTAGCCCATTTTCTTTGTTTTGCAATTTAAACGCAACTCCTTGCCCATCTGCACTTAAGTTATATTTTTCAAAACCTTCACAGGTGAAGTCATCACTTGTCAATGTAAGGTCTGTTCCGTTTTTTTCAGTGCCTTCGGATATCTTTAAAGAGAACTCACATCCTGAAAGAGGAATAGCTTTTGTACCAGCACGTTTGTTTTCAATAGATACAGTTTTCAGTATGCCTTTTTCGATCTTAAAATTTCTGGCCAGATATTTGTTCTGAATAGTTATCTCATCCCCTCCTGTTTCAGAAATCTCAACAGAACCAGCATTTGCAGTATAACAGAATGCAGATAACATTATTGGAATTAGTAAAGGTTTATTTCTCATAGTTTGTTCCTTAATTTAGATATTTATAGAAAAATTGGAGACAATTGGACAATTCAGATTATCAACCAAGAAATTACTATACACTTTAAGTTAGTAAAATTCAAGAAGATAATTGCTTTTTTTATAAATTAGATTGCCTTTTTCTTTTTTTTGCGAACTTCGCAGCATAGGCATTCCTGGCTGCTCTACAGAGTAGTAAGAGAGGTCTAAAAAGCCTTAAAGTAATAATTTTCGGTTAAGGTTATTGATTTAAATCTATTTCATCCATAAAGCAGTAGAGATTTAAGCAAGAAAATAAAAAAATAGAGTGGATATGCCCCGCTAAAAGAAGATAATCGTAGATGAAATTAATGCAATAACAATAAAAATGTACTTGAAATGTTTTAATTACAATGGATATTAAAAATGTGGCAATTCATTCATCTGTTACAACCAAAAAGAGTCTTCACGAAGTACTTGAATTTAGTCATTTTTTTAATAAAAGGAGAATTATGAATTTTTTAATAAACAAATTCGCATTTACAATAAGTGCAGGAATTTTGATAGCGTCGAACTACCTTTATGCTGATGTTGAACCAGCAGATATGTTTGGAGATAACATGGTGTTGCAACGTGAAATGCTTGTTCCAGTCTGGGGGCGTGCAGAAGTGGGAGAAACAGTAACTGTCCAATTTGCAGAACAGAGTAAATCATGTAAAACAGGTAAAAATGGCAAGTGGATGTTAAAGCTCGACCCACTGGTCGCTTCTGCTAAAGGGGCTGAATTAATTATTTCTGGAAAAAACAAAATAACATTCAATGATGTTTTGGTCGGGGAAGTGTGGATATGTTGCGGACAATCAAATATGCAGTTGGGATGGGGTAGAGTTCCAGAAATAAAAGCATTGATTAATGAGACGTCCAGATTTCCGATTCGGTCTTTTACAATCCCCGGAAAAATTGCATTTACTCCCCAGGAGGAGAGCGGAGGCAAATGGGTAAAAAAGAATTCCAATAGCGCGGTTGGAGGCGGTTTTGCAAGTTATTTATATAAATCTCTTAAAGTTCCAATTGCAATCATAAATACCTATTGGGGGAGTTCTAGTATCGAGGGATGGATGCCGATTGAGTTAACCGAAAAACTTCCGCATTTTAAACAGATCATGGATGATTTTAATAATGATGAAGAGCAACTGTCTGTATGTAAAATGCTTATTAAACAGTACAATGAAAAAGGTTGCATGGATAAACGCTGGGGTGACTCCTTTAAAAATAAGAAGATAAGAAAAGAATATAAAAAACCAGATATTTTTGCGCGAACAAGACCCAACATGCTTTATAACGCAAAGCTGCATCCCATTATACCTTTTGCGGTCAGAGGGATGGTATGGTATCAGGGAGAGGCAAATGCGAATAAGCCACAAGAATATGCTAAAAGTCTGCCCTGCTGGGTTAAGCAACTTCGTAAATTATGGAACAATGATGATTTCTACTTTTTAGGCGTAATGTTGCCGGGCTATGCGAAACGTTGCGATCAAGAAGACCCCAATATAAAGTCCTGGTCATGGATGCGTGAGGCGCAGATGAAGGTTCTTGAGCTCCCAAATACAGCGATCTCAAATACGATAGATTTAGGAGATAAGAAAAACATTCATCCATTGGATAAAGAGCCAATAGCTAAACGTCTTTCCTTATTGGCACGACGTAATATACATGGTGAAAAAATTGTCGCACAAGGCCCGAAATTTAAGGAATTTAGAGTGGATGGGAGTACAGTGGTCATTAAATTTGACAATGCAGCGGGGCTTAAAACGAAAGATAATGAAGCTCCTAAAGCGTTCTGGTTAGCAGGAAAAGATCAAGCCTGGCATAGAGCAGAGGCCACAATCAGCGGTGATACGGTTAGCGTTGAATCTAAAGAGGTCTCAATTCCGGTTGCCTGTCGCTATGCCTTTGCTGGCATGCCTAAAAATAATTTAGTAAATGGCGCAGGACTTCCTGCTTTACCATTCAGAACTGATAATTGGATATGCCCATAAGATAGAAGGGGACAGATTGATTGTCGCCTCCCTTTAGAGTGTTGATCTAATTGATCCTTAAGAAAAAGCGAGAAACAACAAGGCTTGGTGCGACAGTTTAAGATTTACGCTGTACTAGATCTCGGCAGCTTAATAATATCAAGCTCTAAATAATTTATCTAAAATAAACTTTCTAAAAAAAAGGAAGCAATTATATGAAACAAAATATCATCAGCCTAGTAGCTCTCATTCTTACGACCTCTATTGCGGCTCCCGCATCCCTGCAAGCAAAAGAGTATCATGTATACTTTTGCGGTGGACAATCTAACATGGACGGACATGGCAAAACGAAGAATCTCGAACCTAAATTTCGTAAGCCAGTTCCAGGCGTCATGTTGTTCAATGGGGCGTCAGCCGCCGATGGGAAAAAGGTTGCCGGACATGGTTCGTGGCAACCCCTTAGCCCTAAGCGCACCAAATTTGGGCCGGAACTCTTTTTTGGAAGACGCATGCAGGAGCTCTATCCCGACCGCAATTTTGCGATCATCAAATATGCACGTGGTGGAACCTCTATCGATGTGGGTGCCGCCGGACGTGCTGGATGCTGGCAGGTTGAATTCAAAACAGGCAATAAAATCAATCAATACGACCATGCGCTAGCCACCATAAACAATGCACTGTGCGTGAAGGATATTGATGGAGATGGGGTGGAGGACAAACTTATTCCCGCCGGGATCGTCTGGATGCAGGGGGAGAGTGATGCTCACAAAACGAAAGAGATAGCCATGAAGTACAAACAAAATCTAAAGGATCTGATGACCCAGCTACGTAAGGATCTGGGTGGCAAAAAACTCCCGGTCGTGGTTGGGCGTATTTCTAATTCGACGGATGCCAAAGCAAAAGGACTAAAGACTAGCGGTAAACTATGCACGTGGAAATTTAGCAAAATTGTTCGTAAACAGCAAGCAAGCTATTGTTGCGCAGACGGCAAAGCCTCACTCGTGACCACCACTGACGACTACGGTTACAGTGACCCGTGGCATTACGATGCGGCTGGTCAGAAAAGTCTCGGCATCAAGTTCGCCAATCAGATGAAACAGCTCCATGACGCCGATTCTCTAAAAGGCAGGTCTCGGTGATGGTAAACTTTGCTCCTAGTCCTTTCAGCGGACTATGGGGTCAACGTAAACTTGATGTAAGCACTAAAAGGTCTGACTCATACGCGTCAACTTAACACTAGCATTCTCATAATAATAGCTTCGTTTTGAGTGTAACTGATCTGTAATTTACTTCCAAAACCCATGTATATCCATTATTTATGGCTTTTTTCTAATTATAAGCATTTGTGAGCTCATTTTTTATCCTTTCTTTAGTCACGCCGACACGTCACGCCGTAGCTAAATGAAGGCGGAAGCCTCTGGCGTAGGTGGATACCTGCTTTCTGATGACTGATTTTTGATCTTTTCAACTACGGAGAATTTGCGAGATTCGCAGAATGAAAGATACAAATCTGCGAGATTCGCAGAAATAATCCAAAATTAAAGCTTTCTATGTTGTATTTCTGTTTTTCGGTGTTAAAAATAATTAACTCGAGGGTTCAAAAAAATAAGGTTTCATCATGGGTTGTAGGAAATTAGAGATTAATGATTTATTCAGTTTTGTAAAACTGAAAGAAGAACCCTGCTCTACTATTTTTAATTCAGATAGTACAGCCAAACGCATTCGTGCGAATCTCGCAGATGGAACTTACTGGCTCTACGAATACGATTCACTCGGAAACGTTATTCGTTCTGGTCTTGACATAAACGGAAACGAAACAACCAGTACCACAACCCTTGATCGCCCAAACAAAACTGTAACCCAGACCACAAACACACCTGACAGCACCATTAACGCAGTAAGTATCACAGTAAATGGACTACTTCAGTC
>JAUUYH010000028.1 GCA_030590505.1 Kiritimatiellota bacterium
AAAGAAAGTCGGAAAGAAGTTGCGAATGTCGCAAATAAAGATTATAGTAAGAGATAGTAAGAGACAGAAAGGAAAGAAGTTAAACTTTTGCTTTTGCGCTGAGGACAGTCAAACTACTAAGAAAATGATCGAAAAAGCAAAAAATAATTTAGGCAAAGGAAAATAGAATGAAAATAACAGTAAATGGAGAAGTTTTTGGGAATGATATATGTATGTTTCAGATGCAGCGAATTTCGCAGGAGAAACCAGGGATTTCAGAGAAAGATGCAAAGGAAGAGATAGCAGAGAATCTGGTTAAGCATGCAATGATGAAACAAGCGTCGAAAGAGAGCATTGGGGCCATTCCAACAAATCAGATTGACGCGGAACTGAACAGATTAAAAAAGAACTATCCTAGTGAAGCTGAGTTTCAGAAGATGTGTCAGGCGAATCATACAACAGAAGATATGATTAAAGCAGACTTGGAAGATTCGATTAGAATAAATATTTTTATCAGAGATATAACTAAAAATGTGCCACCTCCGCCATCGCATATTCTAAAAAAATATTATGAGCGTGAACGTACAGTATCAATGAAGCCGAAAGAGATTCATGCGGCTCATATTGTAATGAAGCCGGATCCATCTAATCCGAGCATTGTATATGATAAGATGCTTCGTATTCGTAAACAGTTGCTTGACGGTGCAGAATTCGCAGCGGTTGCAGATAAACACTCATCTTGTAACGATGAAGGTGGCGATATGGGTTATTTTACTCGCGGGCAGATGGTTGAGGAGTTTGATGTTATTGCCTTCTCAATGGAAAAAGATGAAATTTCACCTATCTTTCAGACACATTTTGGGTATCATATAGTAAAAGTTTACGATATGAAAGAGCCAGTGAGATTAACTTTTGAAGAGTGTAAAGATAATATTAAAGCTGAAATTACAGACAAAATGACCACGGAGTGCATCAACAAGTGGTGTGAAGAAGAGAAACCAAAGGCTGATATAAAAATTGAAGACTAATGTATGGATAATGGCAAATATGCGAAATGAATAAAATGAGGGATGAGAAGAAAATGGCTGAAATTGATTTTAAATGTCCTGAATGCTCGAAGTCAGTAAAATCTGATGACTCGCTTTGTGGTGAGTTCATGGCATGTCCATCATGCTCTGCAGAAATAACCATTCCAATTCCTGGCTTGACGCAAGGGATGAAGATTGGCGATTTTGAGCTTATGGAAAAACTGGGTAGTGGCTCAATGGGTGAAGTATGGCTTGCCTATCAGAAGACAATGGATCGTAAGGTTGCCCTGAAAATTCTGGCACCAAAATATGGATCCGACTCCAACTTTATTGACCGTTTTATGAGTGAAGTCAAGCACTCTGCAAAACTTTCGCATCCGAATATTGTTACCGCATTTTATGCAGGAACGGATAAGGGACACTACTACCTTGCTATCTCCTATGTTATCGGAAAAACGGTTGAAGATCTACAGATGGAAAAGGGGCAGTTTAAGGAAAAAGATGCTCTTGGAATTATTATGAGCATTACTAATGCTCTTGAGTATGCTTGGAATGATTTTAAAATCCTCCATCGTGATATCAAACCTGCGAATATTATGGTTAATAAACGCGGAGAAGCGATGCTCCTAGACCTGGGAATTGCAAAAAGCGTTGAAGAGGAGTCAAATCTAACAATGGCAGGCACCGTTGTCGGAACTCCATACTATATCAGCCCAGAACAGGCAATGGCATTGGGTGATATTGATTTCAGGTCTGACATCTACTCGCTCGGCACTACACTGTATCATATGGTAACAGGATCCGTTCCCTACAATGCAACAACAGCAATGGCAATTATTATGAAACATATTAATTCTGACTTTCCGATGCCAGATCTGTTGAAGACTGATCTCTCTCCTGGATGCTCACGCCTGATTGAAATTATGATGTCGAAGGAGCGTGAACAGCGCCAACATAGTTGGGGCGAACTTCGCGCAGATATCGAACAGGTGCTTGCTGGAAATATGCCAGGCTCTGCTAATTCGTCAGATGAGACAGTTATATTTAGCAAGTCTGCTGCGAAAAAGGGGCAGATAGAGCAGAAATCTGTGAAGACCTCAGAAGAATCTGATCGATCGAATAAAATACTAAAAGTAGCAATTTCAGTTGCCATAATCTTAATTATCGGTGTGATTGCAGTAATTGCATATCCTTACTTTAAATCTTCCGAAAATACCGATGCAGGCATGGTTGGTCCAATGATGCCAACTTTCGAAGAAAACAACGACTCTTCTGCATCAACCTACAATGCAGAACCGGATAAAACAGTCAGCAGCGATGATGAAGTTGAGGGGATAGTTGTAGATGATCCTGTCGTTACTGGATATAATACATTCTGTGAAGAACTTCTGGGACAAACATCTCTTCAGCGTAAAGCATTCTTAAGATCCTATCTGAATAAAAAGGTTACCTGGAGTGGAAAGATGGTTGATGTAAAAGGGCGTAGCGGAAAATATGAGATACAAGCATATAATAAATTACGTGCGAGTTATAAAGGGTTTAATTTGATTCTGATATCATACACAAAAGATGGCTCTGTGCCAGCCCTTAAGATTGGAGAGAATATAAAATTCACAGGCAATATATATAATTACAGAATCAAATCTACAAGTGTTGTAATTGTGTATGTAAAGAATGTGATTATAAATAAATAGTGTCTGAACTTTTATGAAAAAAGGTGGTAAATTAAATTGTAAAACTATTAATGCCTAGTACATACAAAACAGTACAACAAAAAGACAATTCTATGACGAATCAACAGAAAAAAATGGAAAAACTGACACCGGAAGAGATAGATGTTATCATAAACAAGGGAACAGAACCGGCGAACAGCGGCAGGTATAACACATTTAAAGAGCATGGAATCTACTCCTGCAGGCAGTGCAAAACCCCGCTTTTTAGATCCATTAATAAATTCGATTCAGGTTGTGGCTGGCCCGCATTTGAAAAGGAGATTCTCGGAACAGTAAAGCGTCTGCCTGATCCTGATGGACGCCGTACAGAAATTGTATGTGCTAAGTGCGCAGGACACCTTGGGCACGTCTTTATTGGTGAGAATTATACCCCAGAAAATACCCGCCACTGCGTAAACTCCATATCGCTAGCCTTTACCCCAGATTCAAAAATCGGACGTGCTATCTTTGCATCTGGCTGTTTCTGGGGCACTGAATACTATATGCAGCAAGCGCCAGGTGTGTTGCAAACAACTGTAGGATATGTCGGAGGTGAAAAACCGGCACCTACCTACGATGATGTTTGTACAGGGAAAAGCGGGTATGCTGAAGCTGTAGAGGTGCTGTATGATCCCCAAAAAACCGATTTTGAAGCATTGGCAAAGATGTTTTTTGAGACACATGATCCGGAACAGCTTAACCGCCAGGGGCCTGACGTTGGAGAACAATATCGTTCGGAGATATTTTACATTGATGAAGAGCAGAAAAAAACGGCGGAAAAATTGATAAATATACTAAAAGAGCAAGGTATAAAAACAGTAACAAAACTGACAAAGGCCAGCCACTTCTATGATGCCGAAGAGCACCATCAGGACTATTACTTAAATAAAGGAACCACTCCGTACTGTCATTTTTATAAAAAGAAATTTTAAGGGAAAAACGTTTGTGCTTATGAATTATAAAAAATATAACAATTTATCCTTTGCCGAACGTTGCGAAATTCGCAATGTTCAAGATTCGATGCTACAGGAACATCTACAGTTACTTCTGCGAAATTCGCAATTTTATAAAAAATTACTTAAGGATATTGATATCGAGACAATTTCTCTTGAAAATCTTCATAAACTGCCTACAACATCAAAGCAAGATCTTGAAAACCACAATTCAGATTTTCTAATATGCCCTAACAATGATATTTCCGAAATTGTAAGATCATCAGGAACTTCCGGACACCCCACCAAAATTGTCTATACAAAAAAGGATCTTGAACGCTTGAAATATAATGAGCATCAGGCCTTGAGTAATTGCGAAATTCGCAAATCCGACACCGTACTTCTGACCTGCACCATGGATCGCTGTTTTATTGCGGGACTCGCATATTTTTTAGGTTCACAATCCATTGGTGCTTCAACAATACGAAACGGTGCAAATTCTCTAACAAGCCATCTTGATCTGATCCAACATCTCAACCCAAACGTAATAATTGGCGTGCCATCATTCTTGCTTAAACTTGCGAAGTTCGCAGAAAAAGAGTCAAACCCAACATTGCTCGGAATCGAAAAACTGATATGTATCGGAGAACCACTAAGACTATGGGAAAACGGGACATTGCGAACTACGCAACTATGCAATAAAATCGAATCAGCATGGGGTGCAAAAGCATTCTCTACATACGCATCAACTGAGATGGTGACAGCTTTCTGCGAATGTCGCAAACAGGCCGGCGGGCACCTTATTCCAGAACTGGCGATTATTGAAATCCTTGACGACGACGGCACTCCTGTTCCTCCGGGGACTACCGGTGAAATAACAATTACGCCATTCCACTTTGAAGCGATGCCTATCCTGCGCTACAAAACGGGAGATATGGCTACCCTTATCGACACCCCCTGCGAATGTGGCAGAAATAGTGTTCGAATTAGTGGAATTTCAGGACGTAAATATCAGATGATCAAATGTAAGGGAACCACATTCTACCCGCCAGCAGTCAATGCCGTTCTTGACGGTATGTCTTGCGTAAAAGAGTATCAGTTAAGGGTTGAAAGCAATGATCTTTCTGATAAAGTCATTCTTGCAGTTGCCCTAACAGAATCTGCGAAATTAGCAGAGGTTGAATCTGCTCTGAATGCTGCACTTCGTGTAAAAATAAACATTATAGAAGAGGATCATAGAGAACTCTCCAAAAAAGTGTTCCCAGTTGGGGCAAGAAAACCTATAAGATTTACAATGCGATAATCACAAATATAACACTACTTATAATTGTAACTTAATATAACCTAAACCGTACAATTTAGGTATAAATTTAAAACTATGAAATTAAAAACAGCAATACTACGCGGAAGCACGCTTCTTGTGTTCTTTCTATGCACGGCAGTAACCGTTAGCATATTGAAAGCAAACCTCTGGTATCTACTGCTCTTCGGAGGAATGGGGCTCTTTGCTGGGTTTACAGAATTTGCTATCGCTATGCAACCAGATAAAGCACAGATTATTCGGAGATTCGTGCTATTCTCGCTCGGTACAATGCTTGCGACTCTCGCAACTATTATCGCAATCAATTTCCAGTTTTCAGAAGTATGCTTTAATATATATACAGGAGTTATAACCGGAGCCCTGATTCAATTTACGGTTGCACGGTTAATTGTTCCGCTACTATTCGGGAATATCTTCTGCTCCAGGGCCTGCTGGGATAGTGTTATCTTTGAATTAACAGACGGTAAACAGAAAATTTCAAATAACGATTCAAAACTGCCTGCATGGATCTTTATTGGAGTAATTATTACGACAACCTATATAATATCTCAATCATTCGTGCCCAAGGCTGGCACTCCGATAATGCGATATATCTTTATCGCCGAAAATCTATTTATAATTTTGATCGGTATCATCTTTTCAAAATTCTTCGGGCGACGCTTCTACTGCCGTAAACTCTGTCCATTCATTGCAGTCTCCGGATTGTTTGCGAAATTCGCAATTTTTAAAATCACCCCAACACAAGTTGATAAATGTACCTCATGCCAAAAATGCAACAATATCTGTCCAATGGGAATCGATGTAATGGATTATGTAAAAAAGAACCAACGCATTAACCACCCTAACTGCATTATGTGCGAAAAATGCGTAGGAATATGCCCGCAAAACTGCCTGCTAATGGACTACAAAAAAGGAAAAAGAGGAGAATGAGTAAGATAAAGTGATAATCAACCTGTCCCCTTTTTTCCTTTTTCTTAAAAAGTGATAATCAACCTGTCCCCTTTTTTCCTTTTTCTTAATGCGTTGGGGGGCACGAAGTGCCTTTTTAATGAGGCCTTGCCTCCGCATGCTACTTTTTCTTAATGCGTTGGTCCCCCATCACTTCTGCGGAGCAGATGTTTAACATAGCCTAGTCTTGATGCAAAGCATCTAGGCTAGGAAAGTTACCAATCCCACATTTTTCGCTGAAAGCGATATTTAAAATTATCCATTTATGCATCATCTTAAGTAGCTTGCGTTGTCCCAACGTAAATAGCAAAGCCAAACAAATGTAAAAAAATAAGCAAAAGAACAGCCTGCAAGGCTCTATTTATTGCTTTTTCAATGGTCGAGAATCAAGAATCCGATTAAAAATTCCATCTTCCACCTTTATAGTTATTTGTCTTTTTTAAAAACTCGATTTATAAGATTTTTACATTGCTAATCACTTCTTGTCAGCAGTTTTTTCATTTCATTACGGGAGATGATATTGCGTTCGTAGAGCTTTTTTAAGGCTTTATCCATAGTGATCATACCACTTTGTGCTCCAGTTTCGATAACAGACGGAGCGAGGTGCGTTTTGTTTTCACGGATGATGTGCTGAACGGCGGTGGTATTTATCATCACCTCAAAGGCTGCGATCCGCCCTTCCCCGTCTCTGCGCGGTATCAGACGTTGTGCAAATATGCCGAGCAGTGAACCAGCAAGCTGAATACGTATCTGATTCTGTTGATGTGCCGGGAAGGTGTCAATTATTCTTTCAATACTTTTTGACGCACTGTTTGTGTGGAGTGTTGCCATTACAAGGTGCCCGGTTTCGGCAGCAGTAAGTGCGGCAGCAATCGTTTCGGGGTCACGCATTTCTCCAACAAGAATTACGTCCGGATCCTGCCTTAAAACATACTTAAGTGCATTGGTAAAGCTTAAAGTGTCGGCAAAGACTTCACGCTGTTCAATTACGGCTTTTTTATTTTCATGAACATATTCAATAGGATCTTCAATTGTTATGATATGGCATGGACGATTTTCATTTACAAAATTTATTAGGCTGGCAAGGGTGGTACTTTTTCCGTGTCCCGTAGGGCCAGTGACAAGAATGAGTCCCTGGCTTTTTTTTGCAACATTCAAGAGAACTTTTGGCAGCCCTAACTCTTCTGGACGTGGAATCTTTTTTGGTATAACCCTGACAGCAATTGCAACATTGCCGCGTTGGAAGAATCCGTTTATTCTGAATCTGTACGGGATTGGATCCTCGCTTTTTCCATCTTTTGTTCGCTGAATATTTATACTCAGTGCAAAGTCAATTTCACGAATCTCTTCAAATGTTTCACGCTGTTTAGCATTCAGAAGACTAAAAAGTAACCGCTTTGTATCCGATGCAGTCAGTATTTCTGTGTCGAGGGGCTTTAGTGCTCCGTCCAACCTTAGAGAAGGTTTACATGCAGCAGTTATCAGCAGATCACTTGCGCCATTCGCAATTGCTGTATGGAGCAGACGTTTCATATTCAGAATCTTTGCATCATGCCCATCGAGGTCGCCATCTTGCCGGAACGTCTCTATGCCGCTCTCCATTCCCTGCACAAGAAGTAGAAACTCATCACTGTTACTTGCTATTTTCGCACCATTTTCAATGGTTATAAGCCCTGCTTTACACAGCTCGGCAAGTGCCCGGGAAAACGTCTGCATTCCTTCTTCATAGCCACGTTTTATTACATCTTCAAGTTCCACAAAGTTCCGCGTCGAAATAATGTGTCTTGCCAGGGGCGTTGCAGACATTATTTCGATGGCTGGCACCATTCCAGATAAGCCATCCGAACGCGGGACAAGGCGTTGAGCAACAATACCCTCTAGTGCTAGAGCAAGATCAGATGCTGCCTGGCTTCGCAAATTATCGGGAAAATGATTTATTATACGCTCTACACTTTGAACTACATTTGAGGTGTGCAGAGTTGATACTACGAGGTGTCCTGTAAGTGCTGCGGAAATCGCAATTTTCATTGTTTCAATATCGCGCATTTCGCCGATAAATATAGCATCCGGGCTTTCGCGAACAACATGCTTCAGGGCATCTGCAAAACTTTTCGTATCAGCACCGACCTCTCGCTGAGTTATAAGGCTCTGGTTTTCAGTGTGTAGAAACTCTATCGGATCTTCGATTGTTACGATATGTTTTGCGAAGTTCGCATTTATATGATTCAGCATTGCTGCCATTGTTGTAGATTTTCCGCTACCCGCTGCACCGACAACGAGTATCAGACCGCGCGGTTTTTCTGCGAATTTAGCAATTAATTCCGGTAGCATAAGTTCTGTAAAGGATAGGTCCCCGGAGGGAACAAGACGCGCAACAAAGCCTGGCAGCCCCTGTTGCAGAAAGAAGTTTATTCTGAACCTCATTCCATTGTCAAAGGTTATCCCTGCATCGAAACTTCCGTTATTCTTAAACTCTTTTTCCGATTCTGGCAGTAGTACGCCTTGACGAAAATTATCAATCTCAGCAGTTGAGAAAGGGGTAAAATCCAGCTTTACAATTTGTGTATCTTTTCTGAAATGCGGTCTCTTGCCCGCGGTCAAAAAAAGATCGGATGCATTTTCTGCCGCCATCTGTTTAAGTAAATCATTAATAATCATTTTATCATATCCCGTTTTTCGAATGCACTTGTGCTGACTATGATAAATATAGCATCTGTATGAGATTAAAGCAAAGTAGTGTATGAAAAAAGGGAAAAGTTCAAGTTGTCAACTTATTGCCGATAATGGGGGAGGCTGATAGTCGCCGCCTCGCTTTCAAATTCATAAAAGGATAATAAAGTATAGTATTTATTATGAATCTGGGTTTGTAGTGATGATAATTTAATTTATAGTAAGTTTAGAATATTATAATTTGTATGTTTTAAAATCTTATATGGAGACAAACAATGAGCGAAGAGAAGAGCGTGATGAACAGAAATACCTACCTATCAAAAAATATCGGTGATTTTTCGGAAACAATTGAGTTTGCAGGCAGGAAATATCTAAAAGTTGAGGATCTGAGATATGGAACGAACCCTCATCAACCAGCGGCATTTTACAAACCCATTGATGTTGTTTCTCCTATTGGCGATATGAAGATGCTGAAAAATGGAAAAAGTGGACTTTCGCAGACAAACCTTGAGGATCTCTCATACGCATTGAATATTGTAAAATTCTTTGATCTTCCAGCATGTGCAGTAATGAAGCATGTAAATCCTAGTGGAGCGGCGACTAAGTGCGGAGATGAATCTATAAAAGATGTTTATATCAAGGCGCGTGACTGTGATGCAAGAGCAGCATTCGGAAGTGCAGTTGCATTTAATGTGCCAGTAGATGTCGAAACAGCCAAAGAGATTATGGGAACATTTGTCGAGTGTGTTGTTGCTCCTGATTACGAAGAAGGTGTGCTGGAGATATTTAATGATACAGAAACTTATAAATTTAACAGACATGTCAGAATTATACAGGCGGTAAATTTTGAATCTCTACCTAAATATACCGGCGAGACTTCAGAGATTCATAATACCGTTAAAGTGCTAGCAGATGGTAGCTTAGTTATCGCGGCCCCGCTGACTACAAGTCTCTGTTCTGTTGCAGATCTAAAGGTTGCTGAAGCTGAAAACAAGAGATGTGGTATGCAGAAATCTGAAACAGAGCCGACAGAACAGCAGAAAAATGATATGTTGACTGCATGGTACATCAACCTGAGCGTACGTTCAAATGGAGTAGTAATTGTCAAAGACGGTCAGACCCTCTCTGTAGGAACTGGTGAACAGGATCGAGTCGGGGCTGTTGAGCAGGCAATATGGAAATTTGAGAATAAATACGAAGGTAAGGCGACACTTCAGAACTCTGTGATGGCAAGTGACGGATTTTTCCCGTTTGAAGATGGTGTTGAAGTCGCTGCAAAAGCTGGAATAACTGCGATTATCGCACCATCTGGCTCACTGAGAGATGCTGATGTAATTAAACGTGCAAATGAGCTCGGCGTAGCACTTGTACATGCACCGGAAAGGATATTCTCACATCATTAAGCACAAGTGCTTTTTGGCTGCTTTATACTTTAAGCGGGTGAAATCTTAACATTTCGCTTAAGATTGAGTCGTTAATAAAAGAGATACAAGATCTCTACCGCTTGCGGTATATCTTGAGTTTGTATGAAGTAAAAAAATAAAAAACGGAGCATCTAAATATAAGAATGTATGACACAGATAACAGTAATGTAATAACAAACCTAACAGAACATACGATCCAAGGTGAAATAAAGAGGGTCGTTTATGAAACTGATGATGGGGGTTATTCTGTGCTTAGGGTACTTGATGGGAGTGGGGAACTTCATACAGTTGTTGGACCAATCGCTGGGGCTTTTGAGGGGCAGGGGGTTGAGATAACTGGTACATTTCAAACACATAAGGAGCATGGCAGGCAACTCAAGGCTTCATCTTACAAATATGTACTGCCATCAACACCTGACGGAATTCGGCGTTACCTCGCATCTGGTTTGATTCACGGAATTGGCCCGAAAATTGCAGAGTGCATTGTTGATAAATTCGGGATTGACACACTGAATATTCTTGATAACTATTCTGCGCGCTTGACAGAGGTTCCGGGGTTCGGAAAGAAGCGTCTTGAAATGGTAAGAAAGGCGTGGGGTGAACATGCTGCAGAACGTGATATTTTTATCTTTCTACAGGGACTTGGGATCAGCTTAGCTTACTGTCGCAGAATCTATAAAAAATATGGAGATAACGCTCATGTATTTGTGAAGGCAGATCCCTATAAACTTGCTGAGGATATTGACGGTATTGGTTTTATTATGGCGGATAATGTTGCGGGATCGCTCGGCATTTCTGGGACTGATGTACGACGCCTAAAAGCAGGAGTTGTATATACACTTAATAAATTGAGTGAGTCTGGCCATGTTTGTTATCCCAAAGAGGAGTTTTTAACATACACTGCAGGGCTACTGAAGGTAGATGAAGCTGAGGCCCTGAACGGCTTGAATAATGCCCTAAATGATGGTGTAGCTGTTGTTGATTTTTTAGTTGGTGGAGAAAATATTACCGAAGGAGAAATGGTCTATAAAACACAGCTTTATACTGCAGAAAAGGAGTTAGCTTTTCTAATCAACAGACTCTCGTCTATAACAAAACACAATAATCAGAAATCGCATAATGTTCAGTTTAAATCATATATGCAGTTGAGTGAGGAACAGGAATCTGCGATTCTCTCAGCGGGGATATATCCGCTAAATGTAATTACCGGTGGCCCTGGTGTTGGTAAAACAACAGTTGTTGGTGATATTGTGCGTCGTGCGAATGTCGCAAAATTGAAGGTATATCTTGCTGCACCGACTGGACGTGCGGCGAAACGTCTTGGTGAATCTTGCAAACGCAATGCGATGACCATTCATAGAATGCTGAAGTGGGATCCTCAAAAGAGAAATTTTGTTTTCGGCACCAAACGCCCTCTGAAATGCGACCTTCTGATTGTAGATGAGGTATCAATGCTAGATATTCCTCTAGCCCTGTTTCTTTTCCGTGCGATTGCTCCAGGAACAACAGTCATTATGGTAGGGGATTCGGATCAGCTACCATCTGTCGGGCCTGGAACATTTCTGATGGATCTGATTCTCTCCGGAAAAGCTCATGTTACACATCTTTCTCGCATTTATCGTCAGGGGATGGATAGCCGAATAATTACCAATGCACACGCCGTTAATGCCGGACGTCTGCCAGATCTTGCCCCGATTCCTAAAGAGATGACCAGCGATTTTTACTGGATTGAAAAAGATGATCCCGAGCAGGTGATTGCTGATATTAGCAAAATGGTATCTCTGCGAATTCCGCAGCGTTTTAAATTTGATCCAATGCGTGACATTCAGGTATTGACCCCGATGAATCGTGGTAGCTGCGGAACAAAGTTGCTGAATGATACACTACAGGAGCAGATGAACCCATCTTCAGGCAAAAAACCGTTTTTTATCTTTGGAGAGAAGAAATTTCGGTCTGGGGATAAGGTTATGCAGATTCGCAATAATTACGATAAGCGTGTGTTTAACGGTGATATGGGACTGTTGATTTATATCGACCATAAAGAGAAAATTTTCAATGTAAAATATCAAGAAAATGTAGTAAAGTATGATTTTCTCGAGGCGGATCAGATTGTTCTTGCCTATGCGATTACTATACACAAATCGCAGGGGAGTGAGTTTCCCGTTGTTGTTTTCCCACTACTGACACAGCATTACATTATGCTACAGCGCAACCTGCTCTATACTGGCATGACTCGTGCAAAAAAATTGCTTGTACTGATCGGAAGCCGTAAAGCTCTTTCAATGGCAATAAATAATATCAATAATGAGCCTCGTTTCTCACTTCTCCGACAGCGGCTTAAAATGCTGTAGGCAGTGTAAATATACCGCAAGCGGATGCCGAGCTGGAGCTCGGCGTTCCCAGGGGGGAGGTCGGAAGTCGGAGATCGGAAGAATGAACATCGATGTTCAAATGTTTAATCTCTTCTATCCTCCCCCCGTCCACCTAATATATTTTTGTACCTAAATGTTTAAAGAGAAGAGAAAAGGACGGTGAGACGGTGAATAACAACCAATTCCTAACACTTAATCTGCGTATTCCGCAATTATCCGACTAGTAATTGATAAGCGTTATGATATATTATTATTGAAATAATTAAAACAAATAAAGGAGATATAAAAAATGTTAGCATTACAACAAAATGTTTATATACCAGAAAATCATAAGCTCCAGATAAATATTCCTTCAAATATTCCAACTGGGGAAAATGAACTGTTTATGGTATTTCAGCCAAAGCTAACTGAGACACCGAAAATAATTAACTTCTATTAAATTTCCAAATCGTGAATATTTCCAATCCAATAAAAGAAAAAACTATTGAAATTCGTAAAAATAGAAAAGTTAAGCTACCTGATGCGATTATTTATGCAACAGCTATGAATCTAGATGCTATCTTAATAACAAATGATAATGATTTGCATAAAATTAATGAAGTATCCAGTGTAACTTTAACTAATTTTCTAAAAGAAAGAGAAGAGTGTTACCCGGGCCTATCTTAAGTTGTGCCGTCAGCACAAGAAAGCAGAATTTGTATTAAAAAACTCTGGCCCTCTGGCCCTTTGCCCCTTCCTCTCCTTCTTACTGATTACCGACTTATTCACTTTTATTACTTCGTTGGAGGCGGGGACGCCTCCGAGCGACTTACAACCGAGGACGGTTATGTTACAGAGGAAGATGTTCGTTAGTGTTAACTCTTCTTTTCTTCTGTGTTTTCTCTTAAACCAAATGCCGAGCTGGGGCTTCCGCCTCCACTTCCAGCTATGGCGTGACACTGCAGCGTTCCCAGGGGGACGATCGTTAATAGTTGCGAACTTCGCGATCTCCGATTAGCGATTTCTGACCTCCGTCTGCTAGTTTGCGACTATATTTACCAATCTGCCTGGTACGCAGATTACTTTGCGTACCGTTTTTCCATCAATTGCGGATTTGACATCATCGTCAGCAAGTGCGATTGCCTGCATCTCATCCTGTGTCGCAGATGTTGGTATCATAATACGTGCTAGTGGTTTCCCCATGAGTTGGACAAGGACTTCAGCCTCATCTACTTGTAAAAATTTCTCCTCAAATTTTGGCCACGATTCGTATGTAATTGTGTCGTTGTTTCCGAGGTTTTTCCACAGCTCTTCAGCGAGATGCGGTGCAAATGGTGATAGTAGTTTTGCGAAGTTCGCAGCTGCTTCACGTGGTAACTCTTTTTTTCCGCTGAATTCGTTTACAAAGATCATCATTTGACTGATTGCTGTATTAAAATCCATAGATCCACAGTCTGTTGTTACCTTTTTGATTGTAGCGTGCAATGTTTTTAGTTCATCTGCACTCAAATCGCGGTCAGTTATCTCAGCATCCGCGTACATAGTCCATACTCGTTTGAGGAAACGGAACACTCCTGGTATCGCCTGTGTATTCCACGGTTTTGTTGCATCAAGTGGGCCCATAAACATCTCGTAGAGCCTGAGTGTATCTGCACCGTACTGCTTGACAACATCATCTGGATTTACCACATTTTTAAGGGTTTTTGACATCTTTGCGACAATCTGATTAAGCTCTTCGCCTGTCTCTTTGTGGAAGTACTTGCCATCTTTCTCTTCAACCATATCCGAGACCACTTTTGAACCACGGTGGTCCTCGTAGGCAAACGCCAGAATCATTCCTTGATTAAACAATTTCTGAAACGGTTCATCTGTTGAGACGATTCCCAGGTCAAACAGCACTTTATGCCAAAAGCGTGAATAGAGTAGGTGAAGAACTGCGTGTTCCGCACCGCCCACATAGAGATCGACTGGCATCCAGTAGTTCTCTTTTTCTCTGTCAAATGGTGCATCATTGTTGTTTGGATCGATATAACGCAGATAGTACCAGCATGAACCTGCCCACTGTGGCATTGTATTTGTTTCACGACGCCCCTTCATCCCTGTTTCAGGGTCTGTATAATCCAACCACTCTTTTGCATTTGCAAGTGGTGATTCACCCGTTCCTGCGGGATGAAAATCGTCAAGTTCAGGAAGTTCAACCGGCAGATCTGCATCATCTATAAGTCTGATTGAACCATCCTCCATGTGAATTACAGGAAACGGTTCACCCCAGTAGCGTTGCCGACTGAAGAGCCAGTCACGCAGCTTGTAATTTACAGCAAATTCGCCAAGTTCATGTTTTTTGAGCCAATCAGTAGTTGTACGCTTGGAGTCGGTAACCTCCATTTCATTTATATCAAGACCTGCGGAATTCGCAGAATTTATCATTTTCCCGTTACCAGTCCAGCAAGCTTTACCCGCAAGCACATCTTCAATATTTACGTTTGCGGCCTTTGCCTCTTTCGCATTTGGTTCAATAATGCATTTGACAGGAATGTCGAAGGCTGTAGCAAACTCAAAGTCGCGAGTATCGTGAGCAGGTACTGCCATAATTGCACCAGTACCGTAGCCCATCATAACATAATCGGCAGTCCATATAGGAATTTTTGTGTGGTTTACAGGATTTATGGCGTATGCACCGGTAAAAATACCGGTCTTCTCTTTTGCAAGCTCTGTACGATCCATATCGGATTTTATTGATGCGGCTTTGATATATCCAGCAACTGCACTTTTCTGATCATCTGTGGTAATTTTTTCCACCAGTGGATGTTCCGGAGCAAGAACCATGTAGGTTGCACCGAAAAGTGTATCCGGACGTGTAGTATAGACACGAATTGTATCTTCAAAACCGTCGAGATTAAAGTTGACTTCAGCACCTGTTGATTTTCCAATCCAGTTACGCTGCATCTCCTTTATGCCCTCCGGCCAGTCAAGATCCTCAAGTCCGGAAATTAGACGTTCAGCATAGTGCGGAATTCGCAAAAGCCACTGTTTTAATAGCTTTTTATGAACATTTTTTGTCCCGCATTTTTCATGTGAACCGTCATTTAAGACCTCTTCGTTCGCACATACAATTTTGCAGTTTTCACACCACCATACATTGGCGGCTTCATAGTATGCAAGACGCTTGGAGTTGATATACTCTCTTATAGCCTTTTCGCCCTCTTTTTTTATCTTTTCAGGGATCTCAAGTTCAGAGATTGGTCGTCCTTTATTGGCTTCAGCATCGAAGTATGTTTCAAAGAGACGTTTAAATATCCATTGTGTCCACTTAAAATAGTTATTGTCAGTCGTTGAAATTTCACGATCCCAGTCATAACTCAAGCCAAGGCGCTTGATCTGCTCACGGAACATATTACAATTTTTTTCTGTAGTAACAGATGGATGCGTTCCTGTCTGGATAGCATATTGCTCTGCAGGCAGCCCGAATGCATCCCAGCCCATAGGATGCAGTACATTGTAGCCGCACATTCGCTTGAAACGGCAGTAAATATCCGTCGCTGTATATCCTTCAGGATGCCCAACATGAAGCCCAGCTCCGCTCGGATAAGGAAACATATCCAGTACGTATAATTTCTTTTTTCCAGGCTCAGCTTCCGCCTTAAATGTCTTGTTCTTATCCCAGTATTTCTGCCATTTTGGCTCTATCCCTGCAAAATTATATTTATCCGACATAATATTCCTTTTTATCTATAGTAAAATTCAATGTTTAAACATTTCACTGAAGAGTGAAGATGAACCACAATACACACCTGTTCTGATCCACACCTCCATAAATGTGGCTGATAATGTAACTTATCTCAAATTAAATACAACCTATATTATGCAAGTATAAGTGCTTGAGTTGCGTAAGGTATTGGTTATTTATGATGACTAAGTTCTTTGCCCGCCCCCCCTGGGAACGCCGAGCCCCAGCTCGGCATTGGGTTTAAGGGACAAGATAAAGAAGTTCTGAAGTTCTTGAGTGCTGGAGTTGGAAGAAGTGGAAGAGAAGAAAGATATTCGATTAGGACAAAGATTAAGACAAAGATGAGGAAAATACATGTACAGGCAGGGATGCCCGTACTACAGAGGAAGAGTAGGACAAAGAGTAGTTATGAGTTATCGGAAGTCAGAGGTTAGAAGTCGGTGAATCAACCACCAACCACCAACTAACAACCAGTACCCAGGGATGCCTGAGGCGATTAAAATGCTCCCGTACTACAGAGGGAAGCAGTTAATTCAAAATAAATCTTCAATCTTTAATCAAAAATCTAATAGCTATTTGAATTTTCGCTATTCATATATATACTAAATCCAGCACATTGGTACAAAAAAGGAGATATAAAAATGTTAGCATTACAACAAAATGTTTGTATACCAGAAAATCATAAGCTTCAGATCAATATTCCTTCAAGTATTCCAACTGGAGAAAATGAACTGTTTATGGTATTTCAACCTGTGGAAAAAATGGCTCCAGAAAAAAGGACTTTAGGCATATTTAAAGGTAAAGTTTCTATTTCAAGCGATTTTGATACACCTTTAAAAGACTCTTTTTGGTTAGGTAGTAACGAATGAAAATTCTTTTAGATACACACGTGTTTATCTGGATGGCATCAGACCCTGATAAGTTATCCCAGAAAGCTACAGAAACGATTCTTGACAAAAACAATCAGCTTTATCTGAGCTCTGTTAATCTTTGGGAAATTACGCCTTGAGGTTCCTTTACAGAAAATGTGGAGCGACATGAGTTTTCAAAATTCTATTAAATTGCTTTCAATTAACAATTCTCATCTTTGGCAACTTGATAATTTGGAAAAAATCCATAGGGATCCATTTGACAGGCTACTTATTGCTCAGACACAAATTGAAAATATGCACCTCATAACTAAAGATAAAATAATTCCGTTGTATGATGTGAAAACTATTTGGTAAAATTTAATATAACCAATTTAACATTTTATCTGTTCCGATTAATGATCTCCCCCCCCCTGGCAACGCTGCAACGTAACGCCGTAACTGGAAGTGAAGGCGGAAGCCCCAGCTCGGCACTCGCTTCGCCAACGGCGGAAATAAATGGACGAGAAAGGGGGAAAAAGATTTTAGATTAAGACAAAGATTAAGAGTGAATTGGAGAACGACTAACATCCCATTCTTGTATTATCTTATCTTAATTCGTGAAATTCGTTGTAAAGCTCTTATCTTTCTGATTATCAAAAAGATTTGAGGCTGTTTAGGCATAACGCAATCCACCAATCGCCACTTCGTTTCAGTTTATAGCTAGTTTTGCATGCCGCCCAGCTTCTGCCGAATGCCTGCAAAAATGAGAAATATTGAATTTTCTTTGAACTTTGCCTTGCAAAGTACTTTGCGACGTGTTATTATTAATGCCAGGAGGCAAACAATGATAGCCAGTCATATACATGATGCGTTAAGTCAGGTAGGAAAACTACGTAATCTGATTTTAGAGAAGAAGAATTTTAAGGGATATTCTGGAAAAGCCAGAATAGTAGGAGGCATTTTTGCTCTTTTGGGAGCAGTAGTTATTGAAACCTGCAATATTCCGGATAATCCTCTCTACCATCTTCTTGTCTGGAGTTGTGTCCTAACCCTCTCCCTGATTGTCAATTACAG
Organism: Kiritimatiellota bacterium; assembly: GCA_030590505.1. Lineage (GTDB taxonomy): Bacteria > Verrucomicrobiota > Lentisphaeria > Victivallales > JAADHT01 > JAUUYH01. Next base: position 18,018 of record JAUUYH010000028.1, read on the forward strand.
TGGACTTTTTTTATGGTTTATTTTAGATCCTGAAGTTCGACGCAACGTTAATAAATTAACTCCTGCGATTGACGCAATTCCTGCCCTTGCAGTCGGTGGTTTTTTAACAATTGCATTACCATATCATAACCAGTTTCAACTTCTTATGCCTATGTGGATGTTTCTATACGGGCTAGTTCATATCCCTTACCGGCTGAATCTTCCAAAAGGCAACTATTATGTAGGTATTTTTTATATATTGTGCGGGGCTGCCCTGCTCTTTTTTCCGCAACCGTTCACCAATCCCTGGCCGATGGGAATAGTATTTTTTATAGGTGAAATCGCCGGAGGAATAAGTTTAATGGTTGATGGTTGATTGGTTGGAAAAGAAAAGAATACAGAAGATTTTTAACCACTAACAAACACTAACGGTACACTAACAAGAGAAAAATAAGACAAGAATGGGATGTTGGATTTTAATTATTTGAGTACAAATAATGAAAATTCAACACCCAGGTGTTATTAAAAAAGAGAATGCAGAAGAGTGAATGTTGAATGGGAAGAGGGAGGGGGGGACATCGAACATTGAATGAAGAAAGAAAAGAAATGGAAGAAATGAACATCGAACATCGAACATTCAACATCGAACATTGAATGAAGAAAGAGAAGAAATGAAGAAATGGAAGAAATGGAAGAAATGAACATCGAACATCGAACATTCAACATCGAACATCGAACATTCAACATCGAACATCGAATGAAGAAAGAGAAGAAATGAAGAAATGGAAGAGTCCCCGAACGTAGTGACGGATTATTATCATGCAGTAAAGAATGAAGATTAAGACAAAGAGAATTTTGAAGTTAGGAGAGAAGAAATTAGAGGAGAAAATTATGATAAAAAAGCAAGAAAATCCTTACGATGAACTGAAAAAGATATTTCACGAACCGAAACGAATGGCGATAATGTCGGCACTATGTGCAGCAGGTGCTGGGATGACATTTTCTGAACTCAAACAAGAGTGCGAGATCTCAGATGGCAATTTGAACAGACACTTGAAGGTTTTAAGTGAAGCCAGTGCGGTAAGAATAAAAAAAGAGTTCGTCGGAGTAAAACCCCGAACCACGGTGTACCTTGCAGAAGAGGGGATTCAGCAGTTTAGTGAATATCTAAATGCACTAACAGAGGTGCTGAATAATGCCTTAGAAGCAATGCCGGAGGGGAAGAAGGGTGATGTGGTAATGCCGTTGTTCGGTCGTGCTGTGGTAAACAATACGGGATAAAATTTTAGAAGAAAAATAAATATTATGAAAACACAATTAAAACAATATCTGGTCCAGTTCGGGGTACTTCTGCTGTTACTTCTCCTGCCGCTTGTCGGAGTAATTATCAACGGCTCCTTTGATAACAGCTATCTTGAATTTCCTCCATTGACTCGATATGTGGAACATGCCCCGTTCTCATTTGTTATTTTTATCGGCTTGGCAGCTTTTATTGTAA
>JAUUYH010000085.1 GCA_030590505.1 Kiritimatiellota bacterium
AGTAATGTGATCGAGAAAAAACCATGGCAAACTGATACGAGCATTAATCCCGGCTGGTTTTATATGGGAGGACTGAAGGATTCCTCTAATAATAATAATTCACAAGAAGTCGACGATGCGGGAATGGGTGGCGGTATTGCAAGTCAAACGGGCGATACCTTGCGTCTGAGTGCGGGCATGGTGGTTGACAACCTAATAGATATCGTCAGCAAAAACGGCAATATGCTGTTGAATGTTGGGCTTCGCGCTGATGGAAGTCTACCGGAAACCTTCCGCGATGAGCTACTTAAGATCGGCGCATGGCTAAAGGTCAACGGCGAGGGAATCTACGGAACCCGCCCCTACAAGATCTTTGGGGAGGGCTCCTTTGCCATACCCAAAAAAGGACAAAAATTCAACGACCACACGCTCAGTTACACCTCGAAAGATCTTCGCTTCACAATCAAGGGCGATACGCTATATGTCTTTGTGCTATCCTGGCCGGAAAACAACCTAGTACTGATCAAATCGCTATCTACAAATAAAGTAGATGGTCAGAAGATCACTTCGGTTGCCATGCTGGGATCCAACGAGACCTTGAAATTCGTGCAGACGCAAGAAGGTCTGCTGGTTATACTGCCGGAAGTTCCATCTTCCGAGTATGCACACGGACTCAAGATCGATGGATTAAAGCTATAAGGTCTGCTCTGGTGTTCAGAAACTCTATAAACATTTTAGTAATGCACCAAAGTTATCTGTTGGGCATGCAGCTCAGAATTGGGCATACGCAGAGCCGGACTTAATACCATGGCTTTTCGCCCATAAAAGAGAGAAGAAGGGAGTTCATTAGTATTTTTCTGCGAATTACGCAATTCCCCAAAAGGCTTTTCGAGCAGGTCTATTTTTACAATTTTCCCTTCAGGCTTTTTGCCTTCTCTGTTCCTATTATTTCAAGAATATGCGAGACTCGTTCGAAGAGGATAAATTTAGGATTTTTAACAAGTTTTACCGGTGCTATTTTTTTCAGAATCAACTTCAGCCTGTACGATACTTCTGGAGATTGAGTGGTTTTCAGTGCCCGCTGTAGAATCTCTTTCTGATGAACTCCAACTTTTATCAATTGTGCTGTTGCACCCTCACGAACTGAGTATTGTTCATCATTAAGTTGAATAATCAGTTTTTGAAGATCTGGCTTTACCGGTGGTTTATTGATTAAATTCCTATTTTTGATATACTCAACTCCTTCATCTGCTGCGGCAATAAGCTGCCAAATTGCCTTATAGGCATTAAGAGCATCAGGAGCGCTAAGGGCATCCCAAAGATTATCGCTGCTACTGTTTTTTAATGGAATTGCTTTATCTATGAGCTCCACTTTTATATTATCCACTCCCCATGACTGATCTTTTATATTATCCTTGCAAAGGGACGCAAAATTCAATGTTAAATCTTCGGAGCTGTGCGGAAAAACTAGGTCAAAATGATAAACTGAATCAGTTGAATGTCTTCTCCCTTCGCCACCGCCCCACTCCATTATATAACCGAGGCTCTTTTTTTCTGATGCACCAGTACAGCCGGGATGAATTATTGATGAAGGGTGAAAGTCGGGAAAAGTCTGCTTATTATTGTCGCTAAAAAAACCACAGTTGGTGAATGTACTGTAAATAAGTTTTCGTCCGTCTTTTGTCGTGAGACTCCATATATCAGGCCCCCAATTCTCCGATGAACCATCCCATGTACGGATAAGATAGAGGTCAAATGATACCTTAAGCATACTATGTTTTTTTAGGTTTTTAAGAGTTAAGGTAACGGCTTCTTGTCCAAAATTTCCGAGAAATTTGCGTTTATCTTTTGGGGTCTCCTGAGTGGAATTTGAGCTCCACTCTTTGCCTGGTTCTGAATCAAAAGTGTTTGAGTAAACCACATTTTCATCTTCAGCATTCAAGAATAGTGCACTAAAAAGAAAAATAGACAAAGAAAGCATCTTTTTCAAGTATTGTCCAGTGTAGGATTTTGCGGATTTCGCAACTTTTTCTGGTGTTCCCTGAGCTACAATTTTACCCCCCAAATCTCCTCCTTCTGGGCCGAGATCGATAATGTGGTCTGCTGCTTTTATAAGATCCAGATTGTGCTCGATAACAACAACGGTATTGCCTTTGTCTCGAAGCATGAAAAGTACATCCATAAGCTTATTTACATCATGAATATGTAGGCCAGTTGTTGGTTCATCAAGTATGTATATTGTATGACCTCTTGGTATTTTTGCAAGTTCAGATGCCAGTTTTACGCGCTGTGCCTCGCCTCCAGACAGGGTTGTCGCCTGTTGTCCAAGATGAATATATCCGAGTCCTACATCAGAAAGAGTTATAAGTTTTCGATGTAGTCTTGGAATTGCTGAGAAGAAGTTGCACGCTTCATTTACTGTCATATCGAGTACATCAGCAATATTTCTTCCTTTGAATGTGATGCCGAGAGTCTCCTGGTTAAATCGTTTACCGCCGCAGACTGAGCATGTTACATATACGTTTGGGAGAAACTGCATCTCTATTTTTTTTACACCGTCACCTTTGCAGGCCTCGCAGCGGCCGCCCTTGACGTTAAAACTGAATCTTCCAGGTTTATATCCTCGCACTTTTGACTCTGGTAGTTTAGCATAAATATCACGAATAATGGTAAAGGCATCTGTATAAGTTGCTGGATTGGAGCGTGGTGTTCTGCCGATGGGGCTCTGATCTATAACAATTGCCTTGCCTATTTCGCAAAGTCCCTCAATCGAGTCGTGTTTGCCAGGGGCTTCTGTGCCGATATCGAAGTGGCGATTTAGCGCAATTCGCAAAGTATCATCGATAAGAGAGCTTTTTCCTGAACCAGACACGCCTGTTATGCAACAGAAAGTTCCGAGCGGAATTTTAACATTTATATTTTTAAGGTTATTCTGCCTTGCTCCTTTGATTGTGATAAATTTACCACTACCTTTACAACGCTTTTCTGGCATTGCGATGCTCATTTCTCCACTGAGATATTTTCCCGTGAAGGATTTTGGTGCCTTTTCAAGATCTTTGTATGTGCCTTCAGCCACAATCTCACCGCCATGTTTACCAGCTTTGGGACCAAGATCAATTATGTAATCCGCACGTTTGATTGTCTCAAGATCATGTTCTACAACAATGACGGTATTGCCAGTATCTCGAAGTTTTTCGAGGGTATTAAGCAACTTTTCGTTGTCGCGCTGATGTAACCCAATACTCGGTTCGTCAAGAATATACAAAACACCGGTCAAGCCACTTCCGATTTGAGTTGCCAGGCGTATTCTCTGAGCTTCTCCTCCTGAAAGTGTTCCACTCTCACGGTCAAGTGTCAAATATGAGAGTCCAACATCTTTAAGAAAGCGTAATCTGCTGCGAATTTCGCAAATAATTTCTCCGCCAATTTGATTCTCCTCTTCATTCAACAGATCTGGCAATTTTTGCATAAAATCGTCTGCCTCGTCAATATTGAGGGCATTAAATTCATCAATTCCAAGTTTTCCAACTTTTACTGCAAGGCTGACTGGATTGAGCCTGCTTCCATTACAGGCTGTGCATTGTACTGGGTGCATCTTTTTACGAAGTCGATCCCGTACAGAATCACTCTCTGTCTCTACGTATCTTCGCTCAAGGTTTGGAATAATACCTTCCCATGGCTTTTCTGATTTACGCATTTTACCTCGCATCCTGAAATCAAAGCTTACAATTTCGTCTCCTGTCCCGTAGAGAATTATTTTCTGCGTTTTTTTTGAAAGATCCTGAAAAGGTGTTTTTATCATATCTGGGCAGTCAAGGTGTACTGCAAGACATTTTATAAGATGGTTGTAGTAGATAATCAATCTGCGCGGGCCGCGTCGCCAATCGGGGATAGCACCCTTTTTTATAGATAATGAGCGATCTTGAATTAACAGGTCTTCTTCAAAAACAAGCTGAGAGCCAAGTCCATGGCATTTTTTACACGCTCCGTATGGGCTGTTAAAGGAAAAATTGCGTGGGGCAAGTTCGCCGAAACTTATATCGCAATCTGAACAGGCTAAGTGCTCACTAATTTTCTCCTCTTCCCATTCGTTTTGAGTCTCGGTGAGAAGAGTGATATTGCCACCTCCGAACTTCAGAGCAAGCTCAACGGAATCAGTCAGGCGCGTAGAGTCACTTTCACCAGCAACCAATCTATCAACGACTGCTTCAATTGTATGACTTTTTGTTTTCGCAATTTTAGGTAGTGCATCTCCTTCAGCAAAAATTGCTCCATCAATCCGAACTCTAACAAATCCATCCTGAAATATCTGCTGAATTACCTCTTTATGCTCTCCCTTTTTTCCAGATATGTACGGGGCAAGAATCATCATCTTCATCCCTTCAGGGTAGAGTTGGAGTTTTGTACAAATAGCCTCTGCACTCTGTCCTGAAACTGTTTTGCCACATTTTGGACAGTGTGGTCTCCCAGCGTGTGCGTAAAGAAGCCTCAAATAGTCATAAATTTCCGTTGTTGTTGCCACAGTTGAACGTGGGTTGCTTCCGGCAAGTCTCTGTTCGATAGCAATTGCTGGCGAGAGCCCTTCAATATGTTCTACATCGGGTTTCTGCATTTGATCAAGAAATTGTCGTGCGTATGATGATAAACTTTCAACATAGCGCCTCTGCCCTTCGGCATAGAGGGTATCGAAGGCAAGTGACGATTTGCCAGATCCACTCAGGCCAGTAATGACAACGAATTTATGGCGTGGAATAGAGACATTAACCCCTTTTAGGTTGTGTTGCCTAGCTCCTTTAATTATAATATCTTTTTGCATTGCTTTACCGCTATTTTATAGAAATTTAAAAGTTAATCTGCGGATGATATTGTTATCTTCCAATGGCCGCCTTTGTCTGCTCCAATCCTTTGTAATTTACCCTCTGTTTTTTAATTAATTGATTCAATGCATCTTTTGTCATCGTTATTTGAAGCTCCTAATACAACCGTACAATAATGATCCTGCCTCTGTTATCTCTTATAACCCCAATCGAGAAGTTTTTTAACACATTCATTACGTTCTGAACTTTTTTTAAAGCCTGTAACTATAGCAATCAGGCGTCTGTTTTTTCTGATACATGTTGCTGCAAGGCAGAATCCGGCACGCCTAGTATATCCTGTCTTTATTCCATCCACCCCTTTTACCCCTGAGCGTAGAAGTTTATTGGTACTTGCAAGCATTGTTTTTTTATTTCGACCAATTTTTCTGTCAATATAATCGATGGGAGTTGATGAAATGTTAACCACTTCTGGGAACTGCAGAAGCATAGCTGCGAGTTTCGCAAGGTCTTCGCAGGTTGCTGCATTATCTTTTGATGCATTTGCCCCTGGTAATCCATGTGGATTAAAAAATTTAGCATGCAATTTTAGTTCCGATGCCCGTTTATTCATTCGTTGTACAAATATCTCTATATCCCCTCCGCCCAAAGTCTCGCCTACAAGAAAAGCTGCGTCATTCGCACTTTTTATCAGAACAGCTTTTAAAAGCACTTTCAGCGGGAATGATTCACGTGAATCTAGCCAAATGCTGCTACCTCTGACTGAAGCGGCTTTTTTTGACACTTTTACAATCTTATTATATTTTATTTTATTGTCTCTAATATCTTCAAAGGCAATAAGAGCCGTCATCATTTTACTCATTGATGCAATTGGAACTGTGAGTTTCGCATTTTTATTCCATAAAACTTTGCCCGTATCAAGATCAAGGAGAATGCCTGCTTTTGCATTTTTTGTTTCGGGTATTGAAGATATGTTTCCTGTAACTGCTTTGCGAAAATTAAAAACAGGAATCGATTTATACTGAAAAAAAATGCCTTCCTTTGGTTTTTTATATGTTTTTTGGGGCTGTAATGAAGTTATCGATTTTTTTTCTGCTGGCGTTTTGCCAGGAATAGTCTCTAGCGGCTTTGATGATTTAATGATCTGAGGCTCAATTTCTGGCTCTGGAATGAGTTCCGCTCCGCCCGGCTCATCAGTAGTGGGATCATCCTTTTTTTGCATCAATAGAAAAAACGTGAGTGCCAACAAGTGAATCACAAGAATAACAACAAAAACTATAATTATAGGTCTTTTCATAAATAAACTTTTGACTTTTTATATAAACGGAAAAAGGTTACCGTCACGATTCTTTTGTAGCCCTATTGAGAGCCGCAAAAAGCGCTCTAATCGCAGCTTTATCAATATTAACATGCTCGCCGGCACCATAGAAAACTGCTCCATCTGAATTGCGTTTAACGGAGACATAAGCAATCGCTTTTGCATCAGCAGAGTGCCCAAGGGTTTTCTCAACAAAATCTTCTAGCACAAACGACATAATTTTATCATTTGAGCGCAATGCATTAACAGTTGCAGATATAGGACCGTTACCTTCACCGTTGAGCTTGCATTCAACGCCATCAAACTCCATTAAGAGAGAAATTTTTATAAGATTAGGATCATCTGACTCCTGTCGTTTGAATTTTTTCAGTACATATACCGCTTCTGGATGAATAAACTCTGCTCTAAAAGCCTGCATCAACTCTTCTGAGCCGATTTCTGTACCTTTCTGATCTGCAAGTTGCTGTACAAGTTCTCCGATCGCAGGATGCATACCTTTCGGCGTAGAATAACCAAACTCCTGGTCAAGAATATATGCGGCTCCACCTTTTCCAGATTGGCTGTTTATTCTTATTAATTTTTCATATTTTCTGCCGAGATCCGCGGGATCGATATGCAAATATGGAACCTTCCAACCCTGTTGAAAAAGCTCGCTCGCCTTGTCTCTGCTCTCAAGACCTTTACGGATTGCATCCTGATGTGATCCTGAAAATGCAGTAAATACCAACGATCCGGCATAAGGATGTCTCGGATGCACTGGGATCAATGAAGCCTCTTCAACGATACGTATAACTGATTCGATATCACTAAAATCTAAATTTGTCTCGATTCCACGTGAGTGGAGATTCATAGCAATTGTCACAATATCAACATTCCCTGTCCGCTCACCGTGTCCGAAAATTGTACCTTCAACCCGATCACCACCAGCCATCAATGCCATCTCAGTTGCAGCAACAGCACAGCCTTGATCATTATGAGCATGCAAGCTAATCGAGGTCTCATCTAGATAGGGATATTTTCTACAGAACGATTCTATCATATCAGCGTACTGATATGGAGGTCTGCGTTCAACGGTTGCGGGCAAATTCAAGATAAATGTCTCTTTTGTTGAACTACCCCATGTCTCTTTTACCGCCTTACAAACATCAACTGCAAAATCTAAATCAGTATCAGTAAACTCTTCAGGGGAAAATTCATACCCTATTCTATCAGAAAGTCCAAATTCAGCAATTATATCACGAGTTAGCTTAGTCCCCTCTATTGCCATATCTAGTACACCCTGATGGTCTCTGTTAAAGACTATTTGACCATGCAGGTCTGATGTTGCAACATAGCAGTGCAGAATTGCTTTTTTTACTCCCTGTAGTGATTCAACTGTACGACGAATCAGATGCTCTCTTGCTTGAGTCAGAACTGAGATAGTAACATCATCAGGAATATAATTATCCTCAACCAGTATTCTGACAAAATCAAAGTCATCCTGTGATGCCGAAGGAAAGCCAACTTCAATCTGCTTGAAACCAATCTTCACCAGCATCTTGAAATACTCTATTTTTTTCTCCGGACTCATTGGAATCGGTAATGCTTGGTTTCCGTCTCTAAGGTCAACAGAACACCAGGTCGGTGCTGAATTCAGCTGTTGATCCGGCCAGATCCTGTCCTGTAATTTTATACATTCAGGCTGTTTATATTTACTATAAGTGGACATAATTTTTAAATCTTTTATTTTATTAAATATATTTATGCAAATAATAACATTATATTGCTTATTATATGCTATAATAATACATTCTGTTTTAATTACTAACTTTTTAAGCTAAAAAATACGTTTTTTATATATGAAAGATCTACTACAGCTCAATTTTGATTTTGAAAAGTCGAAAAATCGACTAATGAAACACCTGAAGAAGGGAGGGTTTACTACGCTTTTTGAAGTTAAATCACCATCACGTGATAGTGATTTTCGCACATCCGTAGAATTTCTAAAATCCATGGACAGTGCGGTTGGTAAGATTAAAGGTTTATATACAGGTCTGGCGATTACGGATAAATCTGACTCTATTAACTCCTGGAATGTTGCGAACTTCGCAACTGAAGGACTGTCAAAGTCCAACTTAGATAATAATATCATCTATATCAGTGGTAAAAATGGAAAGCTTGGAGACATAACCGATACAATTAAGCAGTGTTCAAATTCTGGACTGCGCAATATTATACCTGTCACTGGAGATGGTTTCTCCGATGAGCTAAAGCCGGCACAAGGTAAACGGCAGCCCTGCTTTGATAGCATTCATTCGCTAAAAATAATTCAGGGCCTTCACGATTCCGATGTAATATATCCTGGTTCCGCAATGAATCCGTTTAAATATTCATCTCTTGACATTTTTCCACAGTACTTTAAACTCGTAAAAAAGATTAATTTCGGTGCACAATTTATTGTCGCTCAAGCAGGTTGGGATATGATGAAACTGCAGGAACTCCGCTGGTTTCTTGATTTGCGTGAATTTCATATCCCAACTATTGCTCGCCTTATTCTTCTGACTCCCGATCTTGTAGAAAATATTCTAAGAGGAAAATATCCAGGAGTACATATTTCGCGTGATTTTAAAAATATTCTAGAAAAAGAGAACCGGTACGGTTTTAAGCAGTTTGCATCCGCCCAGTGGAGACGACTGCAGCTTCAGGTGGCTGGGTGTCGCCTAATCGGTTACAGCGGAGTTCAAATATCTGGAATAGAGCGCCCCGAACATATCTCAACGGCAGCTATAAAAATCAAAGAGGCTCTGAAGGAGTTTAAAGACCTTTCTGCATGGAATACTGCATATATGAGTCATATTTCGCGTGCAGATATGGCTCCCTTTGAACATCGCTTTTACCTCTATAAAAATCTACTAAAATCTACAAATAATCAAAAACCGGAAATTAATCCCGACGGCATTGCTTCATGCTCAATATTTACAAAACTTCACTATCTATTGTGTAAATCAATGTTCTCACGCGATAATTTTCTTGTCCCAGATGAACACAGACTCACTAAAAAGATTTTTACAGGCTGTACATCGTGCAGTTACTGTAGATTGCCAATGACTCACTACATCTGCCCAGAACAATGTCCCAAAGGGCTTGCCAATGGTCCATGCGGTGGCTCCCGTATTGATGGACGCTGTGAAGTGATAGATAAACCGTGTATTCACATAAAACGTGCAAAAACTGCAGGTTGGCTGAATGAAATTGATATTCTTGAAGAGAATTATATCAAACATCCGGATATGGTATCAAAGGTTAAAGTACAATAGAAAATTTTTACAGATACGTTATGTGTGTTGAATCCCACCAATATGGGTGATTTTTCGTTCCTTGGGACGTATCATATCACACCGATTTGCAGTTATTCGTTTCGTGGTTACAATTTTAAGACTATTGGTAATATCTATGAGAAATGTTGTTCCGTGTTAACTCTACTCCCCCTCATTCTCCTGGTTTAAATCTTCTTCAAACTGTGCTTTATTCTGATTCCACCACTCTTTTGCTTCCTCATAGGACTCAAATTCTTGATCTGTTATTACTTCTAATTCAAACTGTACATCTTCCTTAAATTCCTGATTTTTATCGAGAAGCCCTTTCATTATTATTTCAACTCCTCTCACCGAAGGATCTTGAGTCAGGCAGCTTAATATCTCCTCTTTGACTTCAGTGAATTTCGAGATAATTGCAGTTTCTGCAACAATTTCAATCTCAAAGATGGGTTTATCCTGAAGAATTGATAAGGTCGCATCACGGACATCCTTTGATTGGTCATCAACTCCTTTTGCAAGTAAATCCGCCTCGTAACTGCTACCTCCTTCAATCTCGACATCATCAAGCAATTCAATCGCCGCAACTCTGACATCTGCTGATTTATCATCCAGTGCTTTGGATAGGTTATCAAAAATATTCTCATTATTAAATGCAGAGAGTAGGTCTACTGCTTCTAAGCGGATATCAAGATTCGGGTTATCGAGTTCGCGATACACAATATCAAGAACAATTGAATTTGTCGAACCATATACTTCAGACAGCAGGTCTAATCGATCATCGTCAGTTAGTTGATTTTTTAATTGTTCGTTGATCTTTCTGATTTCCTTTTCCTC
>JAUUYH010000247.1 GCA_030590505.1 Kiritimatiellota bacterium
ATTCTAGCATATCTTCGTCCGAATACAGCAACAATCTCTTGCGGCGTTGCAGATGTCGAAAGATCATAATCTTTTGGCTCACGCCCTAGCAGAATATCCCTAACAGCACCACCGACAAGGTATGTTTCATACCCTCCATTCTGCAGGCGGCGTATTATATTCATTATGTGCGAATCAATTTTACTTTTTACATCCATTATTCTATATTTTCCTATTTTACAGATAATAAGTTGCTTTAACTCATTTTAAAGTAATCTATTCATCCTGAAGTACAAGCTATATATGTGACGTTACTGCAAGAAAGTACTTAAGATTGCATTCTTGAGTGTCTGTTGTAAAAGTGGCATTGCAGAACAAATTTGCTCTGAAGTGTCTCTTTTAGCACAGTTGAATAGATAAACAACCAAGGGGGCGACCAAGGAGGCGATCAGGGATCAGCACTTTTACAAATCTTTTGTTTAAAGAGCGCAAAAAGGAAGAAAATAAGCACATCTATGGAAAAAAGATATGAATGCGTGCTTGTTTTTAATTATACGATATGCTATGTTACGTCACAGTTTTAATAAGAATTTAATCCCACCAAGGTGGGTTTTATTCCCAGTCCCTTGGGGCGCCCACCAAGGTGGGTTTTATTTGAAAAAAAGGAGATTGAAAATGGATCCAGAAAAAATGATTGATGGAGTTTTTAAAGAGATCAATGCAACATTGAAGCTTATGGGAAAAGCAAAGACCCCCGAAGATAAGCTGACATATAGTAAAGCCCTCAAAAACTTATGTGAATCTCTAAATAGCATTATCTCAATGATTACCTCTACAATGCCATCATTTATGGATGATGATTTTGATGATGACTTTGATGATGAAAACGATTTCACAATACCGTTTTAATTACATATAAACATGAATAGATGTTTACTTTTGATCCTTGGTCTCTCCATAATTCTAAACCTTGCGATTACTGGAATATGCTTCAATCATCAGTCACGTTTTATTGACCCTGACTCTAGGGACTACATAAAACTTGCCGATAATCTTGCTGCATTCAATGGATATACAAAAGGCGAAGAGGCAGAGATATTCCGTGCCCCCGGTTACCCCATTTTTATTGCTCCATTTAGGTACCTATTTTCTCAAACTGTACTGCCGGTAATTATTTTTCAGTGCCTACTTGCAACGGGAACAGTGTATCTACTATGGTTGCTTACACTATCTATAACTGGTGGTGATACAAAAATTGCGAAGTTCGCAGCGATTATTCAAGCCATATCTCTTTCATCAATAGTATATGCAAATAAAGTGCTTAGTGAAACACTGTTCACATTCCTCCTAATTCTCTCATTTCTGATGTTGGAGAATCTGGTAAGTGCAATGAACAGTAAGAACCAATCTGAAGAAAAAGAAGAAACTGCAGGTACGAAATATCGTGTATATATAACATCTCTGATAACTGGTACTATCTGCGGAGCACTCGTTGCCATTAGAGCTATTTTTATTCCGATATTTCCGCTGTTTCTGATATATCTTTGGGTAAAGGGAGCTCCGAATTTGCGAGGACGTCGCACAATTCGTGTGTACAAACTCATTGCGATTATGCTGCTTCCTTATCTAGCTGTCATCGGACTATGGACTCTGCGAAATTCGCAGAGTGCAAATTATAACAGTTTCTCTTCGGTCGGATCCATTAATATCTACCGATATTACGCATGTTCCATTCTTGCAAAAGATAACAATATAACCTTTGCAGAACAGCAAGCCATTTGTGATGCAAATCTTGATGCTGCTGGGAGTCAAGTTCAGAAAGCGAAATACGCAATTTTAAATGGGGCACCTGTTCTAAAATCTTCTCCAGTACGTTATCTATTTATGCACTTAAAAGCTAATTGCAACACTCTTCTTCCTGCTATTGGTGATTTTTATGCAATACTTGGCAAAAATATTGGAGGCAAAGGAACACTTAGTGTCATAAACTCAAAGGGACTAGTAGCAGGCATCAAGCACTATTTTGATGGCAATTGGGGTCTTTTCATCCTTGCATTACCTCTAATTGGCATTCTACTCGTTAAATATATTTTAACAACAACAGGTAGCGTCATACAATTAACCTCAACAAGAATCAATCCTACAATGGTAATGTATATCCTTTTTATTCTATATATGATTACCGTTCCAGGAACAGTATCACATCCAAGATTTAGAGTGCCGATTGAACCACTACTCTCACTATTTGCGGCAATCGGACTCTGTAAGTTTTTAGCCTGTATGCCATACAAATTTTTTACTCAACGGTTACACTTTTAGCAAGATTTCTCGGTTGATCAATCTCGCACCCTCTCGCCTCTGCAATATAATAGGAGAAAAGTTGAAGTGCTATAACTGTCGGAATGGGAACTGTGTATTTCGAACAAGCTGGAACCCATATTATATCATCAGCATGAGGGATAATTGAGTCATCTCCTTCGGTTCCGATTGCAATAACAGGAGATTTTCGAGCTTTACACTCTTGCATATTTCCAATAATCTTATCTTTACCTTCAATATCATTTGCTAGGGCTATAACAGGAACTGTTTCTTCAAGCAGAGCAATTGGTCCATGCTTTAATTCTGCAGCATGATAACCTTCAGCATGCACATAACTAATCTCTTTCAATTTAAGTGCACCTTCGAGTGCAACCGGATAAAGATAGCCACGTCCGATAAAGAATAAATTATTAGCTTTTGCATATTTCAGGGCTATTTTTTTAATATCTTCGCTTTTTGCAAGAACTTTTTTTACAAGTTCAGGAATTTGATTAATCTCTTCTACCAGATTCATACCGTAACTTCGAGAAAGTCTGCCTGCCCGGCCAAGCTTTAAAG
>JAUUYH010000121.1 GCA_030590505.1 Kiritimatiellota bacterium
GATATGGTCAGGCTGGGGATTGGTCTTTATGGATTTTACCCATCAGAATATGTTAAAACTTTTTGTAAAAACACCCTACGCCCCATCCTTGAATACAAAACAAAGATTGTACATCTACAAAAAATCAAAAAAGGAGAATCCGTAAGTTACAGTTCAACATGGAAAGCAAAAAAAGATTCAACTATAGGAATTCTGCCTATCGGCTATGCAGACGGTTATCTGCGAGCATTCTCAAACTGCGCATCGGTGCTTATCAATGGCAGAAAAGCTCCAGTACGAGGGCGCGTGTGTATGGATCTAACAATGGTTGATCTGTCTGAGTTTAACGATATTCCGCCCGAGACTGAAGTTACTCTTATCAGTTCAAATCCTGATAGCGAATGCTCAGTTGAAAAGCTTGCAAAATTCGCAAATACCATAAACTATGAAATCACAACGATGTTACCAAAACATATTCCTAAAAGATTGGTTGACTGATTGATCGTTTATAGCATTTGGTGCAGTGCCGAATCAAAAAGTTCAGAGATTGCAGAGGAGGAAAACTCTTCGCCTTTAGGTAATTCAGTTATTACTGCAAGAGTTCTAACTCCTGAAATCTTTTCTATAATTTGTACATTATCTGCCTCAATAACGCTGGGATTTAATGGCATACGATTAAAAATAATACCTGCAATTTCAACTCCTGCACTTTTAAGAATATCAATTGTCATCAATGTATGATTTATTGTACCTAACCCAGAAGAGGCAACAACAATAACGGGAATATCTAAAAGTTTCATCAAATCAAGCATACTCTCTTTCTCATTCAGTGGTACTAAAAGCCCGCCAGCACCTTCAAGCAGCATAATTTCAGGCTCAAACTCCAGTTCAACGCGAATCACTGCATCTAACATTACTGAAAGTTCAATCCCCTTCCCCTCCTCTGCCGCCGCTAGATGCGGAGATGCTGGCAACTTAAATGAGTATGGTGTAGCAACCTCTTCGGGTATCTCCACTATTCCAGGAGCCATTTTGCGAATTTCGCAAAGATCTGTCGGGTAACTATCAGTACCTGTCTGAACAGGCTTGACTACCGCCGTCTTCTTGCCAGCTGCAAGAGCAGCATGAGCAAGCCCAGCAGTCACAAAAGTCTTACCAATATCAGTACCTGTTCCAGTTATAAAATATCTCTTCATTTTTAATTTCTCAATATTATATGTCCAACCATATTGTATAGATGCATCTTTGATATACCTTATACCTTCTTAATCGGAATGCAACAGCGATACACAAGCACATTCGAATAAGAGCTAGATTGCACTATTTGATCGGAGAAAACAGATGAAGTTAAATATAAAAAAACGTATAAGAAGCTTATATATAAAATTGATAAAGCAGTCAGGTGCACCTGACTACGTTGCACGCGGCGTAGCCATTGGATTTTTCACAGGATTTCTCATTCCTATGGGTGGTCAGATGGCAATCGCCTTGCTTCTTGCATGGATGCTTAAGGCCAAAAAGATTCCAGCAATTGCATGTACTTGGATAACGAACCACTTTACGATATTTATTATATACCCGGTTCAATGTTATGTTGGTGCACAGATTATAGGTAATCCAATGGATCTTGAAACGTTGCAAGATATTTTTGGTGATTTTTTAAAAAAACACAACTGGGAAGCATTCATGCAGCTTGGCAGTGAAATTCTTGTGCCGTTTTTTGTGGGTGGTGCACTCTTCGCAGTTATATCCGCCGTAATCTCCTATTTTACTGCATACGGAATTATTGTAAGCCACAGGAACCGCATAGATATACGACTCAATAAACGCCTAGCGGTACAAGCTTTATGGAAATCCACTCTCGAGGAGAAAAGAAACTCAAAAAACAAGAGAGGAAAACGTGATCACTAAATCAAAACCTCATATTGCATTAACAATCGGTGATCCAGCAGGTATTGGACCTGAGATTGCAGTGCGTGCTGCATCTGACCATGAATTTGCGAATATCGCAAAGATTACTCTCTTTGGCTCAACGGATATAATCAAAAGCGCTGCAAAGTTTGCGAATATCGCAGAACCGTACAAATTCTCAATCAACCCCGTCGGCTCTCTGCAATTCAAGGAGATAACTACAGGTAAGGCAAACCCGAAGTGCGGCATTGAGGCAAGAAATTGCGTAATCGCAGCAACAAAAGATGCCATTGCTGGAAAAGTTGATGCAATCGTAACATCACCAATGAATAAAGCATCTGTCAATATGGCAAAGATTCCCTTTTCTGGCCATACCGAACTAATTGCAGAACTCTGTGACGTTCCCGAGGGTGATTTTGTAATGATGCAGTCTGCGGATAATCTGCGAGTTGTATTTGTAACCACACATATCCCGATAAGCAAAGTCGCAGAATCAATTACAAAAAAGCGGATAATCAAAGTGACAAATTTACTCCAGGACGCCATAATGTCAGAAGGCATCAACCACCCGTCAATTGCGATATCCGCAATAAATCCACACGCTGGTGAAGATGGATTTATGGGACACGAAGATGAAGTAACAACAAAACCGGCTATTAAAAAATTACTTAAAAACGGGATCAAGGTTGAGGGCCCCTTCCCGCCGGATACTCTATTTATCAAAAACACACTTGACCGCTTTGATGGTATTGTTGCAATGTACCATGACCAAGGACATATTCCATTTAAAATGCTCGCATTTGATAAGGGAGTAAACTCAACACTCGGACTCCCGATAATTCGAACAAGTGTCGATCACGGCACAGCATTCAATATCGCATGGAAAACTCCAGCAGACACTGGAAGTCTAAAGGCAGCTCTAAGGCTCGCAATTTTGCGAACTTCGCAAAAAATGAATCAACAGAAGAGAGAGGATTAATTATATATGCAAACAATAGCACTTGACATTGGAAATGTATGCTTGAGAATATATCCAGAACGTTGCCTTGAGATGCTCGGAATACCTCCAGAGTCAATCACGATTCCAGATGAGCTGATGAAAAGCATTATTGATATGGAAGAGGGTAGAATTGATGAATCCGAGTGGCTTAAAATATTTCAGAAAGCTACAGAGAACCAATTCTCAAATCATCAACTCCGTAAAGCATATATCAGCATCCTAGGAGAAGAGATTGCCGAAACATCTAATTTCATACAAAAAGCTATCGAAAAGAATATACGTCTGATTTTTTTCTCTGATACATCTCCAATACATATAAACAACATCTATCGTAATCTCTCATTCGCAAATCTTGTCTCTGGTGGCGTTTTCAGTTTTGAAACAAAATCATGTAAACCGAACAACAAAATGTATGAAGAGTACGAGAAACGTTACGGAAAACCACTGCTATACCTCGATGATAAACCTAAAAATATAACTGCAGGAATAGAGGCAGGTTGGAACTCACAACTTTTCGATCCGCTCCAAGCTGATACATTATCTAACTATTGGAATGAAAATAAATAAGGGCCTTCACCTAAATTAGTCGGTAACACTAAAAAAAAAGAGATCAAGCATAGAACACGGATAATTGCGTCCCCGAACGTAGTGACGGATTATTATCAATACGCAAGTATTGAATGTTGAATTGAATATTAAGATAAAAGTTTTGATTAAGACAAAGATTAAGACAAGAAAGATTTTAGATTAAGACAAAGATTAAGATTAAGACAAGACGGGATGAGCAAAATAAGAAGTAAATAAAATGTGCGAAACCAAGTACGTTAGAGATGATAGTAATCATGCCTGAAAGGCTTCTGAAGTACGTTAGACATTCCTGTCTGACATGGGCAAGAGATAAGAAATAAGAAAAGTCCTTTGATAAATCTTACAGGCCCTAGAAGGGCATGTTTTTATGCTTTTTTTTAACGCTATGTCAGGCAGGAATGCCTAACGTACTTGAAGAGGAAAAATACAAGAAATAAGGCAAAGAGAAAGAGAATACCGTATCACTACATTCGGGGACGGGTGAAGAGGCATAAATAAAACCTAGCAGGGACAGAATCTCATATCTGTCATCACTTTTGTGAGATACGTTACCAAAGTATTATTATGTTAGCTTGCCGAGATTACCCATTTTAGGTATAGCACGGGTTTGGGTTGTAACCATTATTTGTTGAGCGGCAACTACGGTATCCTTTTTATACTGATCCGCTATCATACGGTTGAATACAGCTAGTATTTCAGTAAATTTAGGTCTTTTGATTGGTAAATATGATAGCATATCCATGACTAAAGAAGATATCGCATCAGGAATTTCATTACGTATCTGCTTTGGATGTTTTGGTGGCACATATTCAACAGAATCTGGAGTCATAATTCTTGTTGATGACGTATTAAAAACCTCATTCTCTTTTTTAACTTTTTTTCGAACCCTAGAATAAACTGTTTCGATCTCGCTTTTGCCGGCAAAAGGATACTCACCAGTTAGCATATAATACATTGTTACTCCAAAGCTGAAGACATCTCCACGTTGATCCTCTATTCCACTTTCTGCCTTTTCAGGACTTATAAAATATGGAGATACCGCTGGATCACATTTTATGACTTCTGAAGCTTTATTCGTCATCTGGTCAGCATTATATATAAATCTTGAGAGAAAAAAGTTTGTCATTCTTATATTACCACGGCCATCAATTCGAATATTATCAGGTACGATATTGTGATGAACAATTTTTTTATTATGTGCAACAGCCATACCGAGGGCACCGGCCTGCATAACATCAATAACAGCTTCAAAATCAAGTAAGCCCTGTTCCTTTGGAGAATAATCAGATAGACTGTAACCATCAATCAGTGGGAATGTTATGCAAAAGTTACCTAAAATTTCATCAAACGAAAGGAGAGGAGCTATATTAGGATTTTTCAAATCAGCTGCTAAAGCACGAGCTTCTTCTTTTGCCATTTTAAGAAATTTTTCATAGTCAGGGATCTCATTATCAAGAACCATAATAATGACTAGTGAATCACTGGATCGATCAAATCCCTCGAAAATATTTATAAATGACTTGCTACCTATTGGTTTTTCCAACAAGAGATAGTCAAGTTCAAAAGGAACTGCAATCTCCTTGCTACAATCAAAACATTCACAGATAGTGAATGGTTCTATTCCAGTGGTATCAAAAACACCACCACAACCTCTACAAATTGCTTGCGACATATTTTTCAATTTCCCTTGTTATCATTCTATATGAACAAACAAATATACATCAATAAATTATCTTTACAAATGCTTATTCTGAAATTTTTGGATTTCGGGCAGCTCTTGTCTCATCAAGCCTCTTTACTGGAGTTGTAATCGGGGCCTGAATAATCTTTTCAGGGCTTATTTCAGACTCTTTTGCAATATCAATCATAGCCTCTATAAACCTATCAATATCCTCTTTTGATTCAGTCTCAGTAGGCTCAATCATAAGTGCCTCCTTAACTATCATAGGGAAGTACATAGTCGGCGGATGAAATCCTCTATCGATAAGGGATTTTGCAATATCCAGAGCATGCACACCATATTTAGTCTGGCGAGTTGCCGAGAAGACACACTCATGCATACAGTATCGATCATACTCCTGATCATAGTATGGTGCGAGTTTCGCACGGATATAGTTGGCATTCAGGACAGCATGCTCGCTTATACGCGGCACTCCTTCACGCCCTAAAGTTACAAGATATGCATAGGTTCTTAAAATAATAGAAAAGTTCCCGTAAAATGGAGCAATGTAACCAATGCTCTGAGAATGATTATACTCGAGAGTATAGGTTCCATCTGCGCGTTTCGCAACTCTTGAGACAGGGAGAAATGGAACGAGTTGAGGAGCGACTCCTACAGGGCCTGAACCAGGTCCACCGCCACCATGCGGTGTGGCAAATGTTTTATGCAGATTGATGTGCATAACATCAAAACCGAGATCTCCAGGCTTAACACGCCCTATAATCGCATTCAAATTAGCTCCATCGCAATATGAGAGTCCACCAGCGTTCTTTACAAGTTTACAGATTTCTGCGGTATTCGGATCAAAAAGACCAAGTGTATTCGGGCAGGTAAGCATAATACCTGCAACATCTGGTCCGAGTGCCTCTTTTAGGGATTTCATGCAGACGTTTCCCTCTTCATCGCTTGGAATCTCTTTGGTAATAAACCCTGCGACAGCTGCACTGGCAGGATTTGTACCATGTGCAGCATCGGGGATCAGCATAACCTTACGGCTAGCATCCCCATTTGCCTTATGATATGCCGCGATCAGCATACATCCTGTAAGTTCACCATGAGCACCGGCAAGTGGTTGCATTGTAAACTGAGCAAACCCTAGAATCTCATTCAGCATCTGTTCGGTTTCATAAATAACTTCAAGTGCCCCCTGAGTAAGTGCCCCTCCCCTTCTCAACTGAGGAAGGAGTGGATGAAGATCTGCAAATCCTGGTAGTGATGCAACGTTCTCATGAAACTTGGGATTATACTTCATTGTACAGGAGCCAAGTGGATAAAAATGTGAATCAACACCTATATTTTTACGACTTAACAGGGTAAAATGCCTGACTGCCTCAAGTTCTGAAACTTCTGGCATTTCCGCCGATTCTTTCCGCTTCATAGAGTCAAGTATAGAGTTGTTATTCGGGACATCAAGTGCAGGAAGAGAGGATCCCACTCTACCCGCAGCACCTTTTGAAAAAATTAGTTCCATAATACAGCCTCCAGTGCATTGGCAAATGCTTTAATCTCTTCACGAGTACGTTTCTCGGTAACTGCAATCAAAAGTTCACGTTCTCTACCTTTATAGTAACGACCAAGCGGGAAGCCTGCGGCAAATCCTTTATCAATCATTTTACCAATAACCTCCGAGGCATCACCCGGCAGGCGTATAACAAATTCATTAAAAAACGAATTATCACCTACAGCCTCCACTCCATCAATTTTCAATAATTCATCTCTTGCGAATGTCGCTTTTGCAGCACACAGTTCAGCAACCTTGATAAGTCCGCTTTTTCCGATACATGAAAGATAAACTAACGCCGTAAGAGCACATAAATTTTCATTTGAACAGATATTTGACATTGCCCCTTCGCGCCTAATATGCTGTTCACGAGTCTGTAGTGTAAGCACAAATCCCTCTTTACCATCACTGTCGAGGGTTCGCCCACAAATTCTCCCTGGCATTTTGCGCATAAGTTTTTCTGTAACAGCCATAATTCCGAGGTACGGCCCACCGAAACTCAATGGAATTCCAAGACTCTGCCCCTCCGCTGTAACAATATCAAACCCCATCTCGCCTGGAGTTTTAAGAAGAGCAAGAGATACAGGATAGGTTGAACAGATAACTAGTATGCGTTTTTTATGTACCTCTTCAATAAATTCAGTCCAATCTTCAATTGTTCCGAAAACGTTTGGATACTGCACTAATACGCATGCTGTGTTATCAGTAATGGCATTTGCAAGCTCTTTAATATTTGAACATGTCTCACCGGCAGGCACTTCAATTAAATTAACATCAAGGTTGGAACAGTAGCAGCGGATCATCTCTCTGTAAATTGGTGATACGGCACCAGATATAACAGCCTCTCTTTTGCGAGTTGCTCGAACTGCAAGCATCATACCTTCAAAAAGTGCAGTTCCACCGTCATACATTGATGCATTGGTTACTGGCATATCTGTAAGTCTGCAAATTGCACACTGGTACTCGTAGATTGCCTGCAGAGTTCCCTGTGAGGCTTCGGGCTGGTATGGAGTATATGCTGTATAAAATTCAGAGCGTCCAGTAATCGCACCAACTGCTGCTGGAATTATATGATCATAAAAGCCGCTACCTAGAAAATTTGTAAGATTAGTTGCATTCAATGAAGCCAAAGTGCTTAAATAGGTAATTGTCTCAAATTCCGATTTTCCAGATGGAAGTCCATCCAGGATAGGTTTCTCATTTAA
>JAUUYH010000091.1 GCA_030590505.1 Kiritimatiellota bacterium
ACCTTTACTTCTCCATTGTAGAGCAAGCTGATGCGCTTGAGAATTGATAACCCAAGGCCGCTGCCTTCAATATTTCGTGTTTTATCATTTTTAAACCGTACAAACTCTTTAAATAACTTTGCTATTTGCTCATCATTCATACCTATTCCAGTATCTGACACGGTGATTGTAACAATATCACTCTCTTTTATAATGTTAATATCAACTCTGCCGTTATCGTTATTATATTTTACGGCATTGGATATCAGATTATTAAAAATAATCTCAAACTCACCACTGTCGCCGTTTATAAGAACCCGCTGCTTCGGGATCAGGTTAATTGTAATATTGTGCTCATTCGCCATCGGTTCCATGCTCTCAATTGCAGTTTGAGCCGCATCAAGAATATTGATACTTTGCAGCTCGCGTTTTTTCCTACCCGACTCCATTCTGGTCAGATCAAGCAGGTCAAAAATAAGTTTGCGCATACCGCTTACCCTTATCAGAGAGCGTTTAACCATCTTGTCATAATCTTCTATCTTATCGCCACCTATGCGATCATCCATAAGATTAAGATACCCCTCGATGGCATTCAAGGGGGCTTTGAGTTCATGAGCAAGAACAGAAAGAAATTGAAAACGAACCTGCTTTTTCTCTTCGTCAAGCTTCCTAGCATGTCTTTTTAACATCAGATTTGAAGTTGCTTTGCGGACCACCGAAGTTAGCTCATCAGGACTAAACGGCTTAGCTAAAAAGTCAAAAGCTCCGTTTTTGGTAGCACTTACTGCAACCTCAAGAGAAGCATAGGCTGTCATCATAATAGTCAAAAGGTCATATCTATTCTCTCTGATCACATTCAGAATATCTATCCCATTCATATCTGGAAGTTTGTAATCGAGAAGAACAATGTCAAATCCTCCCTTTTTAAGAGCGGCAAGAGCATCTATTCCATTTTCTGCCTCTGTAACCTCAAAGGAAACTTCTGTCTCTAGGTAACGCTGTGACATAGTAAATCGCCCCAGAACCTTTACAACGCCACGCCTCATACCAGGTTCATCGTCAATAACAAGAACTTGAAGCTTATTCATATATTTAACCTTTTAAAATCGTTCATAACCAAATTATTCCATTGTTGCACTTAACCAGAAGAGTCCGTTAGCGGCTCTGCTACATTATTTCACAAGCGAGACGCTTGTGCGACATTTAACTTAATAGCGTATTTATTGCACGTTCGAGCTGATCAAATCTAAGATCCTTATCCAGCATTATATCAGCCTTCACCCAGGATCTTGACTCTTCCGTAATTGAATCAAACTGCATCCCTGTCTCATTCGTTACCGAGGTTGCTATGATTACCGGTACATCTGGATTTTTCTTTTTACTGTTATAGCTCAGAATAAAACCGCTGTCCTCATTCTCCATCATTAAGTCAAAAACTGCAATATCATATTTTTTATTTGCAATAAGTTCCAGAGCATCTTTCTGAGACTCCGCCGATATGACAGTAAAGCCAATTGATTTCAAACCTAACTCGTGCTGTGCAAGAAAATCAAGATCATCATCAACCAATAATACTGTTTTCCCCGTATAATCTACTCTATCATCGTTTCCCATTGTTTCATATCTCCTTTTCTAGGAATTTTAATAGTAAATTGAGTACCTGTAGGAGCACTCTCATTATCTGTATTTGATTCGACTACAATCTGCCCGTGATGCATTTTAATGATGCCGTAAGTGACAGCTAATCCGAGACCAGTACCCTTTCCTATCTGTTTAGTTGTAAACAGAGGCTCAAATATTTTATTTCTATATTCTTCCAGAATTCCCGGGCCGTCATCTTTGACTACCACAGTTAACTCATCCTCAGTATCAGACAGTTCAATATGGATTGTTCCGCCATTGGGCTGCATAGCTTCGCTAGCATTAATCACAAGATTAGTAAAGACCTGAGCCATCTGATCTTTATCAATTTCAAATTCTGAATCTGCGATCTTCGCAGAATTCACAACTATCTCTATATTATCATTTTTTATAATCGATTTCAGGCATTGATTAACGTGTTTAATAATATTTTCAGGTTGCAGAATTACTTTATTTTTTCTAGCAAAATCAAGCAATCCTGAAACAATCTTTTTACACCTTTCTGCCTGCTCAACAATCAACTCAATATCTTCATAATCTTCACTATTTTGATCCATATAATCGAGCATTATTTTAGAGTTGAGAAGTATCACCCCGAGTGGATTATTGATCTCATGTGCAATGCCCGCAGAAAGTTGTCCCATGCTGGCAAGTTTTTCAGCATTAAACAGTGCCTGCTTTGTCTCTTCTAACTGGTCATTTGAAAGATTAAGGTCTTTTAATGATTTCTTTAACCTTTCTATTGTGTTTGGGAGGCACATCTCATTTTCAGCAAGTCCTTTATAAATCGCGATTGCGTGTTCACGACATGTTTTGTAGCCACATGCCTCACAATCAAGTTCATCTTCAGGTTTTAATTTACCCATTTTCTTAAGAATATTTGCAATCTCTAATAGCGAAGGATCGGGCAGGCGATGATCATCATTCTTAAACTCTGTGGTCATATCAATGTTTGCAACAATCTCATCATACTGACTATTAAAATCATCTCCCTTTTCCGTCATCGCTTGAATCAGATTCTTGTTGACATAATCTCCAACCGCATTTCTACGGGTAAATCCTGATGATTCACAACTCATTCCAGCACCGTCGACACAACCTTTACAACAAAGCAGTTCAAGTAGTTTCGGGGCAAAAGAACCTTTCTGAAACTCCTTCAGAGCTTCCACAAAATTATTCTTACCGTCTGCACAGATAATATTTGAGTTGAGAAGATCCTCTTTCATATTTGCTGCCTGAAGAATTCCGCCACTCAATGAAAACAACGCCCCTAAACCTGGACGCGGTGCATCAAAATCAGAGTCTGCTGTCTGCTCAGGATTAATTGCAAGCTCCTGAAACAAAGTGCGAAGTTCGCTAAAAGTAAGCACTGTATTAACTAACACATTTTCATCTCGGGCAGCCTCCGCTTTTTTTGCAATACATGGGCCGATAAAGATAATTTCCATATCATCTTCATGAACAAAACGCAATGCCCTTGCCGTTGCTCCCATAGGAGAAATTATTGGTGCAAGATTCTCGATCAAAATAGGATAATATTTTTCAACATAGGCAACTATTCCTGGACACGTTGTGCCGATAAATGACTTGTCAGGATTATTCTCAAGCAGTGTACGATATTCAGATGCTACCAGATCCGCACCAAATGCAACTTCACATACATAATCAAATCCGCAAGATCGTAACATTCCGACCAAAATTTGATGGCTATATTCGGTAAATTCCGCAGGAAAACTAGGTGCGATAATCGCAGCTTTTTTCTTTCTGGAATGTAATCGCTGCTTGACCTCCTCTATTGAATTCTTATACTGCTTTGCATTCTGGCTGCACACCTTTACACAATTCCCACACGCAATACACCTCTCCGTAATCACTTCGGCCTGCCCAGACTCAATGCGAATAGCCTTTGCTGGGCAATCCCGCACACAAGTATAACAGACTTTGCAGAGGTCGCCTATTGTCGTGATCAGCGGCTCCTGCTCCTCTTTATTTTTTTCTATAGGTGTTTCAGATATTGTTTCCATTTTTCTTTCTCGTAATATATTTTAAAAACCCTCTCTGGACGAAACCCCAGAGTGGTGATAATGCCAAAGAAAAGCCTCTTATTTTAATACTTCACGTTTCATATAATGAGTATGCAACAGGTGATGACTCTTCTCCCCAAGTGGCTCACCTAGATATTCATCATAAAGGCGCTTAATATCCTTGTTTTTATGCGAAACTCGCACATTTTCTGTCTGATCAATCTTGTATAAAGCACCAAGACGCGATTTTATTTTATCCTTGTCAGTATTCAAGGGCTGTCCGCCGCCAGCAATGCAACCACCTGGACATGTCATCACTTCGATAAATGCCAAATCATCACGTCCTCCCTTGATCTGCTCTAGCAATTTTTCTGCATTGCCAATTCCATTGACTACTGCCACGCTTGCTTCAAGTTTTCCAATTGTAATCTTTGCTTCCTTTATCCCTTCCTGCCCGCGTACAGCTTCAACTTTCAGGGATTCCATCTCTTTCCCAGTAATCATAAAGTATGCAGTTCTTAGAGCCGCTTCCATCACTCCACCAGAGCCGCCAAACAGTTTCCCTGCTGTAGTACGCTCACCAAATGGAGTATCTGATGCTCCACTCGGAAGATTTTTAAAATCAATTCCGTACATTTTTATCAAACGTGCTGCTTCACGGGTAGAAATAACAGCATCTACATCAAAGATATTATTCTCTCCCATGCCAGGACGCTGAATTTCAAATTTCTTTGCCACGCATGGCATTACAGAAACACTGTATATATTTTCAGGCTTGATGTTATGCTTCTCAGCATAGTAGCTTTTAATTACTGCACCAAGCATCTGCTGTGGACTCTTGCAGGTGGAGAGATGATCTGTCATTTCAGGATAAGACTGTTCAATATATTTGATCCAGCCTGGAGAACAACTTGTCATCATCGGCAATTTTCCACCTGTAGTAATTCTATGTACCAACTCAGAAGCTTCTTCCATTATCGTTAAATCAGCGGAGAAAGATGTGTCAAAAACCCGGTCAAAACCAATCTGCCTAAATGCCGTGACCAACATCCCATCTACATCTATACCGCTCTTTGCTCCAAACTCCTCGGCAATTGTTACTGAAATAGAGGGCGCATGCTGAACAACTACATGCTTTTCAGGATCAGAAAGCGCATCTCGAACCTCTTTTAGATAACTTTTTTCACGCAGGG
The DNA here is from genome assembly GCA_030590505.1 of Kiritimatiellota bacterium. GTDB lineage: Bacteria > Verrucomicrobiota > Lentisphaeria > Victivallales > JAADHT01 > JAUUYH01. The sequence goes on from JAUUYH010000091.1 coordinate 4,838, forward strand.
CTCCAGTAGGACATACTAGAATACACTGTCCACAGTTGATACAGCTCGAGACATTAAGATTTTCATTAAACGCCGTAGATATCACTGTTTTGCTACCACGTCCGGCAAAATCAATTGCACCTATATTCTGTATCTCTTCGCAAACCCTAACACATTTTCCACAAAGGATACACTTGGCCTGATCCCGAACAATTGAGGGACTTGTCTGGTCTATAGTATATTCATTTTTCTCTGCACTTAAGCGACGTTCACGCACTCCATACTCTTCAGCAAGATCCTGAAGTTGACAGCTTTTGTTTCGAACACAGTAAAGGCAGTCATCCGGGTGATTCGCCAACAGCAATTCAATAATTGTTTTCCTAGCACGCACAGCTCTCGGTGAGTTAGTATAAATTTTAAGTCCTTCACGAACTGGATACGAACAACTAGGTATCAAACCATTCATCCCTTCAACTTCTACAACACAGAGGCGACACGCACCAGTCGGAAGCAACCCTTCCATGTGGCACAATGTAGGAACATGAATATTTGCACGTTTTAATGTCGAAAGAATTGTCTCACCTGCCTCCGCCTCTATTATTCTATTATTTACTTCAATCTTAAACATAATTTTTCCCTTTTTACTCGACATTTACGGCATCAAACTTACACACATCCTTACATGCCCCGCAGCCTATGCATTTTTCATCAATAATATAATGAGGGGCTTTCTTAACTCCTTTTATTGCCCCAGTAGGGCACTTTTTAGCACAAGCAGTGCAGCCAATGCACTTCTCCTCAATAATCGTATATGTCAACAGTTCACGGCAGACTCCTGCTGGGCACTTGCGCTCATAAATATGTGCATCATACTCAGCTCTAAACCATTTCAATGTACTGAGGATCGGGTTAGGAGCAGTCTGCCCTAAACCACAAAGACTGGTATCTTTAATCACTTCCGCTAAACGGTTAAGGTGAATTACGCCTTTCATCCTTTCAAGAGCACCATGGTTTCCATCTCCATTACGTCCTCTGGTAATATTTTCCAAGATTGCAAGCATCTGTTTGGTTCCTTCCCGACATGGAATACATTTTCCGCAACTTTCACGCTGAATGAAATCCATAAAAAATTTTGCAACATCAACCATGCAGTTAAATTCATCCATAACAACAAGGCCGCCGGAGCCCATCATTGCACCAACCTCTTTCAACGATTCATAATCTATTTCGATATCCAAGTGAGCCTCGGTTATGCAACCTCCAGAAGGGCCACCAATCTGAACAGCTTTGTACTTATTATCATTTTCTATCCCGCCACCTATGTCAAACACGATATCACGCAATTTCATACCCATGGCAACTTCAACTAATCCAGTACGCTTTACTTTCCCGCTAAGAGCAAAAACCTTTGTTCCCTTGCTTCCCTCAGTACCGAGAGATCTGAACCAATCTTTTCCATTTTTAATAATTCCAGGAATGTTTGCCAGAGTTTCGACATTATTTATTACTGAAGGATGTCCAAAAAGACCACTCACTGCAGGAAATGGAGGTCGCGGACGCGGCATACCGCGCTTCCCTTCAATACTATGAATTAAGGCAGTCTCTTCTCCGCAGACAAATGCACCAGCTCCCATTTTTATAATAATTCTAAGATTAAATCCACTGTCCAGAATATTATCTCCAATCAGTCCACACTCTTCAGCCTGCTTGATCGCAATCTTCAAACGGTCAATCGCAAGAGGATACTCCGCACGAATATAGATATATGCCTTCGATGCACCTATCCCGTAAGCGGCAATGGCTAACCCTTCAAGCAATCTATGAGGATCTCCTTCAATTACTGCTCTATCCATAAATGCTCCAGGATCACCCTCATCCGCATTACAGATAATATATTTTTGATCACTTTGGGTCTTTAGGGCAAATTTCCACTTGGTACCTGTCGTAAATCCACCGCCTCCACGCCCACGCAGACCACTAAATTCAACCTCATCACATATTTCCGAAGGTAATTTTGTATGAAGTGTCGTTGCCAATGCCTGATATCCATCATACGCCAAATATTCATTTATATTGCATGGATCAATTATTCCACAATTTGGTAAAACCCATCGCGTCTGTTGAGCAAAAAATGGATGTTCTTTAAGCATTAAAACCCCATCCCACCCTTCACTCTCACCTGCATGCTGGCATAAAGCAGTCTCGCTTTTGACCTCTTTTTTTACAAAAATATCATCGAGGAGTCCACCTACATCATCAACCGAAACTTTTTTAAAAGATACTCTCTTCTTGCCAGGAATCTGTACATCCATAATCGGCTCTTCTGCACACAATCCTATGCAACCAACCTCAATAAGTTCCGCATCAATCTTATTATCCTTAATATATTTCTTTATAACCCTCAACACCTTGTCTGAACCCGCACTGATCCCGCAAGTTGCAGCACCTACAAAAATAACAGACTTTTCCAAATCTCTTTCACGACGAATCTTTTGCAAGGTCGAAGCAACACTCTCGGGCCGTTCCTTATGCCCACAGATATATTCATGCGAAAGCATCGCGATTAGTCCTCTATCTATTTTGCTCATTCTGCACCTCCGTATCTCTATATCCATTAAGAATTCTGGGAATATCCTTCGGGATCACGCCAGCATGAAATTCTCCGTTTACACTGATTACCGGGGCTAATCCACACGCTCCAATACAGGCAACCACTTCCAAACTAAAATCACCCTTGCGGTCAGTCTCTCCTGATTTGATATTCAGATCTTTTTCAATCGCATCAAGCACTGCGGCAGAACCCTTTACGTGACAGGCCGTGCCACGGCAAACCTGCACATGATAACGCCCTTGTGGCTTGAATCGAAACTGATTGTAAAAAGTAGCAACTCCGTAAATCTTCCCTGTCGGAAGTTTTAATAATTTTCCTATCTCCTCAACCTGTTTGCGCGAAAGATAACCCTCCACATCCTGAATCTCCTGCAGTAATGGAATCAAGCTGTCTCTTTCTCCGCCTGCATACTTCTCCATTATTTTTGCTATTGCATCCTTGCTCATAATTCTTTCCTGATTTTACTTGCGAAATACGCAACTTTTTCTATTGCTGTTGTAATATCTATCCTGTCCGAATAAATGCTATCCGGGAGCTTTAGAGGAACTGGTGCAAAATTTAGAATCCCCGTAATCCCAGCTGACTCAAGCTTCTCTGCAACTTCCTGAGCATGATGACCAGGAACCGTTATAATTGCTAAATCAATACCCTCTTCTTTTATTTTTGCCTCGAGATCCTTAATATGATAACAACGGCAACCCGCAATAACACGATTTACCTTTGTATCATCATTATCAAATGACGCAACTATCGACAAGGCTGAATGCTGATTGTTGAAATATGATAAAATAGCTCGACCAAGATTGCCAATGCCAACCAGAGCTATCTTCTGGCGCTGGGAACCCGCTAAAGTCTCATCAATCTTCTTAACCAAATCTCCGATCGTATATCCTTTGCGAGCATTCGAAACATATCCCGTCATCATTAAATCACGCCTTATCTGGGCCGGCGTATTACGCGTGAATTCCGCTAACTGATGAGAATATAAATGCTCAAGACCTTTCTCTTTCAGCCCAGAAAGCAAGCGACGGTACATCGCGAGCCTCTCTATTGTCTTTTCGGGTATACCTTTCTTACTGTTCATGAATAACCTTTCTTTTTATGTGAAAACAATCACACTGTTAATTATTTCACATAGAATATAACGCAACATAATCACAATGCAAGCAGAATAAGAAGAAGTTCTGGAGTTGGAAGAAGTTTTAGGTCAAGAAAGGGAAAGAGATTAGATTAAGGCAAAGATTAGGAGCCCCCGAGCGTAGTGACGGATTATTATCATGCATGTACAGGCAGGGATGCCCATACTACAGAGGAAGATGTACAGGCAGGGGGTCGCCTGAGGCGACTAAAATGCTTCCGTACTACAGAGAGAAGATGCAGGGCGCCAGAAAAAAGTTAGCAACACAATCTTAGGCCACCAGCGACCTTGTGTCGTTGGAGCCAATGTCGTTTTTCTTACAAGAAAAAGCGAGACGCCTCCAAGTGAATTCACAACCGAGACGGTTATGCTACATTAGTGGGCAAGCCACTTTTTCCTAACTAATCCTTAATCTGTTGCTGTCATTTCTGCGAAATTCGCAGTAGAAAAAAGGGGACAGGTTGATTGTCGCCTCCTGATTGAGGGTGTTTGTTCAATAGTCGATAATCAACCTGTCCCTAAAAACACCCTGCGGAGTCAGGGGCTCTTAGTTTTAGTTGCGAAGCAACTCGATTTATATTTTCGATTTGCAACGCAAATCTTTGGAGTGCGGTGGCCCTACGCCACTTTTTAATTGCACGTTGAATGCGTGTTCTATGGAAAAGACACCGCACGAAGTGCTTTGGAGTGCGACACCCATGTGTCGCTTTAAATTTACTATGATCGTACTACGATCGCACATATATAAATTATGACATCAGATAAAAACAGACCGCCGTTATATACTGTTTGGGAAGAGTTCTGCGGGTGGACTTTTGACCATACTGCAAATATTCCGAAGAGCCAGCGTTTTACGTTCGGCCAAAAGATTGACAGCATAACTCTAGATGTACTTCTTCATATCGTCAGGGTATAAACAGCTTTACATCTACGAACCTAAAAAACGGCTTATCAGTGCGGCTCCATACCAGGACAGGATTGTTCACCATGCATTGTGCAATATAATCGGGCCGTTGACCGAACGGCGTTTTATCAATGACTCCTACTCCTGCCGTGTAGGGAAAGGAACAAGTGCGGCAAGAGAGAGATGCCGACACTATACAAACAAATATAAATACACTCTAAAATGTGATATAAA
>JAUUYH010000171.1 GCA_030590505.1 Kiritimatiellota bacterium
ACGAATACCCATATTTTTATTTTTATAAAAATTTGAGTTTGGCAGCCTTGATTTTTGCTAAAAAAAATATATATTGTAAGCTTAAGGCAATGTATATCATTTTATACACAAGTACAATGTCAAAGATAGTAATTTTAAATGTGTAAATTGGAATTCATTCAAAGCAGTATATTTTTGATTAAAAATTACAATTGTCTAAAAATTAAGTTAATTATTAAAGATAAATATGTCACTATACAAATACAAAGCAGTCGACAGCAAAGGCGGCGGTGCCGTAGAGATGCTGATAGAGGGAGAGTCTCAAGAAGATTCTCTTACTAAACTGCGTGCTAAGGGTTTTACACCAATAACGTTTATGGGGCAGACTGATGGAGAGGCAAAATCACTTTTTAGCTTTTTTAGTAAAAAAAAGAAATTTGATTGCTGCGCATTCACTAATCGTCTAGTTCCGCTTCTTCATGCTCAAATTCAACTAGAGCAGGCACTGGCAATTATGGGCGATACTACGGAGGATGAGTATAGTGGAGAGGTTGCAAGAGATCTTCGACGTGGACTACATGAGGGAAAAAAATTCTCAGGACTTCTTCGTGACCGCAGCTCTCTTTTTCCTCCAATCTATGCAAATATGGTTGAAGCTGGCGAGGAGTCAGGTGCACTTACAATGGTAATGGATGAGCTGCGAAAATTTCTTAACGATAGAAAGGAGTTGCGTAATTTTCTTGTAACAAGTTCAATCTACCCTGCAATTATTTTGATCGTTACTGGTGGTTTGGTGCTCCTTCTTTTTACTGTATTTATTCCTAAATTTGCTGTAATTTTTAAAGATATGGGGAAAAAACTTCCACTTCCTACTCAGATTATGTTACATATAAGTGATCTATTTACTGGTTGGTGGGTGCTTCTATGGTTAGGATTGATTGCTGGAATTATTTTTCTGATTAAAAAAATTCGTGATGGGGGCCGTCCAAAGGAGATCTGGGACGAACAGGTATTGAAAATTCCAATTTTCGGAAATTTGATGCAGACAATTGAGGTCACTAGATTTGTAAGAACACTCTCTGTGCTTTTGCAGAATTATGTCCCGCTGTTAAGCTCTGTCGAGATTGCGGAAAAGGTTATTCAGAATACAACAATAAAAGAGACCTTGACGGGGGTAACCTCTGAATTACGTGCAGGGACGAAACTTTCTGTGGCTCTGGGTAAAAGTAAATTTATTCCTAAAACAGCAACTCAGATGATGAATATAGGAGAGGAGACAGGAAATGTAGGAGAGATGTTGAATGAGACTGCTCTCTACTATGAAGGAGAAATTAAGAATAGTATCAAGAAACTGCTTGCACTTTTTGAGCCTGTTGTCATATTACTTATCGCAATGGTTGTGCTGGCTGTTGTGTTATCAATATTTATGGCGATTATCGCAATGCAGGGTAATTAATCCCAAAGATGGGTTTATCTGTTTTACACAAGTAGAAATTATTTAAAAGGAGAATAGAATATGAAAAAATGGAATGGAAAAAAGGTGTATAATTCACTATTTACACTAATTGAACTTGTAACTGTTATCGCAATTATACTGATTCTTACAGGTATTGCGATTCCGACCTACAGCGTAATTACTAATAATGCAAAAAAGACAAAAGCTATCGCAGAAATACAGAATTTTGCAACAGTAATTTCTGCATTTCAGATGGATATTGGGAGATTGCCCAGAACATTAAATGAACTTGTTATCAATCCAGGATCCAGCAAAAAATGGCAGGGACCATACCTGAAGCGCAAAACAATTCAGAAAGATCCATGGCAGAACACCTATATTTTTCAGACACCAAGTCAAAACGGAGGTGCAGGAACTTATGATATCATCTGCTACGGTAGCGATGGAGTGCTGGGTGGGACTGGGAGTGGTAAAGATATCACTAACTGGCCGGATGATGATGAGTAATACTAGAATCTTGACCTCAAAGATTGCGGAGTACGCAGATTATGATCAATTATTCATACGCTAAACCGCAAAGACGAACTCGGGGCTTTACTCTTATTGAGGTCGTCACGGTTGTATCTATTGCAATACTTATCTCAGGAATTGTCCTTATAAATCTCAAACTTCCAGTTTTTGCAACACTTGATGGTGCGACAAAAAGTATTCGTAAGATTTTTACTGAAGCATCAACACAGTCAGGTCTGCAGGGGATCGAGATGGCTGTTGCATATAACAAGGAAACACAGGAGTTTATCCTCTATCGTGCAATTGAAGAGAATGACCCTGATTTTACTATAGAATCCCTAAAAGAAAGATCATCCAGCATTCTTAGTATTCAGAAAATTGTTAAGAAAATCACAGTTGAATTCCCGAACTATCAAGATGTTGAAGATATAAGATTTCGATTCTTTCCCGATGGCTCCGCTTCGGGACCAGAATTAACCCTGATGCTGAGTGATCGTAAGACATTAGTGGGGATCTCGCAATTAACTGGACTTTCATACAGCAGAGAAGAGGAGTAAGGAGTGAAGAAGTTCTAAAGTTCTGAAGTTCTAAAGTGCTGGAGTTCTGAAGTGCTGGAGTAAGGAAGTGAGGGAGTGCTGGAATGATGGGGTCGTTATGGAGAGCTGAGTTATGACATCTTGGAATATAATACTTGGATTAAAGAGTTGACTTATATGCAGTATAAAAGTAAACAAAATGGCCTGTATCGGATATTTACCCTGATGGAGGTGGTGGTCTCTATTGCGATTCTCGCAATCGGAGTGGTGACTGCGTTGCAGATTACTGCATCTGGTTCCGATAGGATGAATAAGGCTGTAAATCGTTGGAAAGTGCAGCATATGCTGAGTCAGGCAGTGGAATATTACTTAATTGCTGGCCCTAAAGAGCAAATTTCTGAAGAATTTTTCCCATTTGAAGGTTATGAGGCATTATGCGAAGTTGGCGAGCCTGAACTTGAGGATGGCGTGGAGAGTACTATGGATAATGGCTGGAGTCTTGTAAAGTTAACGATAAGTATTATAGATGATGGTGGCAATATTATTGGCAAGATCGAGATGGATAAGATTTTAAAATCGGATGATACTCAATGATCATTATACCTAAATCGTGCAAATCTAGGTTATAGGTAAAATAAGAGAAGTGAGAGAATAATTTATGCGTACAATTAAATCAAAGAATACCAGATCAGCTACGGCACGTTTGCTAAATCGGCAAATTGTCGCTATTTCGAGCTTTACTCTTATGGAAATTGTTGTTGCAGTTGCGCTGATCTCTGTTGTCTTTATTACTGCTGGCACAGCTCTTTCAGGTGTACAGCAATCGTGGAATACCGTTGCAAGACACAGTGATAGTTTGATGAGAAGCATTATGATTGATAAGGTGGTTAATGCGAGTTTTCGCAATATCATCCCTTTTAATTGGAAAGATCGAAAGTTATTTAAAACTCAACAGATTTTTTTCGGCAAAAGTGATGAGATCATTTTTGCTACCAAGCATCGTATAAATGATGCACAGGAGGGTGGTATTCGTTTTATATACCTTTTTGTGGAAGATGGACAACTGATAGCAATGTATCAAAAAACGCCAATACTCTACTGGGAATTAAACAAAGAGTCAGGCAATAGTGAAGTACTTGCAGATAATGTTAGATCTATTGAATTTTCCTACGGGGATCTGAATTCGCAAAGGGAGCTTGAGTGGCTCGATGAGTGGGATGAAGAGCGAGAACGATTTATTCCTATGGCAATACAGATGAGGGTAAACTGGGATGATAACACATCGGACGTGTGGCTTAGGCGAACTGCGGGTTCATCAAAACGTTCAAATTTTGGCCGCAAATATTACAGCAATAGAAATTAAAATATGAAAAAAGATAATAACATAAATATTTCACACAATGAGAGCGGAGTCGCTCTTATATTTGTGATGAGCATAATGGTACTTATTGCCTTACTTGCAGCATCCATTACAACATTAGCTCTAATCTCAAATCAGATCTCAAAAGTTACATGCGATATGGATCAATCCGTATATCTGGCAGAGGGGGCACTTGATAGAACAATATGGCTTCTTAGAAACGATAGAAAACTCCACCCGACTAGATCACTTGGCAATGTAGATTACGTAGCAGGTGGGGATGATTTAGAGCGTTATATGGCAGATGGATTAGAGCATAAACTTGACTACTATGATGGCAAGGTAACTGTATCAATTCTTGATGCTGCTGTTGGAAAAGATATCTCTGATTCACCCCCAACTAAAAACCTTGTTCGCACACAGGCCTCCTTTGGAGATGATTACGAAAAGTGGGAGCGATATAAGCTAATCTTAGGGGCAATTAAAGATTATGTGGATACTAACGACATGGTGCAACTTAATGGTGGTATGGAATTCGATGATTATGTATCGATCGGCTTAGAGCCATTGCCGAGAAATGATAAGTTTGAATTCCGCGAAGAGCTCCTCTTAATACCAGGAGCAGAGGAGTTCTTCTTGCCCGATAGAAACGGGGTTGTCTCTTCTTTGAGAATTATCCCCTCCAAAGGCTTACAAACAATAAGCGGGAAAGATAATTTCTACTCTACCAATAATGATAGTTTTGCTTCCGATGCTCAACTGGAATCAAGTGAAATTGATGCAGTAATTGATGCACGTAAACTATGGATCACAGAGGGCATTCCGCTGTCAGATTCGCTTGACCCAAACCTTTTAGCAAAGATTAACGCACAATATTCTATGAGAGAATCAGGTTATTATACTTTTTTAATTAAGGCACAACCTGGAGCTAATCTACCTGGCAAAGTTTTAACTTGCACTTTAATGGTGCCAATAAATCTTGTTTCTGGAAAAGATTTTCAATTTTATGAATGGCAATTTTTACAATAAGGTGTATGATATAAGAGAATGAATAAAGGAACAACTCGAAGTTGTGTTAATAATGTGATTAAAGACAACTATTCAAGGTACAAATTGAAGAGAACTACCCCCATTTGCGGGAAATAATGATAATTTCATGAAAAAACTTTTTATATTTTTGAACATTTTGCTCGGATTCTGCGTGGCATGGCTGATTTATACGCATGTTTATTATGCACCGCCCCCTCCAGATAAAGAGCTAGAGATGACTCCACAGGGGCCCAGCCAGCAACAAACTGGTATTTTTGACCAAGGGGCAATCGCTATGCCTGGAGAGTTGTCATATATTTACGAAAATAATATTTTCTTGTCAAGTCGCGGAAAGGTTGAAGACGCGGAGGTCGCGAAGACGACTCCCTATAAAGGATCATTTGAACTTACAGGTCTATTTAAAATTGGTGATGTAAGTGGTGCGATCATTAATAGTGCTGCCTCAAGACGTAAAAAATCTCTCCCTTCAAAGTTCTACAGAGTTAATGAATCTATTGGCACGACGGGATATAAATTGGCAACAATTTCTTCAAAAAATGCGACTGCAACTCTCAATAATGGACGTGATACAATATTGCTCACGCTTGATAAAAACGATAAGGGTAGTTTACGAAGAAGGCAGAATGCTGTTAAGACACAGGCGGCGATTGCCCGAAAGCAGGGCCTTTCAATGACGCCTCCTAAGGCAACACCTCCTCCGAAGAAAACATCAACAAAGAAGAAACCAACAACGCGTAAATCCACATCTAAAAGATCATCTGTAGAAATTTCGGAAATGAGAAAAAAAATCCTTGAGAGAATACAAAAAAAGAAAGAAAAGTCTAAATAGCTGAGAGTTTTTTCATTGTCATGCGTATCTTAATGAACTACCTTGATGCCGACTCGAACATTGCGACTGATCTGCA
>JAUUYH010000214.1 GCA_030590505.1 Kiritimatiellota bacterium
ATGATCTGGAATCGTCCACAAGGGCAAATGTTTTTATGTTGCGTGGTAAGCCTATTGCCGCTGCCACAGTATCTGACAATGAAGAGGTTCAGGCGTTATGTGTTGCATTCTGTGAAAGCAAAATAGATGCAATTAAGCGAATGTATCATGTGGATCGTGTCAAATCTGTTGATTCTGCAAAACATTTCATAAAAAGCCTTGATTCACTCCCTGAACAAAAGGCTAAATATGGTGCCGAATTGAAACATTTCTTTCAGATTAGTAAGGGTGTATTGAACTAAATAATTTTCGAATTATCCAGGATATGAATAAATTAGATTTAAATAGTGCTGAAAAGCATTTAAGAAATATACTCAAAGGTTACCCATCGTTGGCTGTGGCTGTTTCTGGTGGTGCTGACAGTACACTGCTTGCAAAGGTTGCGTCTGAAGTTATCCCGAAAGATAAGCTCGTTCTCGCTCATGCCAAACTTCCTTTCTCTCCAAAACGCGAGAGCGAATTGATTAAAAAATGGTGTGCTGAAAATAACCTTGATTTGCAAATCCTTGAATTGAACCTTTTGGAGGACGAGGATGTGCAACGTAATGATTCGCGTAGATGCTACTACTGTAAAACAAAGATTATGACAAGCCTAATCGCAGCGATAAAAGAGCAAGGAATAGAGGTCGTTGTTGACGGTACTCTTACTGATGACTATGGTGATTACCGACCGGGTTTGGAAGCGACAGCTGAGCTTGGAATTCAGCATCCGTTGGCAGAGGCAGGTTTTGATAAGCGTCTTACGCGACTATTGGCAAGAAAACTGCATCTTACGAGCTGGAATATGCCAGCATCCGCATGCCTGGCTTCAAGAATACCGTGTGGCACACCGATTGAGAGAAAAACGTTGGATCTTGTAGATGCTGCTGAAGATCTTCTTTTTAATGCAGGTTTTGCTGGAAATCGGGTCAGAGTTATTGCACCTGGTACTGCCTGTATTGAGGTCAAACCAATCCATCTGCCCAGATTGTTTCGTATGCGTGACAGCATAGTTGCTGAAATGCAGAAAATTGGATTTAAGAAGATTACAATAGATTTAAATGGATATACCCGCGGGGCGATGAATTAAGAGATAATAATCTTTTCACTTCAATTGAATCCCACCAAGGTGGGGTTTCTTCCCTGTCCATATTATCGTGATTACTAAACTGCTGGGATAGAAAATTGCGAAATTCGCATATTCTTATTTGTCACATTGGAAAGTGATGTTAAATTGTTGCACGAATTTGACTTGTTACAGAAATTAGGAATTGTTAATTGATGAAAGAGACACCGATAAAAAATAGCATAGTTGCTGCGAAGATCGCAGAATCTAAAGTGGAGAATGTGGGCAGGGCGAGTATTCGCGAGCTTGTTCACCTTGTGTTTGAGATCGAGAAAGCAACTGGAGAAAAATTTATAAGGATGGAGATGGGAGTGCCTGGGTTGCCATCTATGCAGATTGGTGTCGATGCTGAGATCAAGGCTTTGAACTCTGGAATATCATCCAAATATCCTATGATCGACGGTATTCCTGAGGTTAAGGGCGAGGCGTCACGCTTTGTTAAACTTTTTTTAGACCTTGACATCCCTGCTTCATGTTGTATTCCTACTGTTGGATCGATGCAGGGCAGTTTTGCCGCCTTTATGGTGTCGTGCCGCAAGGATAAGAGCAAGGATACGACGCTTTTTCTTGATCCAGGTTTTCCTGTTCAAAAGCAGCAACACCATAATCTAGGGCTAAAATATGAGACTTTTGATGTATATGATTATCGTGGAGATAAGCTGAAAGTTAAGTTGGAATCGATTCTGAATAAAGGCAATATATCCACCATAGTATATTCAAATCCCAATAATCCGTCGTGGATATGTTTTACGGAGCATGAGTTGAAAATTATTGGTGAAATATCAATAAAATATGATGTTACAATCCTTGAAGATCTTGCGTATTTCGCAATGGATTTTAGAAACGACTGCTCTCAGCCTGGTGAACCACCATATCAGCCGACGGTTGCTAAATATACTGATAACTATTTGCTGCTGATTTCAAGTTCAAAAATTTTCAGTTATGCAGGACAGCGTATCGGGGTTATGGCAATCGGAAAAGAGTTATTCAAGCGTAAATTTCCAGATCTTACGGAGTACTTCTCCTCAAGCTCATTTGGACACGCTGTTGTTTACGGTGCACTCTACAGTCTTACATCTGGCACATCACACTCTGCGCAGTTCGCACTTGCGGCAATGCTTAAAGCTGTAAATGACGGAGATCACAACTTTGTTGAAACCGTTCGTGAGTATGGAAAACGTGCAGCTGTAATGAAAAAAATATTTATAGATAACGGATTTAATATTGTTTATGACAGAGATGAGGACCAACTTATTGCCGATGGCTTCTACTTTACCTTTGCATACCCTGGCATGGAGAGTGAGGAACTTCTTGAAGCTCTGCTCTACTACGGAATAAGTGCAATCTCATTAAATATCACCGGAAGTACTCGGAGTGAAGGGTTAAGGGCATGTGTATCCCTGATTCATTTCGATCAGTTTGATGTGCTTCGTTCCCGACTACAACAGTTTAATTTGGATCATACTGAATCTTAATGAAGAAGATAAAAAAAATAGTTATATTATGCGGTGGTACTGGTGGTCATTTTTATCCAGGTCTTACCGTTGCACGTAAATTTAAAGAGCAGGGCGGTAATGTCGAACTCTTTCTTATTGGCAGGCACTCTGGAAATCAGGCAGAGATTGCGGAGACATACGGTATTGAATCAACTGTTCTACCTCAAATGCCTCCACCAACGGGACTTGTCGGCAAAGTACTATTTGTGCTATCCCTGATTAAAGCTCTCTTTGCCGCGATGAGGGCACTTCACAAGGAGAAACCTGATGCCGTGCTGGGAATGGGCAGTTTTACATCATTCCCAACTGCTCTAGCAGCCCATCTGTTGTGGATCCCAATATATCTTCATGATGGTAATGCTAGAGTCGGCAAGGCCAATGTTTTTATCTCACGCTGGGCAAAAAAAATAATGCTTGCATTTCCACCTGTCAATTCAGAACATCTTAAATGTTCGTATGTAGTTACAGGAATGCCGTTGCGCCCAGAACTCCATATAGATACTTTCAGGCAGCAGACAAAGAAGAGTCTAGTTGGCGAGTTTAACGAGAAGTTTAATGCAAAATTCAAAATTCGTCCAAAAGTCGTCCTTGTTTTCGGAGGAAGTCAGGGGGCGAACGTGTTTAATTCCCTTTTTCCTGAAGGCGCATTGCAAATTGAAGATTTTAAAAAATTCCAGGTCATACACATAACAGGGAAGGGGAACGAGGCGGAAGTACAGATTCATTATAAAAATGCGAAGTTCGCATATAAAATCCTCGAGTCAACTGAAGATATGAGCCTACTTTACTCTCTTGCTGATATTGTTATATGCCGATCCGGCGGTAGTACAGTTGCGGAACTCGCACTCTTTGCGAAATACGCAGTTCTTATTCCCTACCCTTATGCAACAGATGATCACCAGTCAAATAATGCTGATTTCTACATCGCATCAGGAGCTGGAGTTAAAATCTCCGATTCAGATTGTTCTCCTGCGAAGTTCGCAGAAATTTTACTGACATTCCTTGCCGAACCTGCGAAGTTCGCAAAACTCGGAGAACAAGCCAGAACCCTAGCCAGACCAGATGCAGCAACAGAAGTTCTGAAAATAATTATTGAGGGATAAAAAGGTTGCCTTACTCATTGTCTTACTCATTGCCTTACTCATTGTCAGAAATGGCCCCCAATTTTTAGACAATTAGCTTAGTTGTGTTAGATTACTCTTTCTTGAGCAAAAAAAGGAGTAGATAATGAGCAAGAAAAGAAAGCAACACACGGCGGAATTCAAAGCAATGATAGG
>JAUUYH010000168.1 GCA_030590505.1 Kiritimatiellota bacterium
AGGCCACCTGCGACCTTGTGTCGTTGGAGCCAATGTCGAATTTTCTTCAAAAAAAAGACGACATCTCCACCACCACCTCCCCCTCCCCTCTGCCTTGTTCAAAGGCAAACGGGGAAATGCTAACTTCGCATACCGTACACAGCAAGACCATTTTTTTGCGTGCAACGTTATATTTGTGACGGGTTGAAACCCGTCCTACGTAAGTCGGAATTCATTTCGACACTTTTTATGCGACAAAAGAAGGACAGATTGGTTATCAAATTGGCTATCCGCTCCGCTACGAGCCAATAGATGATCTAAATGGTATACGAGAGAAAAGTCAAAACATTTAGATAGATTTATTGCGTAATTCGCAAATTAATGATATATTAATACAAAGAGAAAGAAAAAATAACCATACGCATTAGACATTGAAAAGAAAATGGAGAAAGCGTATACAAAAATCACTTCATGTAGCGCAGCTAACACTCCGCACATGAGCTAGGTGTTATTGTCAGGAGAAAAAATGAAGAAACATAAAATTTATATAGAAACAAGTGTTGTTAGTTATTATGTTGCTGAGCGTTCTGAAAATATTAGAATAGCAGGACATCAACTTTCAACTATTGATATGTGGAAGCAATTATCAAAGTTTGATGTTTATATTTCGGATATTGTATTAGATGAAATCTCTAAAGGAAGCGAAGAACAGTCGCTAACTAGATTAAATACAGTCGAAGGCTTTAATATTTTAGATTTAGATAAAAAAGCAAAAGATTTATCTGATTTATTATTGACAAATAACGCCATTCCTGCAAAATGTCCTGAAGATGCTTTGCATATTGCGGTAACTGCAGTTAATAATATTGACTTTATTGTTACATGGAATTTTAAACATATAAATAATCCATTTATGAAAACAAAGATTCGTGAAATAATAAAAGACGCAGGATATAAATGTCCGATAATGTGTTCACCAGAAGAATTAATAGGAGAAAATAAAAATGTATGATCCAATTGTAGAAGGTGTTCGTAAAATTCGTAATAGTCATTCTAAAAAATTTAATTATGATGTTTCATTAATTGTAGAAGATTATCAAAAAAGAAGTAAAAGTATTAGAAGTAAAATAAAAAATGATTTTAATAAAGTCAGTTCGCTTGATTCTTTTTCCGCTCCGCTCCAAAAGAACAAGTGAGTTTTATGTTCGGAAAAGAAAAAATCAGAAATTTTGCGAATATCGCAAAGATTTTCATAAAAATAGAAAGAGGGATTTTTAGGGACAGGTTAATTATCGACCATTTAAAAAGCACCCTCGAAAGGGAGGCGATAATCATTAAGCAAGAGTAGCATGCGTTGTCCCCCAACGCATTTAGCAAGCAAACAACAAGCCCAAAAAAAGGCAAAAACAAAGCCTTACAGGCTACTCTTTTGCATATGCTTTTACATCTCTTTCAGCTTTTGCTATTTGCGTTAGGGACAACGCAAGCTACTTAAGAGAAGAAGATTAAGACAAAGATAAGAACCACTATCAACGGAAGAATGTACAGGCAAGTATGTCACCTTTTTTATAATTTTGACGGATCCATGAGTTCTTTTATGGCACTTCTGATTTCGGGATCTTTATTTTTTGAATATTTTTCAAGAATTGGCCAGATTTTCATGCCAAAAGCCTTCAGATTATTTTTTGCCTTTTTTCGTTTTTCGAAACTCTCATTTGCCAACTGGTTAATGAGTTTTATAATTTTCTTTTGAAAAGTCATGGTAAAGCTTAGAAGGGTGGAGAGAGGCTGATCTGCAATAGGGATATTTTTTATCTTTTCATAGGATTCCGGCCCAATAATAATCGATGTTGACTTCCCCGTTGAATGATAAACAGTTTCATGGTTGCGTCCGAGAAAAATTGCTTTAAAAACAGATCTCCCGTATGCTTTAATATTACTTTCTGCAATCAAGCCGCTTTCTGGAGATATTGTATAAAAGTTAATGGCTTTAAAATAACAATTAAGTATCCCCTGAATATTATATCCACTGTACTTTTCAATTTTTACTCCAGGGTTGTCTGGAAGAGATTTCATTATCATAATACTTTGATATGTAGGGATCTTTTGATTTTCCAGTTCAGTTGTGGTTATTCTCAATTTATTCCATTGATAATGTGTGAAGTTATATTCTCTAACCCAGGTCTTTCCCGGTTCTTCTCCTATGGCTGGGAAAAAGTTTTGATATAATTCCCTTAAGCCTTCAGAAGAAAAACATGGTAAGTTTGAGATAGCTTGTACCTTTCTCCATTGGAGCGCGTCAGTGGCAGCGGGATATTTTTCAAGTTTTGTTTTTGCCAGTTTTATTATTTGATCAGAGTTTTGCACATCTTTTACCACCCGCTTTGGGGTCAGGATGAATTCTATCGACTTATTCAGCATCTCATCAAGGATAACTCCAAATGCAGGGACATTATTTTTAGATGCGGAGTCATAAATTATTGCATCGTTACTAAACATTTGCTGTAAATATACTTGTAAAATAGTCGCCGCTATTTTCATATCTCCATTTTTCAACTTTTTAATAACTTTAAAGGATATATCCAATCCATATTTTGATTTATCTAAAATTTTTGCAGGTTCAGTGTACCTACAGCTAGATAGGGTAAATATTCTAAATGTATATTCTTTCCCAGATTCCATTTGAAGTGGAGGCATGTCCGCAAAAAAATCTGGACACAGCATCCAAATCATCAAACATATAATCAACTTGTACATCTATTATCTCCTGTTTCATAGGGCACTTTCTCCCTTTTTTAGAGAACCTAATCTTTTGAAAAAAATTATACATTGTCACGGCTTTATTTTTCATTACTTTCTGCACCCGGAATTTTATTCCGTAGTTCCTTTAATTTTTTCATACTATCTTTGTCATTCATAATGTAGTACACAGCTCCGCCTACGATTGCTGCAAAAATAATAAAGATAATGAATTTTTTCATTGCCCGTTTTTTTGCGTTAGCTCTCTCTCTTTCCTGCATTTCTGCGATATTCGCAGTCGTCTTCCAAGCTTGATCTCTACAGTTTACAGAACAGTATGCCTGCTCACCATATTCGACAACACACTCATTGCATATAGGTTTCAAACATGCAATACATTTCGTATCAGCTTCACGATCCGGGTGATTAATACATACTTTTGACATCTTGCCCTCCATTGTTATGTGTGTTAAATTCAATCCCACCAAGGTGGGGTTTATTCTTATATAAAAAAAATTACCAAGCTTTTGTAAAAAGCGTATATACCTCGTGTGGTTATCTGCTATGCAGATCTGTCGCAATGCTCGAGTAGACACCGAGGCAGTTCATTATTATACAACAAAATAGAAGCAATTGCAACAGAAGTACGCAAACAATCAGTGATGAAAACAAGCAAAAATCATGAAATATCATATTTATGGGGCATACAATACAGAGCTATTATGCTTACAAGCTCAACATTTCGTGCCTATTTATACCGCAAGCGGTAGAGGTCTTCTCTTTCTTTTGCTAGCTAATTAAGTTTAAGGAAAATGCTAAGATTTCATCCGTGCAAAGTGTATATGCGAACTTCGCAGATAAATTTTTCCCCCTATTGGCATATCATAAACTTTTTTCACTTTTTTTTACAAACAGCATTTGCATTGCTTATCTTTAAGAGTAAATTGTCGTTAGTGAACACTAACTAACACGAGAAGAGATATGAATTTAAGTAAAAGACAGAGCGAAATAATTGAGACATCGATAGGCTTAATAGCTGACAACGGCATACAGAGCTTAACGATTAGAAATATAGCTACGGCAATCGGTATATCCGAACCGGCGATATATCGTCATTTTCTAAATAAGTTTGAGATACTGAATTCAGTACTTGATACATTTCAGGAGATCTCGATGGATATTCTTGATTCTAATGAGATTCATAAGAAGAGCAGTTTGGAACAGATTGAATATTTTTTATTTGACAGATACAAGCGTTGTTCAGAGAATCCGAAACTGGCTAAGGTTATGTTTTCAGAGGAGAATTTCCAAGACGACAAGCGCCTTTCGATGAAGGTATTACAGATCATGCACTCTCACAAGGAGAAGATGCATAAGATAATAGTATTAGGGCAAAAAAGTGGCGAAATTCGCAATGACATAGATACGCTATCGCTTTTTCGTATTATATTCGGCCCTATGCGGTTATTAATTAAGCAGTGGTGTTTAAGCAATTTTGCATTCAATCTTCAGGATGAAGGTAAGAAACTATGGAATGCAGAACTTAAAATGATACACTAGTAAATTATAAAATATAGAGATAAAAACAGAGCAGTTATGCTTAGATGGAGAAAAAAATGAAAAGACAGATTATTCAAATTGATGAAGCTAAATGTAATGGATGCGGCGTGTGTATTCCAGACTGCCCCGAAGGAGCACTGCAGATGATTGACGGCAAGGCACGCCTTGTGAGTGATCTCTTCTGCGACGGACTCGGTGCATGCATCGGAACATGTCCGCAGGGAGCAATTACAACAATTGAACGTGAAGCAGAGGCATACGATGAGCGTCGTGTAATGGGTGAAAATATCATACCAAAAGGTAAAAACACAATTATTGCACATCTAAAACATCTTAAAGATCATAACGAGAGTGAATTTTACAAACAGGCAGTTGAAGTTCTGAAAGAGAATGGAATGGAAGTGCCTGCAGAGCAGAAAGAGGAACCTGCGCCAATGCCGTGTGGGTGTCCAGGAACAATGGCACAAAGCATTGAGAAAAAAGAGGAGTCAAGCGATTGTTGTAGCTCAGACGCAGCTCCTAAGTCTCAGCTTACCCAGTGGCCTATTGAGCTGCATCTGTTAAGTCCTGACGCTGGTTATTTTCAGGATGCTGATATCCTTATTGCTGCAGATTGTACGGCATTTTCGTATGGCAATTTCCACAATGAGTTCCTTAAAGGAAGAAAACTCATTATGTTCTGCCCTAAACTTGATAACTCCACAGATGAGTATATTGAGAAACTTACAGCACTGTTTACTAGACAGAATGTTAAGTCCGTAACAATTGCAAGAATGGAAGTTCCATGCTGCGGTGGAACAACAGCGATAGTCCAAGAGGCAATCAACCGTTCAGGAAAAGAGATTCCACTTAAAATCCAGGTGATCTCGATTGCTGGCGAACTGTTATAATTACTCAGAAATAAACTACCTTGGTGGAATTCAACCCCACAAGGGTGGGAGAAAAGAGGGAGTCAATGGTTCACACCAGAACGCCACAACAGAGGAAAAAAGGAGATAAGAGATGAATAAAGATTCAGTAAATAAGATAGAGCTATCAAAGGCACATGAACTTGCGAAACTCGCAGAGTACGCACCAGGTGCAGTTGTAAGCAGAGAGATTGTAAATAAAGGCATAGGCACGTTAACTGTCTTTGCATTTGATAAAGGACAGGGTATCAGTGAACACTCGGCACCGTTTGATGCGATTGTTCAAATTCTTGATGGCAAGTCAGAATGGACAGTAGGTGATAAATCTGTAACATGTAGTGTCGGAGAAATAATGATTATGCCGGCAAATATTCCGCATGCAGTAAAAGCAGTGGAACGTTTCAAAATGCTTTTGACTATGATAAAGGTGAAGGAAGATTAAGATTAAGATTTGATTAAGATAAAGATTAAGATTAAGATTTGATTAAGACAAAGATTAGGATTTGATTAAGACAAAGATTAGGACAAAGATTAGAATAAAGATTAGATTAAGATTAAAACAAAGATTTGATTAAGACAAAGATTAAGATTAAGACAACGATTAGATTAATAGGATATA
>JAUUYH010000037.1 GCA_030590505.1 Kiritimatiellota bacterium
ACTTCCTTACCCGTTGAAATTTCGAAGAAGGGTGTATCTGGAACTTGATCACCAACACCAAGAATTTTCTTTGGGCCAGCCCATATATCAACCCGTACAGTCTCTCCGCCTTTCAAGCCAGTAAGTTTAATCATGGCACTATTGACTGGGGGGAATATTTGGAACTTTTCTCCATAGTAATAGGCATACATCTTCCCTCCTACCTCAAGCTTGTCCTTAAAAAAAGCTCGGCCTTTTGAATCGGTCAAAACTGTGGCTATCGCATTCAGTTTATTTACGTTCGCCAACATCTTCATCGCGGTCTCTATATCAATACCCTCCATCTCTTTAGCTGTTGGGGGTTTAGCCATACTTCCAATAGTCACCGATACATTAGAGATAGGAGTGTTATCACTATTCTTTATAACCAACTCAAATGAGATCATCTTTTCTTTGGTTACTTCTTTTGCTGAAATCGTAGTCGACATCATAGCAAAGGCGACTACGAGGCATAACGCTTTTAATAATTGTATATTCATATTTTTATTCCTTATTCTATTTCAATATTGTTCCATAGCCTTTTCGTGAGGCTACACGTATTTCGTCTTACGCTCAATCGATTTGAACGTGAGTTTGAGCTTTTGCTATTTCTCTACCATGACAAGTTCAGAGTATAACGCCAGATTCAAATCCCGGCAAGAACACCTCCTGTGACTTAGGTTTAGTTCAACATTTAAGATCACCCTCGATTTTCTAATACAGCTGCTACCTTTCGCTTGCACAAAAATAAGAGCTTGACAGCAGTATTATGAAATTGTACGGTGCATCACTTTGTTGTACGTTTTTTTTATTTTCATTGCGACTTTTTATGGTGTAAAACTAACAGGCTTTTGCCGAAAAGTCAAGTGTCTTACTTCAGTTTCTTTGAATATAGTGTGGAAAGTACAAAATAGGGACAGGTTGATTATCAATCTCTCCCTCAAAAATTTATCTTGATAATCTTCTTTTGGAACAGAAGAACAAGAAATGAGAATACAAAGAGAATTAGTATTGTTATTATTGTTTTCATTTTTTATATAATTAACGTCAAAATCAGCGGCGGTATTCCGTTTGCTGCAGTGATTTTGATATACGCATAATCTCTATTGTATTGGGAGATTTTGCGTATCTCGCATTTTTTGTTTCCTGCCTGATTTGAAGTAAGTCTCATCTGCGAACTACGCAAATGCTTTACTGCTTTTTTCTATCTTTTTTTTCTCATACACGTGATCAATCACTCGTTCTGAAAAGCGCGGCTTTTCAAAATCGAGTGCATTCAATTGTTCGATGTCATAGTTATTGTTTTGTTAAAGAGGGACGAATCCTGATGTAGACGGTAGTGCCAACTGGTGGAGCGTGTTTCCAGTTAAAACGGACAACAGGTTTTGGATTGAATAGAGGATACCGATTGTCTGCGATGATGCCTCCGGCGCAATCGCATGGGCAAGCGAGACAACCAGTTCCAGAAGAATGAATAGCACCGCTTCCATGAAACACATAATGGGGTGTCCATGGCTTTATTACTTCACTCTCACCCACCATCACCTTTGCCTCGGCAAAATCCTGGTAGGGGCGTTCCTTCCACCCACCATTACTATGCCTCCAGAACACAGACAGCATGACGGGATCCCCCTGCAGGTAATCATCAGGCTTTGTGTCTGTTTTTAGACCAGAACGGGCGAGCCCTTCGGCAATGGAATAATGTACTCGTGGCTTGGCCCCTAACTGAATCAATCCTTCATAGACTTGTTCGGGTGATGTATCCGAAAGGAATACAAAGAAGCCTGCATATTTTGCGTTTCTGCCCGCGGCGGATCGACAGCCCGCAAAGGCTTGGGGACGTTGTCCCCAACGCATTAAGCAAGGTTAATAACAGAGTAAAAAAGTAACAGTTAAGCTTGGATTTTCTTATTCACTTTTGTTACTTCGTATGGAGGCGAGACGCCTCCGAGCGAATTCACAACCGAGACGGTTGTGCTACATTAGCGGCAAGCCACTTTTTACAAGCTTAACGGTTACCTAAAAAAAGGGAAAAAATAGAGTCTTGTAGGCTATTCTTTTGCTTATTATTTTCACCTCTTTTGGCTTTGCTATTTGCGTTAGGGACAACGCAAGCTACTTAAGAGGAAGAAGTGCGGGAGTGCTGGAGTTGAAGAAGTTTCAACATCGAACATCGAACATCGAATGGAAGAGAATGAAGAAAGAGAGGATTTTTAGGGACAGGTTGATTATCGACCACTATGTCAGGCAGGAATGCCTAACGTACTTGAAGAGAAAGAAGAAAAGTCCTTTGACGAGTCTTGCAGGCTCTGGAAGGGCATGTTTTTATGCTTGTTTTTTTACGCTATGTCAGGCAGGAATGCCTAACGTACTTGAAGAGTCCCCGAACGAAGTGACGGATTATTATCATACAGGAAGGAATGAACATCGAACATCGAACATCGAACGTCCAACATCGAACATCGAATGAAGAAAGAAATAAAGAAATAGAGATTTGCCTTCCCTGGGAACGCCGAGCTCCAGCTCGGCATTTTTAAGGGACAAAGATTAAGATAAGAAAGGAATAAGAAAGAGGAGATTTGATTAAGACAAAGATTAAGAGAAGGCTTTTAAAAAAGTCTTGCAGGCTATTCTTTTGCTTATTCTTTTTACATCTATTTTTGCTTTGCTATTTGCGTTGGGACAACGCATGCTACTTGAAGAGAATGCAAGAGAAGGAAGAAAATTGAAGAGGGTGGTGGTTGGGGTCTCTATCGTCTTCCGGTGAATAATAAATTAATTCCGCATTTTATAAATAGTGCTAGGTCGTGTAGGAGAACTTTCTGTTCTTTTAGTTTTTTTATAATGCGGAAAATTCTTATAGGGTTTCCATAAAATTTTAGATAACCCAAGCGCATATAGAATTTAAGTTGGAACTCACTTAAATTAGGATGCTTAAATCGCTGTCCCTGTGACTCATAATCTACATAACCTGAAGAGTAATCAGTTCCTTCCTTTTTTGATCCAATTGTTATATCATACAATTTTGTTCCCGGAAAGGGTGTAACTCGCCAGAAAAAAACGTGATGAGCTGGTAGAGAAGAGGCAAATTTAACACTTTTTTTCAGAGAGCCTAGGGTTTCAAAAGGAAGCCCCATCATAAAGAAGAGCCCGACTCTGAACCCTTTATCTACAGCCATCTCCACAGTATTTCGTACTTTGTCTAGATCCAACTCCTTTTTTAACTGGTCAATTACCTTTTGATCCGCAGACTCAATTGCAATAATAACAATTTGGAAATTTGCAGCCCGCATTAGGTCAAACATCTCCTCATCACAAATATCTGCTCTTATTCCGTTTGGCAGAGCAAATCGAGCTTTTTTATTTATCCCTTTTGCGATTATCGCACGACATATCTCTTTTGTTCGTTCAGGATATAGCGTGAAATTATCATCCCAGATATGAAACTCCTTTGCATTATACTTATTCACCAGAAGTTCCATCTCTCCTATGATATGATCCACACTTCGTGTTCTAAACTTACTACCGTGAATAACCTTGGTACAGTTTATACATTGAAAAGGGCATCCGCGTTCTGTAATGATCGTATAAGCGGGAGATAGGCCAGGTGTAAAATATTGGTTTGCTTCCGTCATCTCCCATGCGGGGTAGGGGAGTGAATCAAGGTCGGATATAAACCCTTTGCGTGGATTTACTATAATCTTGCTTTGATCTTTATCCCAGTAGGCAATGCCAGGAATATCTTTGGGGTTTACATTTTCTGCGAGTTTCGCAATTTGTATTTCACCTTCTCCAAGGACAACAATATCCGCCAACTCAGGGATTAACCGTTTGTATTCAATGCTACCGTATGGACCACCCCAGATGATTCGCTTATTTGGGAAATTTGTTCTGATAAATTTTGCAGTTTCACATCCCGAATATGAATGTGCGATATTCGCAGATATGCCAATCTCACTATGATTCTGAATCTCTTGCCTGATTTTTCCGTAATAGTCAGATTCACATACACCGTCAATTAATGCAATAGGTTGTTTTTTCTTTTTCAGTATTGCGGCAATGCAAAGAGCACCATACGGTTGTAAGGTTATCCACAATTTATATTTAGGTACAATTAAGAGCATAATGTTTTAGAAAGTGTAAAAATCATTTCTACGGTTGTTCCGCGAGTTTCGCAACTATCGAGAGTTATTTTTCCGTTATGCAGTTCTACAATCTCTTTTG
The DNA here is from genome assembly GCA_030590505.1 of Kiritimatiellota bacterium. GTDB lineage: Bacteria > Verrucomicrobiota > Lentisphaeria > Victivallales > JAADHT01 > JAUUYH01. The sequence goes on from JAUUYH010000037.1 coordinate 4,243, forward strand.
TTATGCTTAGTCCAAGCCCTGAACTTTTCTCCTCTTTGCCGGGGCGTGGAAGTGAGAAGAATTTTTTGAAAACTTTCTCTTTTGCGTATTCAGGTATGCCTGCACCATTGTCGGTAATTGTTACGGTTATACTCTGATTACTATCTTTTAGATGTACTTTTATCTCGCCGTCAGGGGCGGTGAACTCTACAGCGTTTTTGAGAATATTATCGATTCCTTCATAGATCAGAAGTTTGTCGCCCGATAACATTACGGGGTCGTTAGGAAGTGTGACTGTAAATTTACGTTTTGGGTTCGTTGACTGCAGGGAATTGATAATCTCATTTATCAGACCTGACATATCAATCTTTGTTTTTATATTGATAGTGTTGATATTTTCAAGTTGCGAAAGTAGCAACATTCTATCAACTATCTGACGCATCCTTGTGCTTTCATGATGCATGTTACTGAGGAACTTTTCCTGTTGTTTTTTTGGAACATCTTTCTCTTTGAGTAGTTCTAGTGCTCCCTGAATACCTGATAGTGGACTTTTTAACTCATGAGTCAAGTTGCGGACGTACTCTTCAACATATTTTTTCCCTTCAAGAGCTTCGCACATCTCTTCAAATGATCTAGCAAGAGTGCCTATTTCGCCTTTTCCAATTTTTGGTGGTGTAGTTTTTTTGCCGTCACGTATATCTTCAACATATTTTTTCAGTTTTATCACAGGACTTGTAATCCATATTGAGGTAATTAGCCCGAGAATTGTAAGAAGAATAAGTGCGGAAATCGCATTTATTTTTATTCTATTTTCCGCAAGGTCGATAAAGCGAACCAGAGTCCTGATAGGTTTGCAGAGGGTAATAACTCCGAGTAATTCACCATTTTTCCGAATTGGTGCGGCAACATAGAGAACAAGGGATGCGGGGTCATCTATATCTGTTCTGGTTGCACGAGCTCCGTAGTTATTGCTAAGTGTTCTTGCTACATCATTCCATTGTGAGAAATCTTTTCCCTCGTTATCTGGATGAGCGGAGTCAAACAGAACAATTCCGTTTTTATCAGTGATGTATGCATGAGAATCGACCGTTTGTTTTGTGATATTATAAATTGTTGCCTTGAAATGGCGCTTTTTGAGATTTGAGTAAATATCCTTAAATTCGCCTATGTTAATCTGATTATTTTTTAAATTACTCTCAGCTAAGGCGGCAAGGGTATTTGCCATATCGACCATATTCTCCTCGACAGCTTCAAGGTATCGAGCTCGCACATCATTTTGGACCCACTGCATCAGAAAATAGAGTGCTGTTGCCGCGGCTATAAAATATCCTAAAAAAACTTTTGTTTTTATTTTCATGATTCAAGTGAGTATCCAAACCCTCTGTGCGTTAATATCGGATTTTTATTTTGTTTTATCTTGTTCAGTTTTGCGCGGATTGTTTTTATATGTGTGTCAACGGTTCTGTCCATACTCATTTCAGGAGTATCCCATATTGCTTTCATTAGTTCTTCCCGTGAAAAGACTTTACCCGAATTCTTGATCATCAGAGTAAGTATCTCATATTCATAATGAGATAATGGAAGAGCTTCTCCATAATAATTTATTTTTCTTTTATCTGAATCTATTTTGAATTTAGCATTTGTCAGATTGTTCACGGTGGGCTGTTTCCCATTTGTACGACGCAGAACAGCTTTGACCCTGGCGGTCAGCTCTCTTGGACTGAAGGGCTTTGTCACATAATCATCTCCCCCCATTTCAAGACCGACAACTCTGTCAACCTCGGAGTCCCTAGCAGTTAGGAAAATAATAGGGATATTGGAGGTCTTTCTAATCTCTTTGCATATATCAAAACCATTCAGATCTGGCAATCCTATATCAAGGATTATCAATGCGAAGTTCGCAGATTTAAGAAGCTGTAGTCCCTCTTGCCCTGCATGTACACTTACCGGCTCAAAACCTTCGGTATTCAAGGCATACTCAATGTTATCCGATATAGATGGTTCATCTTCAATTATTAATATTTTTGTTTTATTCATGATTTTAATATAAGTTATTTATTTTTCCTTCTTATTGCAATAAGATAATTTAAGTATTGTATTTTACAACCTAGTACAGCGTAAATCTTAAACTGTCGCACCAAGCCTTGTTTTTTTTCGCTTTTTCTTCATGATAAAAAAAACACATAACTAAGGCTATGCGTATTTGTTTTTCATTTTGAAAAATTCAAAAAACAACTGCGACTTATACGATATTTTAAGCTGTACAATGCACTAGTACAGCGTAAATTTTAAGCTGTACGCTGCACTAGGTAATAGTTTATCCATCCGTCTTCATTGTATGCCAGTTGATTTTTCTAGTAACATACATAACGATTGCAAGTACTGTGAAGAGTCCGAGGCTCCCCATCAAGAGAGCGTAGTCTTCTGACTGTAATGTTACATAGAAGTATAGGTATAGTACTATCTGTATAGTTGCAATAATAATCGGCATAACAAGTTTGTTGAATATATACTTTATATATGTAAATATCATACTAACAACAGCTGTGGAAGATATAAGGTATGCAAGTCCAAAATTTATATGTTCAGATAGAGATATCAAGAGTACATAGAAAATAGTTACAGCAGATCCGATAAGAAGATACTGAAAAGGGTGTGCTTTTGACTTACTGACAACATCTGAAAGGAATATAGAAGTGAAAGTGAAAATAATAAAAAGTATGGCATATTTTACTGTTCGAATAGCTTGATTATAGATGTCATTTTCTATAAACAATCTCACCCCGAATGCTGAAGGAGTTATATCAATGTTATCATTACTAAACATTTGCGGATAGTTGCGATTGAATTCAAAAATTTTCCAATCTGCAGAGAATCCAGTTGAGGATATATTGTGTTCTAATGGCAAATATGCTCCGCTAAAACTGGGAGCATCCCATTTAGAATTCAATTTTACTGAGGTTGTTTTGCCCAAAGGGAGAAAGCTTATATCATGGCTGCCATTCAGGTGAATCTCTGTTTTAAAGTGTAGTTGTGTTATCTTTTCTGATAAATTAATTCTACTTTTCATTCCGGACGGAGTTATGGATGTCGCATCTGACCCTGGTCCCATTGCGATCTCTTGCTTATCTATTGTCATCTGAACAGCCTCTCTGATACCACGCATATCAGTTACTCCGATTGTTATCGTTGCCTTATCCCACTCGATTGTTTCAACATTATTTAATTGTTCTTCAATTTTATGCCTATCAGTATCAAAACAACCATTAATCTTTAGGTGTGCAACGTAAAGTACCGTTTTATATATGCCCCTGTAGCGTATTTCGGGAATCAGTTCGCCGGTTATATTCAAATCTTCTGGAAGAATATGAAAAGAGTGATTGATTGTACACGGTTTTCCCTGTTGATTAATATGAACTGTTTTGTAAGGAATTGTAATGATTGGGCCGGCAACAACCTGTACTCCTCCCCATTTGCTGCTTATATCGTTTACGGCTTCCCATTTTCTGCTGCGTCGCTCTTTGATTAATGATGTAACCATTGATGCCGGGATTAAAAGTAGAAGCACTAATATTCCGATAGTGCCAACTTTTACCGCAATTGAGTTCATTATTCTTTGAATCATGACTATTCTCCTTTTTTGTTGTTGCATATTTTCTTCTTCTTGTAGAAATTAAGGTGCAAATTGTGCAAAAAAAGATGTGAAGATATTTTTTCACATAAAACACACATAGGCTTCATCATAAGTTGTGGGCTAGGTGTGATCTAAATCGTGCAATATACTTGCACAATCTACGTATGAGTCGAGGGAGCAAAATAGGAGAGAAACTAGATGTTTTTCTCTAATGTGAGGATATTATGGTCATCTGTCCGTTTGTAGTGAACATCATCCATAATATTTTTAATAAGAAATATACCGAGTCCGCCAATTTCTCGATCTTCAATGGGGATTGAGATATCAGGATCCTCTTTTTCTAGTGGATTGAATGGGGTGCCGTTGTCTGCAACCTCTATAATTACTGCACTGTTGCGAAGTTCGCAATTCATTTCAATTTCAGTAGTATTTTTAGTAGATGAGTAGTTTATTATATTTACAATAGTCTCTTCAATCGCTAGTTCAATGCGTGACAAATTTACATCGTTTATTCCTGAATCTTTAGCAAATTGAATTGCATATTCAAGAAAAAGATGAAGATTTTCTAGTATTGCTTGATGTTTTATCATAAAATCCCAGTTCGTAACATTAAAGTTTACTATTTTTTAGAATGTACTTGTGCATAAGCCCGATTTTTTGAGATAATTTCTATTACCCAATCGTGCAATCTAAGTATTACAATACATCGTAAATGTGGGAATGGCAAGTTTTATTCTGCATGAGTGTAAGATTTTTTTCGATTTATACTTAGGCATCATAAATAAATAGAAGAAGTTCTGGAGTTCTGGAGTTCTGGAGTTGGAAGAAGGGGAAGTTGAAGAAGGGGAGAAGAAGTAAATAAAATGTGCGAAGCCCAAGTACCTTAGAGGTGATAGTAATCATGCCTGAAAGGCTTCTGAAGTACGTTAGACATTCCTGTCTGACATGGGGGCAAGAGGTGAGGAATAATAGAAGTCCTTTGAGAGGTCTTGCAGGCTCTGGAAGGGTCTTTTTTTTTGCTTGTTTTTTTACGCTATGTCAGGCAGGAATGCCTAACGTACTTGAAGAGGAATAAGAGAAGGCCTTTGAGAGGTCTTGCAGGCTCTGGAAGGGGCTTTTTTTTGCTTGTTTTTTTACGCTATGTCAGGCAGGAATGCCTAACGTACTTGAAGAAAATACAAGGAACAAGAAAGAGGAGTTTAGATTAAGACAAAGAGTAAGAGAAGGCTTTTAAAAAAGTCTTGCAGGCTATTCTTTTGCTTATTCTTTTTACATCTATTTTAGCTTTGCTATTTGCGTTGGGACAACGCAAGCTACTTAAGAGGAAGATTAGGACAAAGATTAAGAGAAGAAGTAAATGAAATGTGCGAAGCCCAAGTACCTTAGAGATGATAGTAATCATGCCTGAAAGGCTTCTGAAGTACGTTAGACATTCCTGTCTGACATGGGGGCAAGAGAAGAGGAATAAGAGAAGTCCTTTGAGAGGTCTTGTAGGCTTTGGAAGGGCATGTTTTTATGCTTGTTTTTTTACGCTATGTCAGGCAGGAATGCCTAACGTACTTGAAGATTAAGAGTCCCCGAACGAAGTGACGGATTACTATCATGCCTAACGTACTTGAAGAGGAATACAAGGAATAAGAAAGAGGAGATTTGATTAAGACAAAGATTAAGAGAAGAAGTAAATGAAATGTGCGAAGCTCAAGTACTTGAAGAGAAGAGAATACAAGGAATAAGAAAGAGTCGCTTTTATTAAAAGCGTATATATCTCGTAGGGTTATCTGCTTTGTGAATTTGTGGTTATTCTTGTGGTGGCTAGGGGAGGGGGGAGTTTATTTAACTACTCTTTCAATACCTATCATCGATATGTCGTCCTGAAGAGGGTATCCCGATATTTTAATAATCTCTTGATATATCTTTTCGCAAGCATCATTTATGTTTTTATTTTTTAACTCTTTCTTGCAGAGTTTTTCAAGAGGTTCAATTCCCAGTATCTCACCAGATTTATCTGTAATATCCGTCAAGCCATCAGAGTAGATAAGGAGCTTTGTGCCTGGATTAAAGGAAGTTTTAAAGTTTTTGAATTTTATGTTACTTGCTACTCCCAGCATGAAATCTGAGGTGTCTAATAGTTCTAGACCTTTTTTCGGTGTGTAGTATATGGGTTGGCAATGCCCAGCACTCGCGTATTCAAGACTGTTTTTTTTGATATCTATTTTTCCTACAAATGCTGTCATAAACATTCCGAAAAGATCAAAGTCACTCTCCATTATGCGGTTAATCAGTGAGAGCAGTGTGCCAGGAGTCATTTTCTTCATATCCTGTTGAATTACTATGCTATGCAGTGCCATATGTGAAAGAAGTGAAAAATATGATGCTGACATCCCTTTTCCCATTGCATCGCAGACAGTAAAGTATAAGATGTTTTCATTAATTTTATATAGTGTTAGGTAATCGCCCCCAACCTGTTTTGCCGATTCAAGTTTTGTATATAGATTCAATTGTGGCATTGATGGTAGTTTTTTGAGTATAAGTTGTTTCTGAAGACTATTTGCTATTTCCATCTCTTTTTCTGCTAGTTCTGCGTCCATTGCTTTTGAGTAGAGACGACTGTTTTCGATACTTACAGCGACCTGATCCGCAAGTGCTCTTGTTACTTTTGCCTCTCCTGAGGAAAATGCGTCAATGTTTGATGTTTTACCAAGCAGGATTGTACCTATAAATGCATCGAGTCCGACAATTGGCAAGCAGATAACAGAGGCTTCCAGTTCGTGGTAATAGTCATCAAGTTCAATGGACATTGAGTTAGTCACTTTTCCTTCAATTGAAGAATTATCGATTATTGGAATGCTCTTTTTTCGGGAAATTTTCGGACAGTGTTCTGTTCCTGAATAGAAGATCAGATTTTCACCTTCAACTAGTCTTACTACCCCCCAATCAGCTTTAGCCGCATATAGTACCTTTTCGAGTGTATTATCTAGAAATGAGTCGATATTTGAAATAAGAGCGACATCTTTACTCAAGGCGTAAAATAGGTTTAAACTTTCATAAGCTGTGGATAGTTCTTCCGCCATCTCCTCGAGGGCAATTTCATTTATTGCCATATTTGATTTTAGAGTTTCAATAATATGTGGGCTATTCAGTCTTCTATCGATAAAGTAGTTATAGTTTTTTTTATTTGTATTTGTAAGTATAAGTGAAAGTGAAAGTGATTTTTTTAGCAGAAGTTGGTTAATATCATTTATACGAATGTATTCAACTGAATCCATAATTTCCTTCATAATAAAAATACCACGTCCACTTTCAGGAATATTATGAATATCATCGCAGTTTAATTCTAGTGTTTGCTGTTCTGACTGATTAAATGGCCGGCCTTGATCCTGAAAAAGAAATTCAATCTCTTTTCCGTTATTATATATGGTAAGTTCAATTGGGTATCCAGATTCGAGTGAGTAGGAGTGTTTTAATATATTGTTGGCCGCTTCAACCACGGCAACTTCGATGGCTGTTATTTCGTGATCATCGAAAGATGCAGATAGGGCCTCTCTTGCGAATTCAGCAAGAATTCGAATGTTTTTCCCTGAACTTGGTACTGCTAAGTGTCTCTCTTCACCAGATTTCATTTTTATAGCCTATGAATTTATCTTTTAAAATCGCAACAACTTAACTTAACCTAAAGAAGCATTGTTGATTCTACTCTGGAACATCCAGGTCACTACAGATAGATTTTTTTGCACTCTCAAGAGATTCAAATATATTAAAGAGGCGGTAGAGCTTCGTCAGCTCAAAAATCTGCCTCACATGTGGAGAGAGAGAAGAAAGTATCACGGATTTATCTTTTTGTGCAGTTTGTTTGAGTATGCTTACAAGCGACCCCAATCCCATACTATCAACAAATTTTGTGTCAGAAAAATCTAAAATGATCACAGATGTTTTTGAGTTGATTACTTTACTTGCCTCTTTTTTGAAATCCACTACGTTAGCTGAATCCAAGCGCTCTTCAAGTTTTATTACTTGACAATTATTCATTTTCATAAATACCCCATAGTTTTTTACTAAATCTAATATATATCAGATTTTTGAAAGATACAAGGCAAAAACTCAAAAGGATTGTGAAAAAATAATTTGTATTTCCTTTTTTTTGTTATAAAATTGAAAAAATTCCAACTTTCGATACAATAAGAGAGTTTTACGGCTTGAATGTTCGCATAAATTAAAGTATCTTACGCGTTCAAATTATTAATAAAAAACAAAATAGGAATTGAAAGTATGCTTATTACGGGAATGAATCGTTATATTGCCAAGCATGGCAAAATTATTGGATTGGTTATTTTACCAATTATTATTGTGACATTTGTGTTTTACTTTGGACGAGGAAGTATTGCTGATCTGTTTTCAGGTCAGGGCAACTCTTCAACAGTCTCAATTTTGGATAGATCCGTTACGTTAAGTGATAAGCAGGCCGAAGTTACAAGAATGTATATTATGGCTTCATTGCAGGATCCTAATATAGATCTTACAAGTGCGCGTATGCCACTTGAGTCCCAGAATATTGTTATAAATTTACTTCAGAACTATGCTGCAGAAGATATGGGCATTGCTGTCGGTGAAAAAGAGATTCGTGAATATTTGAAAACAGTTCCGATATTTCAGACTGCAGGAGAATTTGATACAAAGAAGTATGATCTCTATGTTTCTGGAAAGCTAAAACCTGCATATTTAACTCAGGATGATCTTAAAGATGCTGTTCTGCGTATGCTTCAAGTGCAGGCTCTTAGAAAATCTGTATCTGACAGTGTTATTGTTCCAGATTCAGAGGTGAAAGAGGCGTATTTGAATGATATGCAGAGTGTTGAAGCACAGATTCTGAAGTTTGATGCTTCAACATTTGTGAAAGACGTTGTCCTGAAAGATGAAGATTTGAAAAATTATTATGAGGGCAATAAAGGGAATTACAACACTAATCCTGCCGCAAAGGGCAAAGTCGTTGTTATCAGCTTTGACTCCTGCCAAAAAGAGGCCCTTGCTCAGGTTTCCGAGAAAGATTTGAAAAAATATTATGAAGATAATAAATATCGTTATAAGGTTGAGAATAAGATAAAGCTAAAGAGTGAAACAAAAGTGTCTATTCCTGAACCACAGAAATTTAAGAGTTACGATAGTGTTAAAGCTGAAATTCAGAAAAAGTTGTCAGACATCAAGGTTGAAGAGATAACTTTGACTAAAGCACAGAAGTTTGCGGACGAAGTTGCTATTCTTACATCAGATGTATTCTATGATGTTACAGACCAGAAGAAAGCAAAAAATAAATGTATGGAGATTTTTAATCAGAGTGCAACAGTAGCAAAATTAAAGGTTGAAGATAGTGGGTGGCTCTATGCTGACACCAAAGACCCGAAAGGTTTTGCGAAAGAAGTAGCTCTTGTCACTGTAATGGCAGGACTTTTTGCTGATAATCCAGTTTCTGAACCTATAAAGGGGGCTAAGGGATTTATCGTTGCTATTCTGGATGAGAAGAAAAATGCAGCACCTCAGAATTTTGCTGATGCAAAAGAGAAAATTAAAGCGGATCTTCTGGCAAGTCGATCACTTTCTCTTGCTAGGGAAAAGGCAAGAATGAGAGCTCTTGAAATTGGAGAACTGCTTGATAAAGATAAAAAGTTTGAAACAATTACAAAAGATTTGAAGCTGAAGTTCGAGAAACTTCCAGAGTGGTCAGCTCAGATGCTTGGATATTTTAGAGGAGGGGGTAATATACAGGCAATGGCTTTGGAAACAGCATTTGCAACTCAGCAGGGTGAAGTATCTCCAGCAAAAGATAGTAGTAACGGTGCTTTTGTTGTTTATGTTGTAAAGAAAAATATTCCGACTCAGGAAGAATTTGAAAAACAGAAAACTATGTTTGCTATGCGCTATAAAAGAATAAAGCAGGGCAATGTTTATGGGAGTTTTCTTCAATCACTAAAGAAACCTTCTAAGAACACAACAAAGAAATAAAAAGATGAAAAAAGAGACTAATTTTGCACTCGGCAGGCACATGACTGTCGAATTTTATGACTGTAATCCACGAATTATTGAGGATTCAGAGAAGGTTAAACAGGCCTTTCTTCTTGCTGCAAAGGCAAGCGGTGCTACAGTCCTAGATTACTCATTTCATGTTTTTGAGCCTCAGGGCGTGAGCGGAGTCGTTATTATTGCAGAGTCGCATTTTGCAGTTCATGCATGGCCCGAACATGATTATGCGGCAGTTGACCTTTTTACATGCAGTGAAACTATTGATTTAAAGAAGGCGATTGAATCAATTAAATTGTCTTTAGGTGCGGAGGAGACAATTGTTTCTGGAGATATGCACCGCGGCATCGTCTCGAATAACGGAATTGAACGTATGGTTCCCGTATGCGAAGATCGCACACATATTCATACTCTGTCGTGGAAGAAAAAATTTGAGCAAAGTCAGGCATGGGGTCTTCTTACATCTGTAGATATATATCATTGTGATCCAGACCTAATCAGAGATGCAGATATGGTTAAGAAATTCGTTTATGAGTTATGTGAGCGTATCGATATGAAGCGTTACAATGATTGTGTCGTTGTTGATTTTGGCGAAGATGAAAGAGTTTCCGGATTTAGTATGACTCAGTTAATTGAGACATCGCTTATTTCCGGGCATTTTGCAAATGCCACCAATGCGGCATATATTGATATATTTAGTTGTAAATTTTACGAACCGAGAGATGTTGCGGAATTCGCAATATCCTTCTTTAAGGGTTCCAATTATAAAATGCAGGTTGCATTGAGGCGATAAATCGTGCTTGTGATATGAATGATGTACAGTATAAATGTAGTTGTGTCAACTAATTCTTATCGAATTAATATAAATAAAATAGCAGTTCTGCTTAGCGGATTTTAATATCCAGAAGGTATAAAATGAGTGAAAAAATAGATCTGAGAGCTACAATAAACAGAGTGCTTGAAGAGGAGTTTGAGATTGATGCAGAGAGACTTGTTCCAGACGCAGCACTATTTACGGATCTTGAGCTTGATAGCCTGGATGTAGTTGACTTAATTGTTGCCCTCGAACAGGCCTTTGGTATTAAAATAAGAGCAGAAGCAGCACAAACTTTTCGCGATATTAGAACCGTGAATGACCTCTATGATGCCATTGAATTGATGCGCAATAAGGGCTTGCATGAAAAGTAAATCAGATAATTAGGTAAATAGAGCAAGATAGAGTTCTCTGCCAACCCACGCATCTGTAGCTGCATATTGCATTTGAGCATCTGTAAGTTTTTCATTTTCCCAGTTGGATGTTGATGCACCTTTTGATATTCTAAACCCAAGTACAGCCGCCGCCATACCTCGTAATCCAAGATTTTGAATCCCTATCTCTTGGGCTCTATCTGCTAATTCAATAAATCCACCTGGTTCAAAATCGGTAATTAAACGCAGTTCTGAAATATCATATTTGATAGAGACGCCAGTTTTTATTATATTAGGATTTGTTAGAATTTTAACCAATGAATCTGTTAGGCCAATTTTTTTTAACTGAAATAGAAAAACGGCCGTTTCTCCACCAAGCTGTAAGAGTGCGGGTGAGTAGTGTTCGCCTTTTCTAAAGGCAGGTCTTGTCTCGGTATCAAAACCAATGACTTTCTCTCTCTCAAGAACGGAAACTGCTGCATTAAGCTCTTCTTCTGTTTTTACAATATGTATGGGGCCGCTATATTGACGCATCGGTACCTTATTTATATCCTCTTTGCTCATTCGTTCCCATGTTTTATTTTTGTCTATTTTTGTGTTCATATTTTTCCTTTACAATTAAGTTTGCGGGGTTATCAGCATAACAGCTTGTTCATCACAATGTTCTTTTTTTGGGCAGATATCACAGTCGTTCCATATTTTTTCAGGAAATAGCTCCTTTGATACGCATTTGAAACCGAGTCGTTGAAAAAAATTGCTACGATAGGTTAATGCAAAGACTCTGCTGCCGCTGGGGATATTAAAATTTTTCAATAGGTAGTTTACCAATTTGGACCCAATTCGTTTACCTGCGCATTCTGCACTTACAGATAGTGACCTGATTTCAAAAAGGTTGTTTTCAAAATTACGAAGTGATGCGCATGCAATGAGTTTATCTGCGAGTTTAGCAATAATAAAGGTATCTATACGCTGATGCAAGTCCGCTCTGTTTGGTGGAAGCAACAAACCTTTTTCGGCATATAGATGCAAAAGATTAAATATACTGTCAATATCACTTTTCGACGCACGTTTTATGGATATGCCATCTAATGTAATTTTAGAATCAGTGGAACTATTATTCAGTAAAGATACCGATGTTTCGGTATTTTTCATATCTGTCATTTTTGATCTCTTCACTTGTCATTCCCTTAAAGGCAGCAAGCTCTTTTTTTAGGGCTTTTTTTAGCATTTTCGCAGCAGCATCATGGTCTTCATGGGCACCGCCAAGAGGCTCTTCAATAATTGTATCAATAATATTCAGTTCTTTCAGATCCTTGCCTGTCAATTTTAGGGATTCTGCGGCTTTCGCAGAAAAAGATCTGTCTTTCCAGAGAATTGCTGCGCAACCTTCAGGGGTGATGACTGAGTAGTAAGCATTTTCAAGAAGCATAATTCTATTGCCTACACCAATTCCTAGAGCTCCTCCACTTCCGCCTTCTCCAATTACAACAGCAATATAGGGAACTGAAA
>JAUUYH010000257.1 GCA_030590505.1 Kiritimatiellota bacterium
CTTGAATATTCCGTGTTCAGTAAGCTTAACAGATGAAGAGTTAAAGAGAGTGGTTGAACTCCTTAAGCAAAACTAGGCACATCCAAAATATTAAAAAGGAAATTTTAATGAATTCGATATATGAGAAAATAATAACAGAGCGTGATGAGTCGTGTTTTAAAAATGACATTGACGTGCATTTTAATGATCTCAGGGCAGCAGTTAAAGGAAGCAGAATAGCCGTTGTGGGGGCCGCAGGTTCAATCGGCTCATCTGTGGTGAAAACACTACTCCGCTTTTCTCCAGCATCTCTTGTTGTTATTGATATTAGTGAGAATAACCTTGTCGAACTTGTACGGGATCTGCGATCTTCGCAGGATGTAGTAATGCCCAGAGAGTTTGCAACACTGCCGATTGCCATGGGATCACTAGAATTTGCTCGCTATTTTGCCGAAAATAAACAATTTGACTACCTTTTTAACCTAGCGGCAATTAAGCATGTACGCTCAGAAAAAGATGTTTACTGCCTTATTCGTATGCTGAATACCAACGTTATGTATATGCATAATTTTCTGATCAACAATCCCTATAAGTTTAAAAAAGTTTTTGCTGTCTCATCTGATAAAGCTGCGAATCCCGCAAACTTGATGGGGGCAACAAAAATGGCAATGGAACAGGCATTGATGTATCGTGCAGATGAACAGGAGTTTTCAACAGCCAGATTTGCGAATGTCGCATTTTCCGATGGCAGTTTGCCGTATGGATTTTTGAGACGGATAGAGAAGAGACAGCCGCTTGCTGCTCCAAATGATATCAGACGCTACTTCATCTCGCATCAGGAGGCTGGGGAGCTTTGTGTAATGTCCGCATTTGCTGGCGAGAACCGTGATGTGTTTTTTCCTAAATTCGCAGCAGAGAAAGATGAGAAGACATTTTCTGCGATTGCAGAAGAGTTGCTTCACTCTCTTGGGTATGAGCCTTATATTTGCGACTCAGAAGAGGAGGCCCGCAAAAGAACAGAGGAGCTTATTACACAAAAAAAATGGCCCTGCTATTTTTTCAAGACAGATACAACCGGAGAGAAGGATTTTGAAGAGTTCTATGTCTCAGATGAACTGGTTGATTTTGATCGATTTGAATCTATCGGAGTAATTAAACGTAAATCGGATGAAGATAGAAATGCGATAGAAAAATTCCTAGAATTTGCGAATTCCGCAGCCGATAACACAAAACTGCAAAAAATAGACTATGTACAGGCTCTTGAAGGTGTTGTACCGACACTAAAGCATATCGAAACAGGTAAAAATCTCGATAGTAAAATGTAGAATTTGCATATTCGGCATTTTTCATCGCTCTGACTGCGTAAATCCATTTGACAATTAGCCGTATGGGACTATTATAGCGACTCGCAGAAATACTCGAAATACCTGAAATAAAAAATATATAATATGGCTAATCTAAATTTAATAAGAAATTTTTCAATAATAGCTCATATCGATCATGGGAAGTCAACCCTTGCCGATAGAATGCTTGAACTGACCGGAACTGTCGAAAAACGTGACCTGCAGGAGCAGTTACTGGATGATATGGATCTAGAACGTGAACGCGGTATAACCATCAAATCACATCCGGTACGTATGCACTACACGGCAGATGATGGCATAAAGTATGAATTGAACCTGATTGATACACCGGGACACGTCGATTTTGCATACGAAGTGAGTCGTTCTCTTGCCGCTTGCGAAGGGGCATTGCTGATTATTGATGCTACGCAGGGTGTACAGGCACAGACTGTTGCAAATGTGAAGCTTGCATTGAATCAAAAACTGTTTATTATTCCGCTGATAAATAAAATTGACCTTCCAGCATCGGATGTGGAGATGTGCTTCGAACAGATGGAGGAGATACTTGCAATCCCGCGTGAAGAGGCGTTGCTAGTCAGTGCAAAAGATGGAACAGGAATTAAGGAGGCACTTGAAGCTGTCGTTGAACGTGTGCCACCACCGAAACTACTTGAAGGCGAAGATGGTGTTGCCGCACTTATTTTTGATTCAACATTTAATCCATTTCGCGGAGTAGTAAGTTATGTTAGAGTATTTTCAGGCACACTTGCACGCGGAAAAAAGATTCACCTTATGAGTAACGGACTCGAGAGTGATGTAAAAGAGGTTGGTTGCTTTGATCCAAATATGTCAGCTATTGATGAATTGACCGCTGGCTCTGTGGGATATATTATTCCAAATATCAAATCTCCGACTGATACTAAAATTGGCGATACGGTTACAGATGTAAAAAATAAGTGTAAAAAAGCTCTGCCTGGATTCCAGACAGTTAACCCC
>JAUUYH010000221.1 GCA_030590505.1 Kiritimatiellota bacterium
TATAAAATTTTGCTAACAGTACTTGAACATTTTAGAGGATTTCTTGCAATAGAGAAGGGGCTTAGCCCCAACTCTGTTTCTGCATATATCAGTGATCTTAGGCATTTTGTTACATTTCTGAATGAAGATAATATATTTTCGTTTAGCGATGTCAACAGAGATGCAATTGTAAAGTTTATGGGTGAGTGCAGAATTCGTGGAATGGAGTCGTCATCAATTGCAAGACGCCTAGTGTCGGTAAAAGTTCTTTTCCGCTATCTATTTCAGGAAAAATTGATTGATAACGATATTACCGACGTAATGGATTCCCCGAAAATCTGGAGACTGCTGCCCGATTTTCTATCATCTGTTGAAATCGATAAGATGCTGAAAGTTTTTCCTGCTACCGGAAAAGACCCGCTTACATTCCGTAATCGTACAATCCTAGAGGTTATGTATGCTTGTGGGCTTCGCGTATCAGAAACGGCAAATCTTACACTGTCTGGTTTTTTATCTGATCAGGATGTAGTGCGTGTGACAGGGAAGGGGGATCGAGAACGTATCGTCCCTATCGGACGCACAGCAGCATCTCTGATGCAACGATATCTCGCTGAAATACGCCCAAAATTGCTAAAAAGTAAAAATGAAACAATTATGTTTCTCTCCATTAGGGGGCGTCCGCTAAATCGTGAAAGAATCTGGGCAATCGTAAAAGAGGCAGCAGCACTAGCCGGAATCGAAAAAAATATTCATCCGCATACGTTACGACACTCTTTTGCAAGCCATCTCCTTGAAAACGGTGCAGACCTGAGAATTATCCAGGAGATGTTGGGTCACGCTGATATCAGCACTACACAGATTTACACACACGTAGATGAAAAACGCCTCCTAAATGTCCATAAAAAATTTCATCCAAGAGGATGATTTTTTACCTAGTAATCGCCTGCTCCGTAATTTAAAAAGCGAATAAAATGCAAGAGAAGGGGAAAGGAAACACTGGGAGCACGGAGCTCTAGCTCCGTGATTAACGAAGTCGATAGCAATAAAAAAGCGAAAGAAAGCAAGCAAGAAAGAAGGCAACGCAGCAGGAGCTACGTCCTCCCAGTATAAAGTGAAACAAAAATGTGCGAACTTAGCAAATCTTCGAACAAGCAGAGAATTTTAAGAAGTATCAACCTGTCCCTTGATTTACTCATATAAGAGTTTATACTAATAATTCTGGGTTAATCCTTTGATTTGCTCATAGCAACTAAAAGAGGAAGAGTCAGGTGGGGCGAGGAAGCGAAGTATCTCTGCATTCATAATTTCAGCATTTAAAGTGGGTTTTTTTATATGGCAAAGGCAGCGACGAACAATAATCAGAATAGTTTTGAAGAACATTTATGGGATACTGCAAATAAGTTGAGAGGGAATGGTTCATCTTCGGAATACAAACATGTCGTACTGAGTCTGATCTTCCTTAAATTTGCAAGTGATAAGTTTGAATATCGCCGTCAGGAGTTGATTGACGAAGGGCAGGAACTTTATATTGATATGGTGGAATTCTACACCATGAAAAATGTCTTTTATCTACCAGAAGAGTCGCGTTGGTCATATCTTAAAGAAAACGCAAAGCAGGATGATCTGGCAAAAGAAGATATTGCGAAAATCGCAGATACTTATCACTCTTGGAAGGCCCCCCAGCCCCCTGAAGGGGGAGTGAAATTACCTTCTGCCTTACACTCATCAAACCCGGCTTTGTATGAAACGCTTAGTGAGAGAGCAAAAGATATGCGGGCGAATTCGACTGATGCCGAAAAAGCGTTATGGGAGCTACTTAGGAATAAAAAAATGGGTGTAAAGTTTAGACAGCAACATATCAGAAGTAAATTTATCGTAGACCTGTGTTGCTTGGAAAAAAAAATAATAATTGAAGTTGATGGTGAAATTCATAAAAAACACATAGCAGAAGACCAACAACGAACTTCTATTCTTGAGAAAGAGGGTTATCGAGTCGTGAGATTCACCAATAATGAAGTTTTAAAAAAGATCAGGCAAGAACTAAAAAAGTCCCCTTTAGGGGATTTAGGGGCTTATGAAGACATCGCTGGTTATTGCAAGTCGGCCACCTTTGAAGAGATAAAAAAACATAATTTCGTATTAACTCCCGGCCGTTATGTCGGAGCTGAAGAGATCGAAGATGACGGTATCCCTTTTGAAACAAAAATGTGCGAACTTAGCAAAACTCTTTACGAACAAATGCGAACTTCGCAGGAATTGGATGAGGTAATTAAGTCGAATTTAAAGGGGGTGGGTTATGGGGAGTAACGAAGAAACACGCCCTCAAGGTGAATTGTTAGTTTATCAGGGTAAGGGAATTCACGAACCGATACAGGTAAGACTTGAAGGTGAAACTGCGTGGTTGAACCAAAAGCTTATGGCTGAACTTTACGACGTTACAGTTCCCAATATAAATCAGCATATTTCAGCAATTTACGACGAGGAAGAACTACTCCCTGAGGCAACTATTAAGAAATACTTAATAGTTCAAACAGAAGGCTCTCGTCAGGTAAAACGACTTGTTGATCACTACAACTTGGAAATGATTATTGCCGTTGGTTTCCGCGTTCGTTCCAAACGAGGTGCTCAATTCCGTAAATGGGCTACTGACAGGATATCTGAATACCTTGTGAAGGGATTCACTATTGATGATGAGCGACTCAAGGGAACCGCTGGAGTTGTTGATTATTTTGATGAACTTTTAGCGAGGATTAGGGAAATACGTGCAAGTGAATCACGTGTTTATCTGATGATTCGTAATATTTTCGCTCTTGCCAGTGATTATCAGGAAGGAGAAAAAGAGACTCAACTCTTTTTTGCCACGATGCAGAATAAAATGCACTATGCCTCAACTGGCTCGACTGCAGCGGAAATTGTTAAACAACGAGCTAATTCAACATTGCCGAATATGGGACTGACCAACTGGAAAGGTTCCAGAGTGCTGAAAACCGATATTGGAACTGCTAAAAACTATCTGGAGAAAGATGAGATTGACACTCTCAATCGTATTACTGTCATGTTCTTGGATCAGGCTGAGTTTCGTGCACAACGCCGTCAGACTATTCGTATGGAGGATTGGGAACTGTTTCTGGATAAATTTATATCTGATGTGGAATTACAAGTACTCGGGAATACCAGTTCAGTAAGTCGAGATAAAGCTCTTGAAGTTGCAAATAAGCAATATGATCAATTTGCTGACAAACGTCGCATTGAAGCACAAACAAAAGCTGACCAGAACTATATTGAAGATCTTAAAAACAGTGCCGAAGTATTGAAACGCAACCGAAAAATAGAGAGCAAAAAAACTGGGAACTCGGAGCTCCTGCTCCGTGATTATTCAGGCGATTTAAAATGCAAAATAAAAGCAAAAAAGAAATAAATGCAAGTAAGAAAGAAAGCAACGCAGCAGGAGCTACGTTCTCCCAGGGGAATGATAAAGTTGGCAAGTTTTATTGAGAGGAACTGGTAGTTTAAGTAATTAGGAATAATGAATTATGAATGATAAAAATAAAAGAACAGATGCAACCAATCAACAGGCAAGATTTGGCATTTCTGCCACATCACTTAGCATTAATAATTCCTCCTCTTTTCTGCTTTATCAGACAGAAGATGGAAAAGTGAAGGTCGAGACTCATTTTGTAGATGAGACGGTGTGGTTAAATCAGTCTCAGATAGGCGAACTGTTCCAAAAATCTAA
>JAUUYH010000201.1 GCA_030590505.1 Kiritimatiellota bacterium
CGTGATGTTGATTATCTTAGAGATGAATACAACGCACCGATAAAATATGATTATGCAAAAAAAGGATATCTCCTTACAAATCCCGAATGGACATGGGAATGTCCGCTGCTTGAAGCAGATGAGATGAAGGCCTCGCTACTTGGTGCAAGACTCGCAGAAACAATTTTGCCTGAACCGCTAAGGGGATCAATTCGCAAAGCTATTGATCGTCAGTTGATGAATAATGAAAAGGGAATGGATGATGATGTATCACTAGAATCACTCGTCGCAACGATAAGCATTAAGAGTCATATTGATCCAGAAGTTTTCGGGATTGTTTTTACAGCTTGGGAGCAGCATCACACATTGAAAGTTGATTACAGCAAAATCGGGTACAATGAGGTGAAAAATTTCACTATCGAACCACATGTTTTGACACTTTTTGACGGATGCTGGTATATCAAGGGGCGTATGATTGCAAAAGGCGATTGGGATTGTGAGAAATGGGGATATCCAGATATGATACTTGCTTTGCCGCGTATCAAAAAAGCTAAAATTCTTGAGACTATATTTGAGACAGATTCACGCATTGTAAAAGAGGTGAGCAACGGTAATTTATTTAAATTGGAAGAGGTGCATAACATCACTCTAAAAGTGAATGGTATTTCCGCCTGTTATGTAAAAGAACAGTTCCCAGAGCATGATATAAAAGAGTCAGATGACGGGGGGATTACTTTGCATATCCCTGTAGCAATAAAACTGACTCTTATTAAATGGATATTAGGAGAAGGTGGTAATGTGACAGTTTTAACTCCACGTACGCTTGCAGAAGAGATACATTCTCAAGCTGCGAGACTCGCAGAAAAACAGCATGATATTATTGTAAAAATAAAAAATGTTTAATCGATTATATATTCATATCCCGTTTTGTCAATCAAAATGTGCGTATTGTGCATTTTATTCTGAAGTGGATGCATCAGAGGAACTTATCGATGCCTTTTTCTGCCGCTTAGAGGAAGAATTTAGGGTAAATTCTGCGAATTGCGCAGAACTCGACTCCATCTTTATCGGAGGTGGTACACCTAATTCTCTATCAGCTGCGAATCTCGCAAAACTATTTAATCTTATATCTGCTAATTTCGCAATTTCTAATAATGCGGAGATCTCAATCGAATGTAATCCGGAATCAATAAACAGCGAAAAAGCGGTAATTATTGCGAACTTCGCAAATAGAGTATCCATCGGAGTACAGTCGTTCAATTGCGAATTTCGCAAAATTCTCAGTAGAAAGGGAACCGTTCAATCAATATTTGATGGAATTGAAATGATAAAAAAAGCCGGAGTTGTCAATGTAGGATGCGATCTCATCTATGCGATTCCCTCACAAAGCGTTGATGATTGGTGTAAAGAGTTATCGCAAGCCGTAAAGCTAGGGGTAAAACATATCTCTGCGTACTCACTAACCTATGAAGAGGGGACACGACTTTACCGGCAATATTCTGAACAGCAAAACTCTGAACAACTCGCAGAACTTGAAGCTAAAATGTGGCAAAAATCACCTAAAATTCTAAAAAAATACGGTTTAAAACGTTATGAGGTGTCAAACTATGCTTTACCAGGTTTTGAGTGCAGGCATAATCTTGAAATATGGTATGGTGATACTTACCTCGGATGCGGGCCCGCTGCTGCCTCATTCGATGGTTCGAAACGGTACACAAACCCGAACGACATTAAATCATGGCTAAATTCCACACCTCCTGAGTTGGATATTATTTCACCCGAACAGCGTGCTGCAGAGATTCTGATTATGGGTTTGCGAACTTCGCAGGGCTGGAACTCTGCGAAATTCGCAGAACGGACAGGCTATTCCATTGATCACTGGCAAAAAAAGCTCGATCAATTTGCAAATGACGACCTGCTTTTATATTCAAAAACAGATCTAAAATTAACAGAACAAGGGCTACTGCTATGGGATACAATAGCAGAATCAATACTGTAACCCCACACCTGCAAAAACAGTAACTGTTAAGCTTGGATTTGCTTATTCACTTTTGTTATTTCGTATGGAGGCGAGACGCCTCCGAGGGGACAAAAGGAGACGGGGACAAAAGGGGACAGGTTCATTGTCGCCACCACCATAACTCCCTCCCCTGTATTAAAAAATCATTTTGTCGTCAATCATTTTGTCAAAATTCTTAAAAGCTGATTTTACGATTGAATTTTATGTGGGAAGATATATATTATCTACTTTTGTTTACGTAAAATGCATAAATACAGGTTAATATGTCGTCACAATTACTAAAAAAACTGATGTCTGGAAGTAGCGCTGATACCCGCAAGAAGGGTGAACAGCTTCTAAAAAGTGGCAATTTGCTGTTTTTATATCCAGAAGATGGTGTTTTACATGCACTTTTTGAGGATAATAGAAAAAAAAGTGTGAAATGTTCTTTACCAAGTGATGATAAAAAAGCCAAATGCAGTTGTAGTGACTTATCAGAATGGTGCGTACATATTACTGCCGCATCAATGCACTATCTAAAATGCAACGATCTTAATAACATAGAAGTTATACCTAAAACTGGATATGGTGGACTTAAGGCATCATCCTTGACGCAACTATCATCCTCAGAGGCAGGCGGAGCTGCAACCCTAAAATTATGGATTGAGAATGAACCGCCGCATGCACCGAGCAAATGGGAGAAGTGCCTGATAAGTGTAAAACTCTATTGGGGAAGAAAAGAGTATGCTGGAAATATAAACAACTTGCGACAATTAAATTTTGGACAAGGGGTGGGTGCAGGACTTCAGATCGCCTCTTTTTCATCTCAGGAACGGCAGATCATCAGATTTTTATCACTAAATGCCGAACCAGACGGGTTTAAGATGCAGTTAGAAGCAGAGAGTGCTGCAGAATTTTTTCACTCTCTTGTGAATTTTGAACGTGCATATTTCAATAATCCATTCTCAAAAAAATCAGCATCACAACAGTTGGGCTTGCCTGGGTACTCACGAGTTGTTCCAGTCAATTTCTATGTACGTAGAAGTTCGGCGGAGGTTGTCCTTAACTACACAATAGCTGGAGATGTACATAAACTTCAACCTGCCATCATAGCAGACTCAAAAATCATCCCTATCAAAAATTTCAGAATGCTTATAGGGCGTAGCGGTTGTTGGCTTGGTGTAGATCTAGATTACTGGTGGATTCCCGGTGATATTGATCTTATATGGCTGCGTAGTTTTCTGCTTGCGAAAGTCGCGAAATCATCAAAAAAAGAGGCTGATAAAATTATAGCAAATTGTGAACAAAACGGGGTTAAGATTATAAAATCAAATCTGCGAAATTCGCTATCTACAAAAACATGTGTACCACTCTATGATGCATTATTTACAAATGACGGTGAGTTTATTCTATCCCTCTCATTTACTTACGGTGATAAAGTATTTGCCCCAGGTGGGCCCAACAGTTCAGGCAGCGGTAAATATGCATGGAAACGCGATCGAAAAATGGAGCACAACTATGAATCAGAACTAATATCCTTTGGATTCAAACATTCAAACCTCACTGAGACTGGAACCTTTACGTTAAAAAACCCAGAAAGTGCTGGCCTTTTCATCGATAAAATAGTTACGCAATGGTACAAAGAGCCACGAAAAACACTCTTCTCTGCGAACTTCGCAGATATAATAAATGGAAAAAGAGGCATACCTGAACTAATTTTCTCAAGTACAATTATTGAAGAGCAAGGTCATACCGCAGAGCTATCTTATACCATATCCTCTCCCTACTCACACCATGCTGCAACCTGGAAAGAGTTAGTTAAACTTGTAAAAAAGAAGAAACGCTACCTGTTTTTCAATATGGAGATTATTGGGAAGATTTCTGACAAATTAAGAGAGTTTATTCTTGCAACATCAGACTTCACCCAAATACCTAAAGAGAAAAATGACCGACTTAAAATCCCAAAAAGCTCCCTCCTCTACTGGGGACAAGCATTTGAGAAGCTAACAGAATTTCTACCAATACCAATCAAGGAATTACAATCACAGGTGACTCAAACAACAAGTACACCTCATACAGAAATAGAGAAAAAACCACAACCCCAAAGAGCACCAGAAAATCGAAAAAACTTATTCAAGGGAGAACTTCGCCTATACCAGCAAGAGGGCGTAGAGTGGATTACAAAAATGCTCTCAAATAATCT
Organism: Kiritimatiellota bacterium; assembly: GCA_030590505.1. Taxonomy (GTDB): domain Bacteria; phylum Verrucomicrobiota; class Lentisphaeria; order Victivallales; family JAADHT01; genus JAUUYH01. The sequence continues at coordinate 4,182 of JAUUYH010000201.1, forward strand.
AAATGCGATATTAGCAGATGAGATGGGGCTGGGAAAAACAGTTCAAGCAATTGTGCTGCTATGCAACAACAGAGAGAAACTCCCAG
>JAUUYH010000153.1 GCA_030590505.1 Kiritimatiellota bacterium
ACGGTTTTAATAAACACACAAATGATTTAACCGCATGAACAGAAAAATTGTACGAGCATAGAATATACAGCTCAAAAACAGGAATTCCATTAAGAAAAAAAAATAAGCCTTACAGGCTCTGGAAGGGTATATTTTTATGCTTGTTTTTTTACGCTATGTCAGGCAGGAATGGCTAACGTACTTGAAGAGAAATCAAGGAATAAGAAAGAGGACATTTGATTAAGACAAAGATTAAGAGTGAATTGGAGAACGACCAACAACCATCAACTAATCTGCGTATTGATAATAATCCGTCACTACGTTCGGGGACAGGTGAATAGGGATTTTTTTATATGGAAACGTCCCAAAGGGACGGGGAAGAAAACCCACCTTGGTGGGATAAAAACTCATATTTACATTCGTTTTCTATTGATTTTTGTGGGGCAGGATATAGAATAACAGATGATTTATGTTTTGTAGTTTGTTGCGTAGCTGGGCAACCCTACGAGCATTGGTTGGCTGTGAAAAATTAGAAGCGGTTACGAATCAAGTATCAGAGAAGCCCCCCCACCTTAGTGGGATTTAATTAACTGTAGGCGAGGAGCAAGAAAGTCTTGAAATATCTGGATAATTTTCTACTGATGATTTGGCATATCGTCAGCTATACAATAAAAATAGTTCTGCGAATTACTGGATCATTGTTCAAAATGATCATACTATGTATTGCACCCTTATTTAAGTTACGATTTTTGGAACCTATTGCGAAGTTCGCAAGTTATCTTGCAGGGTCAAAAATTATAATTTCTCTGAGACGCATAGCAATCTCACTGAGTAAACGTTGTGATAAAAAGATGAAGGGTTCAAAAATATTCAGACGTATCGTGTTCCCGCTTACGGCTCTCCTACTAACTCTCTATTTCCATCCACCATCTCATTGGGGACCATGGTACAAGTATCAGACTGGTATCTCATCATACTACAGCAAGGGATTCTGGTTCAACAAAACAGCTAATGGTGATACATTCATACCGCTATTCTATACCGCTGCCCACAAAACTCTTCCACTTGGAATAATGGCTAAAGTGGTAAATTGCGAAAATGGCAAGACGGTGTATGTAAAGATAAACGATCGCGGTCCTTTTGTAGAGGGACGAATCCTAGATCTCTCAAGCGGCGCAGCAAAAAAGATAGGTTTATACAAAAAAGGTATAGGAAAAGTAACCATCTATACAAAAAAAGATTACTCATCAAAGAGAGGCAGATAGATTTCAACCTAAATCGTACAATCTAGTACAGCGTAAATCTTAAACTGTCGCACCAAGCCTTGTTGTTTCTCACTTTTTCTTCATGATAAAAAAAATCACATAATTAAGGTTATGCGTATTTGTTTTTCATTTTAAAAAATTCAAAAACCAACTGCGACTTATAGGATATTTTAAGCTGTACACTGTACTAGGTTTAAAGCAGGCAGGCACGTAATTTGCGAAGTTCGCAGATATTTGGTATTTTTCTGTATTGCATTGGAAGCTCAAGGCCGAGTTGGGGTCGGCGTTTCGTAACAGTTAAGCTTGGATTTTCTTATTCACTTTTGTTATACCGCAAGCGGTAGATATCTTGTCTTTCTTTTGCTAGCTAATTAAGTTTAAAGGAAATGTTAAGATTCCATCCGTGCAAAGTATACTTCGTGTTGAGGCGAGAGGCCTCCGAACGAATTCACAACCGAGATGGTTATGCTACATTAGCGGCAAGGCACTTTTTCCAAGCTTGTACATTCCCGTAGTTGATCTTCAGCGAGACGAGCGAGCCCGTGGGATCAGCTCGGAGAAGCCTCGCTGATAGCAACTGCTGATTTTTTTCAAAAAAAAATAGTGGAAATCTCCCCCTTATCCCCCCAAGGAGCTGCTGATTCCCAAGACATAGCTTACGACTTTGCTATCTAGTAGGTCTCCTGCGGATTCACGCTCATTTATAAAATTTGATAGCTCTTCTACTTTTACTGTAAAGGTTTCAATATCTTCACTCTCATCAAAATCAGTAATAAGTGTATGATTTTTAGGATTATCTTCATCAACATCCGCTAACACAAAGGCTATGGTCTCGCAAGAGAGGCCTGGAGAGCTGAACATTGGTGGGAGAACTTTGACAACAGAGCAGTGGTATCCAGTCTCTTCTCGTAATTCGCGAACAGCACACTCCTCAAAAGTCTCACCTTCGTCAATCAAACCAGCAGGGAATTCAATAACATATCCATTTGCAGGTGGTCTAAACTGTCGTATAAGTATAATACGATCCGACTGACGCATAGTTGCGATAACCGCGACAGCTCCAGTACCTTTGATACGCATAACGGATTCCCAGGTATGCCTTTTTCCGAAAGCATCGACATACTCAATTTTTTCTAAACATAGCCATTTACCTGAAGCAAATGTGCCTCTTTTCTCAATTTTCGAATTCATAACGCTCCTTTTTATTAATTTTTTACTCTAATATTAGGTGCTTTTAGCCTTATATCTCTAGTCAAAGTAATTTTTTTTCAAAAAAAAACCAAAAATGATTTGTAAATCTCTCAAACTATTATAAGCTACTAACTGAACGAGAAAAAGTGACAATTCAATAAATACTGACATAACAATTAATCTAATCTACAACAAATTACAAACAGAAATTTAAACAATAATGATAATTTTTCCGATATTATCTCTGCTATAGTGTGCGATATTGGCACATTTTAATAAATATCCATCATGTTGGGTGAGATATTTCCATATATTATGTTTATTCTGTGGAGCATTCAATGTTTATAGGATTGACAGGCGGCATGGGTTGCGGAAAAAGTGCAACATTAAGTTTTTTTTTAGAATGTGGTTACATGACTTTGGACGCAGATAAAATATGCCATGAGCTCTATAGCAATAAAGGCTCTGTACTTTTTGAACAATTGCATAAAAGGTGGGGAGATGCAGTAATATCTGTTAACGGGACAATCGACAGGGCATCAGTGGGAAAAATTGTCTTTACTGAGAATGATGAGCTAGAATGGCTTAATGGAGTGCTTCATCCAGCAGTATTTAGTGAAGGGTTCAGGATTTACAACAATTCTGGCAAAAAAGATACTATTTTTGATGTACCGCTACTATTTGAGGCGGGTTGGGAGAGTTATTTTGATAAGACTGTATCGGTTTGGTGCAGAGAAGAGATACGAATGAAGCGCCTTTTGAAAAGAGGCATGTCTAAGTGTGATATAGAACGAAGAGATAAGATGCAATTTAAGCCCGAATTAAAAATGGAGAGAGCAGATTATGTAATCATTAATAATAATACACTTGAGCACCTGAAACAGCAGTGCAAAGTTATAGGAGATAAACTAACAACATAAATAATGAGAAGTCTTGATCTACGGATACAATATAGAACAGAGAAAATTAATTACCTCGTGGCATAGCCCTCAAGGTATCTTCGCTTTTAATCAAAGCTTGGCTAAATAATTTTTATATCCCCCAAAAAAGAACAGGGGCCCCCCCCACATTGGTGGAATTTAAGAAAGGAATAATAAAATGACAGATAAAAAAACAGAAAAGAAAAAAAGTACGAAGGTCGTAAAGAAAACTGTAAAGAAAACAAAGGTTGCAGCAGTGATACAAGCAGTTAAAGCAAAGAAAGCAGCTATAGTAAAAAAGATTGCGTCTACAAGAAAAACAAAGGCGACAAAACCTCAAGTAGCTCCACCAGTAGCTCCAGCAGTGGCTCCACCAGTGGCTCCACCAGTGGCTCCACCAGTGGCTCCACCAGTGGCTCCAGCAGTCGCTCCTAGGCAAACTTCAGAGATAAAGAGCACCCCCAAAATGGGAAAAAAAGCAAAAACAACAAAGGATGAGAATAAAAACGTCCGACCTGAAGGCAAAAAAGAGTCAGGAAAAAAAGATAAACACACACACAAAAACAATAATAAGCATAATAATAACGGATCATCACGTGATGATATGATAAAAGATAAAACTGCACCGAGTCTTGATATTGCGGAACTACAGAAACAAGATATGATAGAACTTACAGCTATGGGAAAAGAGATCGGGGTTGAAGGAGTCGGAGCTCTTGAAAAATCTGATCTTATTTTTGAAATCTTGAAACGTAATGCTGAAAAAAGTGGGCTAATGTATGGTAGTGGTTATCTTGAAGTCCTCTCTGATGGATTCGGATTCCTCAGATCATCTGGCTATAGCTACCTGGCATGCCCGGAAGATATATACTTAAGTCCGTCGCAAATTCGTAGATTCTCACTGAAAACGGGAGATTTTATTGCTGGTCAAATTAGACCTCCACGCGAGAAAGAGCGTTTCTTTGCAATGCTAAAGGTTGAATCTATCAATGATTGTACCCCGGAAAAAAAGAAAGAAATTATTCCCTTTAAGAGTCTCACGCCGTACTTCCCGACAGATCGCTTGATCCTCGAAGATGACCCGCAAGAGATGTCAACAAGAGTTGTAGATCTTATCACACCTATCGGAAAAGGACAGCGCGGACTTATTGTTGCTCCACCAAGAACAGGAAAAACCGTACTGCTACAGAAAATTGCACACAGCATAACTAAAAACAACCCTGAAGTGGTACTTATCGTTCTACTTATTGATGAACGACCTGAAGAAGTAACAGATATGAATCACAACGTTGACGGTGAAGTTGTAAGTTCAACATTTGACGAACCCCCTGAAAGGCATGTCCAGGTTGCGGAGATGGTTATTGAAAAAGCTAAACGTCTAGTGGAATTTGGAAAAGATGTAGTAATTCTCCTCGACAGTATTACACGCCTAGCAAGAGCGTATAACACGCTCCAGCCGCACAGTGGAAAAATACTTACTGGTGGAGTTGATGCGAATGCTCTTCATAAACCGAAAAGATTTTTCGGTGCAGCAAGAAATATCGAAAATATCCCAGGCAGTCTTACAATTATAGCTACAGCACTTATTGACACAGGCAGTCGTATGGATGATGTTATTTTTGAAGAGTTCAAAGGAACAGGAAATATGGAGCTTCATCTTGATAGAAAGCTTGCTGACAAACGCGTATATCCATCGATCAATATAGAGAAGAGCGGAACTCGTAAAGAGGAACTTCTACTCCATCCAGATGAGCTTAAGAAAGTATGGAGTTTGCGCAAGGTAATGAACGGCGTACCCGCCTTAGAGTCAATGGAGTTATTAATAGGTAAGATGAAAAAGGTAGAGACTAATATTGAATTTTTAATGCAACTTCAAGTATAAAAAGAAGTAACACTTGAAGTTAAATTAGCGACAAATACAATGTTCACACTGTATTTTCAAAAGAAGTTCAATCTTTTACCATACAAAAGAGAGACTGATTCAGGATTTTTATGAAAAAAACCTTACATTTTTTGCTGTATGCACTATTTATACTTGCGACCTTAGCAATATCTATTATGCTTGCAAAGGCATGGAATAATTTTCATGACATGAAGGGAAAAGTCTCAACTCTATCGGAAGAGCTCCAAAATAAGAAGAATGAGTGCCTTGGATTGCATCAGGAAGTCTATAATTTAAAAAACAATCCTCACGAAGTGGAAAAAGTGGCTAGAGAGGTATTAAAGCTGGTTAAGGAGAATGAAACGATTTACACCTATCCGGCAAAAAAGAAAAAGAATAAGGAGAGATAATGTACAGTGCTTCAGATTTAAGAAAAGGATTAAAAATTGAGATTGACGGTGAGCCATGGTTAGTTGCAGAGTTTGATTTCAGTAAACCTGGCAAGGGTCAGTCCCTCTACCGTTGCAAGCTAAAAAATATGATTACCGGCAACACGATGGATAAGACATATCGATCAGTTGAGAAAATAGGTAAAGCAAACCTAGAAGAACGTGAAGTTTTCTATTCATATTTTGATAGTGATTTTTATGTCTTCAGTGATGCTGAAACTTATGAAGAGTACAGGCTCTCTGGCCAAACCATTGGCGATATGGTAAATTTTTTAATAGAAGACTCTTCTTGTAAAATCTTATTTTTCAATGACCTACCGATTGACGTAACTCTACCCATATTTATCGAAAAAGCAATTACAGACACGGAACCAGGAGCAAGAGGCGATACAGCAACTAACGTATCAAAACCTGCAAAAATCAATAACGGCTACCAACTTGATGTACCAATATTTTTAAATGAAGGCGATATAATCAAAATTGACACCAGAACTGGTGCATACGTAGAACGAGTCAAGAAAGCGTAAGTAAGTTACAGTATGAATAATAAGATTAATATATTTTCAATACGCAAAAATTTAGTAAT
>JAUUYH010000250.1 GCA_030590505.1 Kiritimatiellota bacterium
AATCAATTAAAAACGGAAACATTAGCTCTAATCGAAGATCACTGGGACTCATCGGGTGGTTTTTTCGGTAATCAGGGAGATACTCTGCCAGACTGCGAATATACATTCTACGCAATGCTAGCCCTAGGAGCAATTTAGGGGCAAACAAGGTAATTGGGTGGCGTCTATCTCCGACCATTCCAAGAGTAGTAGAGGGAGTGCACGCAATCACTATCGGACTTGCCGAAAAAGGGCTCAATAGACTTCCCTTTTGTTAAATCAAGCATCTCCGACAGAGTCAGTTTTTTTATCTCATCAGGTATACCGCAAGCGGTAGAGATCTTGTCTTTCTTTTGCTAGCTAATTAAGTTTAAGAAAAATGTTAAGATTTCACCCGTCGCTAGTATAGAAAATATTTTTTCATTTTTCCTCAAAGAGAACTTTTCCTTCACCATAGACCTTTTCTGGAAATGAGAGCATAGAGAACGGATCCCCGTTCCAACAGGTAAAACTTGCCCATTTGTTACGTTTAAGAGAGCCGAGAATATTATCGATTCCGAGAATTTCAGCATTTATTTTTGTAATACTTTCAATAGCCTGCTCTTTGGATAGGCCGCTTCTGATCAAGTGTCGTGTTACATAAAAAAGGTTACATTGTGGATTGACATCATGATCGGTCATTACGCCGAATTTCACTCCGCTATCGATCATAATTTTAAGATTCCGCCAGTTCATATTTTTGAGTTCCACCTTTGTACCTACTCCTTCAATCGGCCCGCAGACTACTGGAATTTTACGTTTTGCGAGTTCCGCAAATGTCTCTTTTCTGTAAACATTGCATGCGTGTTCTATGGTAATTTTAAGGTTAAATTCATCTACAAGTCTGAGTACCGCGGCAATATCGTCAGATTTATGCACATGCACGCGAAGAGTCAGTTTTCTATCTAAAACATCTTTCAGAATACGTTGTTCAGGTGAAAGCTTTTCCGTTTTTTTCTCATTCTGAATTTTATAAAATTCAGATTTAAGTATGGCAATACATCCCATCCTTGTACTGGCTCTTCTTCCTTTTTTCTCACGTGAATATGGACTCATTGGATTGTAACCGAATGCCGCCTTTAAGCCTGCTCTTGAGATAAATGCTTCATTTGTATCGTATCCATAATTCCTTATAACTGCAGACATACCGCCAATTATATTTCCGCTCCCTGGCACGACACAGGAGTATAGAACGCCATATTCAATGCTGTCCTGAAAGGCTGTATCATCCATCTGTACACTGTCGAGTGCATCGAGAAGTGGCAGAATAGAGTCCATGTGATCATTTACATCGGCTTCATTTGGTGGTTCCCCTGCCCGGAACATTCCGATATGGCAGTGAGCATCAATAAATGATGGTGTAATGACTTTATATTTGCCTACAACATCACCTTTTGGTTTTGTTGAAATTGAATCTATTTTTTGTCCATTAAAATTCAGATAGACATTCTTTTTTACAGTTTCGCCGGTATATACAGTTTGCCCCATTATCGACAACATAATAATCTCCTTGTTACTTTTAATTTATTTACTACTATAATAATAGCTGAAAGATTGCTAAATTCCACCTAAGAGGTATGATAAAAAGAGATAAAATGCAATTTTTCATGAATTTCAGTAATTCTGTGAAATAGGACTTGCGGGTTCGGAGTGTGATAGTATGTTTATTATGTCTGCGAAATTCGCAGATGATACCGCAAGCGGTAGAGATCTTGTATTTCTTTTGCTAGCTAATTAAGTTTAAAGAAAATGTTAAGATTTCATCCGTGAAAGCATATACAACAAAAAAAAGAGAGATGATGATTTTTTTTAAGAAAAAGAAGGTATTGGAGATCAAGATTTATGGAGATCCTGTACTGAATAAGCAGACAAAGAGGATTGAGAATATAGATGACTCAATCATAGCCTTGGCTGATACAATGATTACTACGATGAAGGAAGCCGATGGAGTGGGACTTGCCGCACCTCAGATAGGTGAGAGCATATCTCTAATTATCCTCGGCATACCGTATAATAGTGAAAACATGGCACAACGTACTCCTGGTGAGATCCTACTACTACCTCAGATGCCGCTTGTTCTGGTAAATCCTGAGCTTACGCCTACAACCAATGTTACATCCACCGCCGAAGAGGGTTGTCTCAGCGTCCCAGAGATCTACGCAAAGGTAGTTAGGCCGGAGAAGGTTATGCTTTCAGCGGAACAGCTTGACGGCAATAAAATAAATATTGAGTGCGGAGGCTTTCTTGCCCGAGCCCTTCAGCATGAGTGTGATCATCTGAATGGTATTCTTTTCCCTGAAATCCTAGAGGAAGAGGAGTTGGACAAGATAAAACCAATGCTTAAAAAAATAAAAAAGAAGAGATGACTTCATGAGAAAAAACGGCTTTATAAATACATTTATATCTATCTGCTCTGGAACTGCTATTTTTCCAGAATTGGCAAAATATTCTATTTTCAGAATGTTATGGCACCTTATCCTCATTGCAATTCTTGGTGGATGTATCAATGTTGCCTTCCGATATCATCCATTCAATACTGCATACGAAAAATATTGCACAAAGCTGGAAAAGAAATTCGGGGAGATCGATTTTTCAGAAAAAGGGATTACTCCAACTCTGCATCCAGAAAAGGCAAGTACTGTTCGCATGGATAATCTCAGGCTGGATTATTTCCCAAAAATAGAAGATCTAAAAACATTTAAACC
>JAUUYH010000126.1 GCA_030590505.1 Kiritimatiellota bacterium
AAATTATTTGCTGTTGTCGGGATTGAATTATGGAAAATTGATAAATTTTAGACCAACTTCGGTTGATTCAAAATTTGTCTCAACTAATATTGACTTTTTGGTTAGAAAGGATTACTTTATTAATTCTGATGAGTGGTTTGAAGATTCTGCCGTCATAGAATCGGTTAGGAAAAATTTTGAAGAGATGTTAGTTCTCTGGGGTGTTTTTCTTGATTTTAAATTATATAATGAAGCATTAGTGCATTTTTTAGGAGGTAAGGAACAAATTATTAAGCCTGTGGCAATTTGGTTAGATGATCAAATTGTCGGATATCAGAATATGCAGGTAATTGATAATGGTACGATATTACATATCTCCGGAATTAATAAAGCAATTAAAGGATATGAAAATAGCATAAGAAAGTTATTTAACCATACTGAATTAAATAGAGTATGCTGGATAAATTTTAATAAACAGGAGATTGTCCTTAAAATAATAAAATAATTATTTTGTCGAAAATTATTTTGTCGAAAATATACGAAGTAAATTGTCAATAATTTGACAGAAAAGGAATATATAGATATGCTTGATAGTAATAAAGGAAAAATAGTCGGGATTAATGGTAATCTACTGACTGTAGAATTTGAAACATACGTTACACAGAACGAAGTGGCGTATGCAATCGCGGGCGATGAGAGGCTTAAGTGTGAGGTTATTCGTGTACGTGGGCAACGTGCGGATTTGCAGGTTTTTGAAGACACTGTTGGACTTCAGGTCGGAAATGATGTTGAATTTACCGATGAACTTTTAAGTGTTGAACTTGGACCTGGTCTTCTAACTATGGTCTTTGATGGTTTGCAGAATCCACTTAATGAATTGGCTGAACAATCTGGATTTTTTCTTAAACGTGGACTCTATCTGCCAGCACTTGATTATGAAAAGAAGTGGGAGTTTACACCATCGGCAAAGGTTGGAGATAACCTTTCCGCTGGAGATACAGTAGGAAGTGTTCCTGAAGGAATTTTTGAGCACCGTATTATGGTACCATTTTCGCTGAAAGGTCAGTGGGAACTTACTGAAATTGTTGAAAAGGGTGACTATAAAATTAGTGATACAGTTGCGAAGGTCGCAAATAATAAAGGCGAGACTCAGGATATCTCAATGGTACAGTTATGGCCCGTTAAAGTGCCTATAACCTGTTATAAAGAGAAATTGCTTCCAACTAAACCGCTTATCACTCAGCAGAGAATTATTGATACATTTTTTCCAGTAGCTGTTGGTGGAACATTCTGTGTGCCAGGGCCGTTCGGTGCTGGAAAAACGGTACTACAGCATGCACTGAGTCAGTACGCAGAGGCTGATATTGTGATTGTTGCAGCATGTGGAGAAAGGGCAGGCGAGGTTGTCGAGATTCTGCGTGAATTCCCGCACCTTGAAGATCCGCGGACTGGGAAAACATTAATGGATAGATCTATAATTATATGTAATACAAGCTCAATGCCAGTTGCCGCTCGTGAGGCTTCTGTTTATACAGCAGTTACGTTGGCTGAATATTATCGCCAGATGGGGCTGAACTGTCTGCTACTGGCTGACTCAACTTCACGTTGGGCTCAGGCAATGCGTGAGATGTCAGGACGACTTGAAGAGATCCCTGGAGAAGAGGGATTTCCGGCATATCTGGAATCGCTTATTGCAGGTTTTTATGAACGTGCGGGGATAGTTGAACTTAATGGTGGAGGAACGGGGTCTGTTACAATCGGTGGAACAGTAAGTCCTGCAGGTGGTAACTTTGAGGAACCGGTAACACAGGGAACACTGAAGGTTGTTGGAGCATTTCACGGCCTCTCTCGTGAACGTTCGAATGCAAGGCGTTTTCCTGCAATTCATCCGCTCGATAGCTGGAGCCACTATACAAGCATTATTGAATCTGAAAAACTTGAGACCGCCAGAGCTTGTCTCAGGCGTGGAACTGAAGTTAATCAGATGATGAAGGTTGTCGGAGAAGAGGGAACGCATATTGATGACTTTATGATCTATCAGAAAAGTGAGTTTCTGGATTATGTATATCTTCAGCAGAATACATTTGACAATGTTGACGGCTCTACAGAGGAGGAGCGTCAGGTATATGTTTTTGACAAGGTTATTAAGATTCTGAATACGAAGTTTAAGCAGAAAGATAAAGATGAGGCAAGGCGACTGATCCAGGAGTTTAGGCAACTCTTTATCGACTGGAATTACGTTGAGATGGATACATCAGAGTTTAAGTCGTTTGAAGAGACAATTGATAAGAAAATAGCGGCAAATGTGTAGTTGCTTAATTGGTGATTTTTAACAGGAGTTTTATATATTATGCGGAAAGTTTATCATAGAATATTACAGATAGCAGGAAATGTTATAACAGTTGAAGCCGACAATGTAGGATATAATGACCTTGCCGAGGTTACAAGTTCAAGAGGGACCTCGCTCGCTCAGGTTATTAGACTTGAAGATGAGGTTGTCTCTTTGCAAGTATTTGCAGGAAGTCGTGGCATCTCTACAGGTGATGAAGTGCGTTTTTTAGGGCATCCGATGCGTGTTTCAACCAGCGAGAATCTGCTGGGACGTCTATTTACTGGCGGTGGACTACCGCGCGATAATCGTGCGCCAATCGATTATGATCTCGTTGATATTGCAGGGCCTTCAGTTAATCCGGCAAAACGTATTATTCCACGTAACATGATTAGAACTGGTATCCCGATGATCGATGTATTCAACTCACTTGTTGAATCACAAAAACTTCCTATATTCTCAGTTGCTGGTGAACCTTATAATCAGCTTCTTGCGAGAATCGCAATGCAGGCTGAGGTAGATGTTATCGTTCTTGGTGGAATGGGTTTGAAACACGATGATTATCTATTTTTCCGTAATACGCTTGATGAACAGGGAGCTCTCTCTCGTACTGTGATGTTTACGCATACAGCATCTGATCCAGTTGTGGAGTGTCTTCTTGTACCTGATATGGCACTTGCCGTTGCGGAAGCGTATGCTCTTGAAAATAAACGGGTTCTTGTTCTCCTTACTGATATGTCAAATTACGCTGATGCATTGAAAGAAATTGCAATAACAATGGAGCAGATACCGTCGAACCGTGGTTATCCTGGTGACCTCTACAGTAAACTAGCAGCACGTTACGAAAAGGCTGTTGACTTTGATTCAGCGGGTTCAATTACGATCCTTGCCGTTACAACAATGCCAGGTGATGATCTAACACATCCGATTCCTGATAATACTGGATACATCACAGAGGGACAGTTTTATCTGCGAAATGGGCGAATTGAGCCGTTCGGTTCACTTAGTCGCTTGAAGCAGCAGGTGAATGATAAAACACGTGATGACCATCGTGTAATTATGGATACTATGATTCGCCTCTATGCAGACTTTAAGGAGACCCTTGAGAAGCAGTCTATGGGATTTCAGATGAGTGCATGGGATGATAAACTATTAGCATACGGAATAGAGTTTGAAAGTAAAATGATGGATCTATCTGTTAATATTCCCCTAGAAGAGGCACTGGATCTCGGGTGGAAAATATTATCCGACAACTTTGATAAAATGGAAACTGGTATTAAAACAGATCTGCTTGAAAAATTCTGGCCAAAGGATAAAAAATAAAAAGATTCAATGATTGAACGTGGATATTATACTTTGCACGGGTGAAATCTTAACATTTTCTTTAAACTTAATTAGCTAGCAAAAGAAAGACAAGAGATCTACCGTTTGCGGTATAAATAATAAAATAATTTCAATCATAAAAATCATTAAATAATAATTATGGCAAAGATAAAATTAACAAAAAGTGAATTGAAGAGTCAGCGTGATGCCCTAAAGCAGTATGCACGTTTTCTACCTACATTGCAGTTAAAGAAACAGCAGTTGCAGATGGAGATGTTGCGATGTCGTCAGGAGATGAAGGCGATTCTCGAGGAAGAGGAGCAATTGAAAAAGGATATCTCTTCCTGGATTGCTCTTTTTGGTGAAGATGACTCAACTGAATTTCTCAAACAGACGATAACATTAGGTAAGATTGATACTAAACGCAAGAATATTGCAGGCGTTGATGTGCCGATCTTTGTTGCACTTGATTTCAAAATTGCGGACTATGACCTTTTTGAAAAGGATTCATGGCTTGATGATGCTATTGAAAAAATCAAAGAGGTGTTGTCACTTAAAGCTAAACATGATATTATGCAGAAACAATATGATCTTATTGCCAATGAATTGCGTACAACTACTCAGCGGGTAAATCTATTTGAGAAGGTGAAAATTCCTGAGTGTAAAGAGAATATTAGAACAATTCAGATCTATCTTGGTGATCAGCAGACTGCTGCTGTGGGACGTTCAAAAATTGCGAAAAAGAAGATGCAAAAAATAGCAAGAAAAGGAGAAAAGGCAGCATGATTGTAAAAATGAAAAAAATGACACTCCTTTGTCTGCTTGAATATAAGCGAGAGGCACTAAATGAGCTTCGTGAGCTTGGTGTTGTTCATGTTGATGCAACTGAACTTAAAGACTCCACTGATCGCAAGGATATTGAAACAATGATTGTAGATCTCCAGAAGGCTTCTGGACTGCTCTCTTCTATAAAATCATCCGAAGAACCCGATACAGAATTTATCGACTTTTCTGGAGAAGAGGTCTGCAAAAAGACCCTCGGATTCGCAGATGAAGAGTCAAGGCTTAAGAAAAGTCTGGAAAAACTGACCCTAGATCATGAACAGTTGCAGCCATGGGGTGACTTTTCACATGAATTGCTCTCTGATCTTCGTGGAAAGGGCATGAACATTTATCTCTGCTCGGAGAATAAAAGTGATTTTGATAAACCGGATTCACCAATTGTCGAGCTGAAAAACAGTTCAGATGTAACTATTCAGATTGTTCAGGAGAATAAATTAAAGATATGGTTTGCTGTAATAACTTCAAATGATCTAGATACTGAGACCCTACCAATTGATAATATTCCTTCCCATATTTCACTGAAAGAGGCTGAAACTAGAGTCGCTGAAACAACTGCGAAAATCGCAGAATTAGATGAAAGATTTGCGAAACTCGCAAAACAGAAGAAAAAGCTTATTGCACACGGGGATCAACTTCAGGAGAAACTGGAGTTTTTGCATAATCGTGACGGTATGGGGGAGGCGGATGTTGTTGCATATATTGATGGCTATGTCCCTGATCCAGATGTGGAGAAACTTCAAAGTGCGGCAAAAGAGCACGGTTGGGGACTCCTGATCAGAGATCCAGAAGATAATGAGAATCCGCCAACATATATTAAAACTCCGAAATGGCTTGATATCGCTAAGCCTATCTTTGATTTTATCGGTATTGCACCAGGTTACAGAGAGTGGGACATCAGTGCATGCTTCCTTATCTTCTTTACAATTTTTGTTAGCATAATTGTCGGTGATGCTGGATATGGTTGTATTTTTCTCGTAATTGCGTTTTTCGCAAAATATAAGCTCAAAAATAATGAGCAGGCAAGACTTCCAATAAATCTTTTTATTCTTATGAGTATAACAACCATTATCTGGGGCTTTGCCAACGGTACATTCTTCGCCATCCCAGCGGAGAATCTCCCTAAATGGATGCACGGCCTAAAGTGGCTTACGGATCCAGTGACAAAAAATCAGCATATTCAGCAGATCTGTTTTATTATCGCTGCAGTACATCTCTCGTTTGCACACTTTTGGAAAGCGGTTCTATATATAAATAGTAAGAGAGCAATTGGTGAAATTGGCTGGGCAATGCTGATTATTGGTAACTATTTTACCGCATTGAACCTGATTGTCTATCCCGATCAACCGTGGCCTATACCACTGCTGATTGTACTCTACGTGGGTGGGCTCATCTTTACTTTATCTTGTGCAGTTAACTGGAAGAATGTTGGGGATATCTTTAACTATCCGTTCGGACTGATAGGTACATTCGTGGATCTTCTCTCATATATTAGGCTTTTTGCCGTAGGTCTATCTTCATACTATATTGCGAAAAGTTTTAATGATATGGGATTGATGATTCTCGGAGCAAGTCAGAATACTGTAATTATTGCACTGCTTGTTATTCCAGCCGTAATTGTTATCTTTGCAGGTCATATCGGGAATATCCTTCTTGCGATTCTCGCAGTTCTTGTTCATGGTATTAGGCTCAATACTCTTGAATTTTCAAATCACATGGCTCTTCAGTGGCTTGGGCATGTCTATAAACCTTTTTGCAAAAAAGGGAAGAGTGAATAAACATGTCTTTAGGGATACCTATATTCAATATGAAAAAAATTGTTTTACTTACAGCTTTTTTGTTGATTGCAGGGGCTACTGTGAATGCACAATATATACGCTTCACTAAGGCATATAATAAGAAATATGTTTACCTCAGAGACGTTGCAAAGTACTACGGAATGTCCTTTGTGCCTCGAAACAAAGATTGCTACCTTAGCAGTCGATATTCATTACTGCGTTTTAAATATCAGAAACGATCAGGAGTAATCAACGGAATTAAAGTAAACTTTATGAATGCTCCTTTTCTTAAAGGTAATGAACCTGTAGTCTCTGAACACGATTTTCTGCTTTTTATAGACCCTATTCTTCGAAAAGCAGCACTTAAAAAAGCAAGGATCAGGACAATTATGATTGATCCCGGACACGGCAAGCGGGATAGCGGAGCTGTCGGTGCACGGTTTAAAGAGAAAAATCTCGTTCTTCAGATCTCCAATCGCCTGAAAACCCTCCTGCAAGCAAAAGGATTTAAAGTCCTTATGACTCGTACAACCGACACATTTCCATCTTTGAGTCAACGTACTGATTTGTGCAATAAGCTCAAACCTGATCTTTTTCTTTCCATACACTGTAATGCCGCTGGAACTAAATCAGTGACCGGGATCGAAACATTTTGCCTGACACCATCCGGAGAGGCATCATCATCGACAAATAAACCTGAACAGAAAGTACAAAACGGCAATCGCAATGATAAGGAAAATGCGAAACTCGCATACGAGGTACAAAAATCACTTGTATCAAGAACAAAAGGCAAAGACCGAGGTGTTAAGTTCGCAAGATTTTTTGTTCTAAAAAATATCAAATGCCCAGGAGTACTAATTGAAGCAGGTTTCCTTTCAAATAAAACAGAGGAAAATCTTCTCGGATCTTCTGCATATCAACAGAAAATTGCACAAGGTATCGCTGATGGAATTTTTCGCTATGCAGAAGCAGTAATCCCCTAAGATGGGTTAACCCGCATTTTTCATAAGCTAGCGTATCGTAATCATTGTTCTGCAAATATTATCTGTAGGAGACGATCGAAACCGTTTTTATCACTTACCATATCGCTAAATGTTTTTTTATATAAACGTCTGTTTTTCCCGCAACGCTTTATTGTGACGGGTTGAAACCTGTCCTACAGACCTCACTCTTTCTTACTAAGAGGCAAAATAAAAAGTCCAAATAGAATTCCGTATTAACTGGACAAACATAATAATACCCTCCATTGTTTAATTGACAAAAATTATTCAAAAAAAGGAATATTA
>JAUUYH010000080.1 GCA_030590505.1 Kiritimatiellota bacterium
TATTTTATACTCATGCGGGTTTTTTGCAAATCAATTTCATCTTTTTTTTGAAATAAATTATAGATTCTCTCTAAAAAATAGCATCCATCAGTCAACTCTTTGCCTTTTTTTCCACCAAACTCGAAGGAGAAAGGAGGGGACGTCGTTCACTTTTTCATTTGACTAACCAATAATTATGAATATATTATCATTATGAATATATATCAGAATTTATTTAAGCATTTGAAATTTTTTGTAAGCATCTGTTTTATTATAGGTGTGATGCAGATTAACCAAAGTATGGCGGAGAAAAAAACGGGTCAATCGAAAATTCGATCAGCAACAACGAAAGAGATTGCACTAAAGCTCCAGGCACACCTTAAGGATTCAATATCAATTTCACTTGCTCCGAAACGTTGGCTGGAGGCAGGGACGATTATAAAAAAAGCTGTTGAATTGGAGAATGAAGGTGAAAAACTCAAATCAACTGAAAGTTTTTCTGAAGCTGGCAAGATTCTTCTCTCAATAGAGAAAGATCATCCTTTTAGAAAACTTTCTGATTCTAAAATCCAACTTGGTGAAATTTTATTTGATAAAAAAACAAAAATAATTTCGTTTCCAGCAACTATAACATATCATGAGGATATGCCTGTGGAAGTTCTCCTCTGTAAAACTAAAGCAAATAGAGCTTATGAATCTATTTTTGTAAGTGATATCCGCCCGATCCACCTTCAAACAATTCTCTATCTAGCTGGATATATGAATGGATCTCGAAATTCTGATAATAAAAAAGTTCAACAGGGAGCACGATTAAAATTATCAATTTCATTTACCCCGGAAGGAGCTGACAAGGTAATTGCAAGGCCCGTAGAGGATTTTTTGTTTAATGATGGTACAAATTCTTTATGGAAGCATAAATACTGGATCTTCGTAGGATCCAATGCTGAAAAAGGTCGCCTAACTTCAGACCTAACAGGCGAAATGATCATTACATGGTGCGTTGGGCCCGCAATTATCCAGCCATCAGATCACACCATTGCATCGGGTAAAACTCACCTATCTGTAAATAAATTAAAAGAGTTCCCCGATAAAGCAAAAGTAACTTTTCTAATCTTTCCAGCAAATTGATTGAGAAGCAAGGCACTTACGCAACTCACTAACTTATCTTTGTACAATCTAGGTTCTATAAAAAGGGTGCAAGCACGAAAAAGAGTATAACCCAGTTGACACAGCAAGTTTCTGTATTAGATTAAGATATGAAATTTTCAATAGTAATACCGGCACATAATGAAGAGGGCTGTATAGAGTCAACACTTGATGTTCTTGTTGCGAAATTAGCAGATTCCAAATTCGATTACGAAATTATCGTTGTTGCAGATCATTGCTCTGATGCGACTGAAGAACTTGTTGCGAAGTTCGCAAAAAAGAGTAAGCGTATTCTTGTAGTTCAGAATAAGAAGGAGCCTGGTTTTGGCATGGCTGTTCGTGCTGGGCTTGATGTCTATACGGGGGATGCTGTGACCATCTTTATGGCTGATGCAAGTGACAGTCCAGATAATGTTCTCGAATATTTTGCACTCATTGAAGATGGAGCTGAGTGTGTCTTTGGGGCTAGATTTATCAAGGGCGGTAAGGTTGTGGGATACCCTAAGCATAAATTAATCCTTAACCGTTTAGTCAATCTCTTTGTCAGGGTACTTTTTCAACACGGACTTAATGATACAACAAATGCATTCAAATGCTACAGGCGTGAGGTGATTGACGGATGTCGTCCTTTTCTTGCTCCGCACTTTAATCTGACAGTTGAACTGCCACTCAAGGCTGTGGTGAGAGGATATAAATACAAAATTATTCCAATTAGCTGGCATAATCGTCAAACAGGAATTTCAAAGCTTAAACTGAAAGAAATGGGGTCTCGATACTTCTTTATCATCATATACTGCCTGCTCGAAAAGTGGATGGTTAAGCAGGATTATAAAAGGAAAAATTGATCGAGAACGTACGAAGCAGAAATTCTCCCAGTATCCTAAAGCCCCCCGGGAGGGAATGAGAGTGGGCTAATAAAGTGCACTACAGCAATTAATTATACTTCCCGAATTTCTTTTTCAGTTAATTTTGTTATTTTCGCAATTGTAGCAATTGGAATCTCATTTGATTTCATTTCTACTATCATTTGCTCGATACCTTGCTCACGACCTTCCTCACGACCTTGTTTGCGACCTTCCTCGCGACCTTGCTCACGACCTTGTTTGATTCCTAAAGATAAACCATCTTTTGTCGCTTTTTGTATGCTTGCTTTTTGTAGCCAAATAAAGTCATGTCTTTTATGTTGGGCTTCTAGCTCTTCTTCGCTTAATCCAGCTTCATTGATAATATTAAAGGCTTGCTCTATTTCAGAATTCATATTATCTGGGATCATATTCATCGTACCAGCATTATATAAAACCCTTTTCTCAAAGGCTTCAACATTTAATACTTGCATCTCAATAATAACCGTAGTGTGATTATCCAAGGTTGCTTTTACATCAACAAAAGTATCTTTCATCCCCTTAAGCATTGGGATATTGTAAGGATCAACTATTTCCAAAGAGTTTATTTTTACATTATTTTGAAATGTTATGAGTGCATTTAAAAAATTTATTAAAATATCCTTTAAGTACAATCTTAATATGACATGAAAAACATAAAATCCAACCCATGAAATTATATGAATACAAGATTAAGTAAAACTTAGAGTGGTGAATTGTCGTAATTCATTTTCTTTTCTGCGTGACAGAGGTTGGGATGCCTCCAAGGAAAAATGCACAATCGCTCTTTGGTCTAGTTTTATTCCTCTCCCTCCTTTTGAATAATATAATTTAGAATTATTTCTGCAATTTTTTCTTTACTCTGTAGGGGGATTTCGATTAAATCTCCTTTTTTTGAGATCATAGTTACTTCGTTGTGGTCTGACTGGAAACCTGCATCTGTACGGCTGATATCGTTTGCGACAATCCAGTCGAGATGCTTTTTGTTAAGTTTATCCTTTGCATTTTTTATAAGATCCTCGGTTTCGGCGGCAAAACCGACGAGGATTAACTCGTCTTTGAGTTTTACTTCTGTTTGCGAACTTCGCAACTCTCCAAGAATGTCTGTTGTGCGTTCAAGCTCAAGCATCATATTTCCATCAGTTTTTTTTATTTTTGAGTTGGTTATGAATTTTGGACGATAATCGGCAATTGCCGCTGCCATAATGATAATATCTGCGAACTTCGCAAAATTGCGAACTTCGCATTCCATCTCTGTTGCAGACTCGACTTTTACTAATGTTACACCTTCAGGGGGAGGGATTGCGACAGGGCCACTGATTAAGGTAACATTGAAATCAGCTTTTTGTGCGATTTTCGCAAGAGCGTAGCCCATTTTTCCGGAAGAACGGTTTGAGATAAATCTTACTGGGTCAATCCTCTCACGCGTTGGACCCGCTGTAATCAAAATATTTTTCATAGTTATCCTTTATTCTTTATCTCATCGAGGTGTTGTTTTACTTCACTGTTTTTTATACTTTTCACGGATGAAATCTTAACATTTCCTTTAAACTTAATTAGCTAGCAAAAGAAATACAAGGTATCTACCGCTAGCGGTATATGTGACTTTGTGAGGTTTGCCCGCCTCTTTACTGTTGTTGCACTTTTCACAAACGAGACGCTTCTGCAATATTTAGAATACTTTAACCTCTTGAACCCAATAAGCGGGTGTTTCGTATGGATGCGCTTTTATTAGAGCTTGTATTACATCCTTGATTATCTCATCTTTACAGACCATCTCAACTTTTAATTCAGGAATTTTTGTTAATTTGTTAATCTCGCCAATTGTGGGATTGCTATTTGGCATTGGTTGAAATTGCCCTGTGCCTTTTGTCTCCCATGAGCATTTTTCATAGTTGCCTATTTTTCCAGCACCAGCATTGAAGAGAGCATTTTTTACCGTTTGAGCAGACTCTTCTGGGACATAGAATTCAAGTTTAATCATTACTTCTGCTCCTGTTTCTGTTTCTGATTTTTCTGCGATCTTCGCAGTTGTCCGCATGCAGCATTTATGTTATTGCCTTTTTTAAGTCTGCAAGTTGCCTGTATGCCATTATCTGTAAGTATTTTTAGGAATGATAATATATGGTGATCATCTGGTCGTATAAATTTTGTTTCAGCAACGGTATTAAATGGGATAAGGTTGACTTTTGCATGTTGCTTTCTTGCTAATTGCGCAAGTTTTTGGGCCTGTTCGTATGAGTCATTTACACCCTTGAGGAGAGTGTACTCGAATGTTATCATACGTCGTGTTTTATTGCGATATTCGCAACATGCCTCAAGTATTTTCGATAGTGGGTATCTGCATTTTTCAGGAATGAGTTGTGCTCGAATTGTATCATCCGTACCGTGTAGGGATAGTGCTAGGTTGTATGGTTTTGCGATATTCGCAAGTTTTATAATGCCAGGTACCCAGCCACTGGTTGATATTGTGATGCGTCTTGGAGAAAAAGCAAACCTTTCTGGCGAGGAGATGATATCAAGAGCTTGAATCAGGTTTTCAATATTCATTAACGGTTCACCTATACCCATAAATACAATATTGTCGGGTCTTGAATTCGCTTTACGACAACATATAAGAAGATGTTCGATTATCTCCTCTGCCGTAAGGTTTCGGATTAGTCCATCGAGACCACTTGCACAGAAATGGCACTGGACAGCACAGCCGATCTGGGAGCTTAGGCAGAAAGTTGTTCTATCTTCGGTTCTTATTATGACATTTTCAATTGATTCGCCATCGGCAAGCTCAATTAGTATTTTATCCGTCATATCATCCGTAGAATGATCGTCTGTAATTTTAGAGGTTGAAGATGCAAATGATGAATTAAGTTCTTCACGTAACTCTTTAGGTATGTTTTGCATCTCCAAAGGAGACTGGAGCCAGCGTTCAAATATCCATGAAAAGATCTGTTTTCTGCGATATGCCTGAGAATTATGTTCATTTAACCATTTTTCAAGTTTATTATTTGATAGAGTTGACAGGTGTTCCATTTTTGTCCCTCTCTTTAATCTTTACACCTTTAAGAAGATATAAAACCTTTTGTTTGTACATAAGCGGGTTTTCTTTTGGGATAACATAATTCCATTTTCGTTTTGCGAATGCAGGAAATTGTGCTGTGATTATATATATTGTTGAGATATTTTCAGGTAAGTTACTTAGTTTATGTAACTTTTTCACTTTTGCTTCCATATAGATATATGAGGCATCTAATCCTGTGATGTCGGGGCCTTCAAAGACTGTAAGGTCTGCTGGAAGTTCTTGATCCTTTGATAGCTTTAAGTCAGTTTTTAGGGCATTTTTTAATTCAATTCCGAGGTCTGTTTTTGGGGTTAATTGTTTGCGGTATGGGATGTGGACCGCCCAGAAACATATTGATCCTGTGATGCATATAAGTAGAAGATGAGTATATACAGATATTTTTTTAGCTGGGACGCGTGCAATTACCAAGGTTATAAGCAGAGCTAAAGTTGCCTGTAGGATACCAAGGAGTGTATTGCCGGCTCGGAAGGTTATTTCATGTTTTTCAAGGTATGGGATTTGTAGCAGGAATGCTTCTGGAAGAACATAAAAGAGGATTATTCCTGTAGCCAAAAGCATTATAGAATAGAGGAAATAGCGAAAAATTAAATGCAAAGCATAACCATGTCGCCGTACCAGAAGCCAGTAGTTCATACCGCACAATATCGCAAGGGGTGGAGCGATATATATATAATTTCTTGTATCGGTTGATGGTGAGAGCCATAATAGAAAGAAAATTGAGATTACGATTGTTCTGAGAAATCTGCTGAAAATAGGATTTTTATCTAGGGGGAAGTATGCAACACAGAATGCGGGCCATGCAAGGAATATCCACGGGAAATATCTAGAACATATTGCAAATGGGAATTTAATAAGATGGCTTAAATACTCCATAGGTGTATCAATACTTAAATCTATTTTCTTAAATGGAATTTGCTCAGCGAGTATCAGTCGTGGGATAACCCATATCGATATTAATAATATTAATAGTAATAGCCCAATAAAAAAACCAGGTTTTGCCAATTTGGGCCATATTGTCATCGGTCGTCTCATGAAAATCAGAGGAACAATAAAAAGTATGATTCCAAACCAACTTATTGTGTAGAATGTCATGCCACAGAAGAAAAAAGATATTATCCAGGCACTGTTCCATTTGCCTCTAGCAACCCCGAATGTGAACCATGAGAGCCATGCTGAGAAGAGAAAAAGAAGGCCAGTAAGGTTCGGATAGCCATCCGTTGCTTTTTCCATGATGACAATAGAGGAGCAGAGCATCGCGGCAGCGACAACGGCAGTTTGGAGATCTTTTGCTCTTTTTCCCGCCACCCAGGCGAGGATGATCAAGCCAGCCAGAGATGCAATTGATATTAATCTCATGCAGAATGCAAAGGAGAGCCCCGTACGGTGAAGCAGGGATGTCAGCCATGGGAAAATAGGTGCAGCCATAGGGATCTGTTCACCATGTGCGATGGTGTAGGGACGTGCAAGATCAATTTCATATGCTATAGTTGCGTGTCGATCTTCCCGCCAACGTAGCTCCCAATCGCCAAGTTGCAGAGGAGAATAGATAGCGGCAAAGGCGAATATTAGCAAAATAATGCTTTTCCCCGTTAATGGTTGTTTCTCTTCATAAATTGCCACAGTCGTATACTCCGTATTATCAATCATCTACTCGATTATATTTTGCTTTTTGTTGCGTTTCTGATTCGTTAAATAATCGATAGCTTTTTGTATCTCATTTTGTAATTCCTTTGCGAATGCACCACTTGTTTTGTATGTTCGCCAAATTAGCAGTGCCCTATTGACCTTCCCCTTTTTTTCCAGAGCGTAAGATCGTGCTTTTAGATGGTCTAGAGCTTTCTGTACGTCACTCTTCTGTCTCTGTTGCTTTTTCGAGAATGCATTTTTCTGAAGAGTCTTTAACTCATTATTTGCCCATGCAGATGCTTGTTCAATACCTGAATTTTGTATGGTTGTTAATTTCTTATATAGCTCGTTTCGTCCATCTTTTGTGGTTGCCAATTTAGGCTTCTCTTCCTTGTAATTTTTAATTTTAATCTGCACCTCTTTGGTTTTTCGTTCATGGATACTATCTTTTACAACTTTTAAAAAAGATAGAAATGTCAAAAATAGCAGTACAACCAAAATGATGAATCTTATATAGAGATTTCCTATTAATGTTTTATGGACACTCTTTTTGACTGTCTCAATTGCATCAGCTTTTGAAATCAGTTTCTTTAGGGGAGGTTTTTTCTCTTTTTTTAAGGCAGTTTTAGGCAAGGCTGTTAGAATTGTTGTTTCCGCTCCGTGTCCAGAGAGGCCATCAATAGCATCCTTAATGGCTTTTATTGCATCATCCCAGGATTGAAACCTGTCATTTTTGTTTTTCTGCATCATCTGCCCAATGATATTTGCACTTTTGTCCGTTACTTGAGCATTTTTATCTCGTGGATCAGGAATCGGTGTTGATAGATGAGCGGAGATTATTCCCAATGCATTTTTTGCATTAAAGGGCAACTCTCCAATAATCATGTGGTAGAAAGATGCTCCGAGTGAGTACATATCCGCCCGCCAGTCTATATCTTTTTCCGCCCTTGCTTGTTCGGGGCTTATGTAGTATGGAGAGCCTACCATCATTCCAGCAATTGTGAGGTCGCCCGATTTGTCATCAGTTACTATTTTGGATATCCCCAGATCCATTAACTTTACCTCACGCTCATCTGTCAAAATAATGTTTGCTGGTTTAATATCGCGATGAATAAGATTATGCCTCTCCCATACATACTTCAGGGCATCGGCAATATTTAGGATTACATGGAGAGCATCAATTTCACTCATTGCCCCTGCTGTATCTAGGGAATGCTTTAGGTCGTTTCCTTTTATATATGACATCGAAAAATAGCAGATTTGATCATCGTATCCGGTCTCTATTGCATTAACAATATTCGGGTGTTGTATTTGAGCAAGTGTGCGAACTTCGCGATAAAAACGTTCCAGATAGGAGCTGTCTTCAAGCAAGTCAGGGTGGAGAACTTTTAGAGCAACAGGTCTCATCATTGATTTTTGTTCCGCAAGATATACCTCACCCATACCACCGACTCCAAGACGTTTTTCGATGATATAATCGCCGATAACCGTGCCTTTAGGGTACGTTGGGATATTTGGAGATTTGAATTGATTCCCACAGTGTGGGCAGGCGACAAAATCTTCGCACCGAGAGTCGTCTAAATCAATGCTTTTCTCGCATGATGGGCATTCATATTGTTCAATCATAGAGTAACCGTTAAATTATAATAAAACCTTTTCATCTTTAAAACTGGATTCTAATATATAGAATCTTTTGATTTCTACAACCTGATATTCTTTATTATTGTCTCTATTAAAGTTTTACTCTTTTTTTTGAGAGCACTTTGACTTCAATTATAGCTTATGATATAGTATCGTGATACTCCAGATGCGATGGGCAATAGGGGGCGATTTTAAGGAACGGTGATTGAGAATGCCTAAAATAAATATAATTGAAGAGTTTAAACGTCTTCTTGAACACAGAGAATATTCTGAATTCAAGGATGATTTTTTATCTATGGATCCAGCAGATGTAGCTGATGTTCTTGAGCATACTGAACCTGAAATTCAGAAGCAGTTTCTTTCTTTCATTACCGCGGGACAGGCTTCAGAAATTATTGCAGAGATGGAGGAGGCGGATGCTGAAGAGGTGATTGATCTTTTTGATTCAGGTGAAATTGCTGAAATTCTGACCGAAATGGCTCCCGATGATAGAGCTGATATCTTTCGTGAAATTGATGAAGGTAAACATCCTGAAATTCTTGCGAAACTTTCAGATGAAGACCGAATTGAATTGAACAAACTACTAGGTTACGAAGAGGACTCTGCCGGAGACTTGATGACTCCTGAATTGTGTGCAGTAAAAGCAGATGCTACGGTTCAGGAAGCTATAATGGCAATTGCCAATGAAGAGTATAATGACCCTATCTCAATGATCTTTGCCGTTGATCATAATATGCAACTACTGGGTGGAATAAATATTTCCGAACTGCTCTCCAAGTCAAGAAATAGCAAAATAGGAGATGTTGTTGATGAAGTTTCTGTGTTTGCGCGTATAGATGAGGATCAGGAGAGCATTGCCAATAAATTCGTAAAATATGACCTCTTTGTTATGCCAGTAATTGATGAAGACGGTACGCTGGTCGGACGTATTACGGCAGATGATATTATGGAGGTCATGGAGGAGGAGGCTGTTGAGGATATTGCCCACATGGCGGGGGCTCCAGATATGGAGACCAATGAGGATTCACCTGTAAGGGTTGCCGCTCTTCGCCTCCCATGGCTTTTTATTACAATGTTTGCTGGTATTCTGATAAGTATAATTATACAGAAAATGATAGGGCTGACGCAGATTGAAGGGCTGGCGGCGTTTGTTCCAGTGATTATGGCAATGGGCGGAAATACCGGTATGCAGGCTTCCGCAATTACAGTTCGGGGAATTGCCCTTGGTGAGATCGAATTCGAACAGCTCTTTAAAATTTCTATAAAAGAGGTGTCTGTCGGTATCCTTATGGGATGCGTCTGTGGTACCCTCGCAGGAATTATGGTATGGTTTAATCTGCATTATTTTTCAACAGAACTGAGTTTTGATCCCATTAAACTTGCTGCGATTGTCGGGGTTTCAATGTGTTCAGCAATGACCTTTGCCGCATTGACCGGGACCCTTATGCCCATAATTTTGCATAAATTTAAAATCGATCCTGCATTGGCTTCTGGGCCATTTGTTACAACTGGTAATGACCTCTCCGCATCTCTTATATATTTTCTCATGTGTTATGTCTTACTAAAATTATAAAAATTGAATCTGATTGGAAACAATTCGTTTCTGTGGTATAGTTATTTTAAGATAGAGATAGATTGTACGATTTAGGCAAGAAGCAGAAAGAGAGATTTTATAATATTTCTCTTTTTGGTGAAAGATATTTCAAGGTTAACCTTCAAAACTCAAAAGGAGTTTGATATGTTGTGTCCTGACTGTAATGATGAAATGCTGATTCTGGAATACGATAATGTTGAAATCGATTATTGTGATGAATGTTCCGGTATATGGTTAGATGAAGGAGAGCTTCAACTTTTGTTAGGTCCTTCTGGTGGTGATTCACCAGTGATGAGGGCGTTGATTGAAAAAGTTAAGGCTCCGAGAAAAACCGAACGACTATGTCCTGTATGCGGTAAAAGGATGCACCTCGTAGATATCCCTCTCTCTTCGGATGAAGCCCAGATAACGGTCGAGATAGATAAGTGCCCCAGAAATCATGGTCTATGGTTTGATAACGGAGAGTTGCAGGAGATTATATCATCTTCCAAGGGAGAGCCGGTAGCCGAGTTTTTGGGCGAACTGTTTTCATAAAAAGGTTTTTTGATTTGAATAAAATATACTCACCACTGAATAGCTCTGCATTTTTTATGATCCAGAGGCGACAACGCGAAATTCGCAGAATCCTTGACTCTTCATTAGGGGAGTCCACCGATTATAATCTTTCAGACATTAAACTGCTAGAGATTGGATGCGGCAACGGCCAATGGCTTGCTGAACTTCAAACATTCGGCTTGAATGTTGCGAATCTCGCAGGTATCGAAATTGATGAAAAACGTGCGAAATTAGCAGAAAAACGTATAATAGGTGCTGAAATAAAGTGCGGTACAGCTGCAGAGCTACCGTGGCCAGATAACTCATTCGATATTGTTTTTCAGTCAACAGTATTTACCTCTATTCTGGATGATGAAACAAAAACTGCAGTCGCATCTGAGATGAAACGTGTATGCAAAAA
>JAUUYH010000186.1 GCA_030590505.1 Kiritimatiellota bacterium
AAACAAGATCACCCTGAAATGTGGAACGGCTTTTGATAAAGAGCAGTGCCTCCAGAAGAGGAAGAGCACGTTCATCATTCAAGTCTCCAATATAGGAAATAGCATTTCCGCTAATTCTTAAATCATCGTCGTTTGTAAGGGCGGTAAGTGCAAAGAGAACATACTTGTTTTTCAGTTTTGCAATCTGGTGAACGGCATCTATGCGCTCATCGTCATCATTTATTTGTACCGTGGCTTTTCTCCATAGTTTTCTCAGTTCATCATCTTCCTTCAGGTTTTCATTAAGAACCTTCTCTGCTTCGGTTTTAAGCTTATAAAAACGCCTGATCATAGGACGCCGAAAATGCGTATAAAAATCATTCATAAAAAAGCTATCTGAAACAGGGACAGAATTTGAGTTTTTATTTAATCCATTCGGAAAATCACCATCAATTTTCACCCTATAAAGGCCATCATCATTCCAGGCAATCAATCCGTAGTGGCTGGATACTGTCATGTGCTTCAGCAGATTACGCTTCTTGAACGGAAAGAGTTTCTTTGAAAAATCGGTCAAACTAACTCTTATCATCCCCTTATATGTCACAAAGTAGAGGTAATCACCGAATATCACGGTATCGTGACATGCTGAAGAAGTGTAGCCTGTTAGGGAGAAATAATGATTTCCGTTAACCCAGCTCATTCCGTATGGGGATGTAAGTCCGATGTAAAAGGTTCCGTTTCTCAAGCCTATATCATCCCATATCACCTTTGATTTGACAGGATTTTTGTCTTGAAATAAACTCACCTTATTGCTGATCATATCTACTTTGAGTGGAGGTTTGCAGTGAGAATATTTATCTCCCCATTTTCTCTCAACGATCATGGATATCACTTCCCCGTCTGTTCTTTCTAGAGGAATTATCAAACCGGGACAAAAGCCTGCATACAAATCATCAAGTTTCAGAGAAGCCGAGGTGGCTTCGTGAAGGATTTCAATATCAAACTCAGGTGTTTTATTGTACTTAATGCGGGCAATCCAAGAACGAAAATTATCCCCAGTTGACGCAGTTGCCAGGATTTCTCCCGGCTTAACAGGAAGAAATTGTATTGACCTGTTAAAAGGAATGAGTTTATTTTTATTTTTCAATAACGACAGATTTTCTCCATCAAATGATAAGATCCGGATTCCGTCATCCATTTTTGCCCATAGGTATTTTCCGTCCCAGATTAGGTCGTTAATATTCTCGGCCATTTGAATATGCTTTACTTCCCCTTTGCTGCGCATGATATATAGGTCATCAAAATGCCAGTAAACATCTGTTTTGTTCCCGCACCGAAGCATATTCACAGCTTTTAGTTCAGGTATATCAATTTTCACGAATTCGCAAAGCGGGGCAATTTTTTCGGGAAGCTTCGGTGGAAACCTACGTTTTATCACTTTACGTTCAAGCAGTCCAGTTTCCTCCTTGAAATTCTTTAAAGTCCTTTCCACGTTTCTATACATATCCCATGCTGGTGCAGTGCCGCATCCATTGACAAAAAGTTTTGATTCTTCACTGTTCACATATTTAAGTTTTTTGAAATCGTCAAGAAAGGTTGTCATTTTGTCAATATATTCTGCCGCCTTTTTATCACTGAGTTTCTCTCCGCTCCAGCCGGTAACTGATATTTCATGAAAGCGACCGTAAAGCGTTAAAAGAAGAGAATCAGAATTTTTCAGATCTTCGATAAGGTTATTCCACTCTTTTTCCGATAAAAAATATGGACTTGAAGATTCACTGACCTTTCCCATATAGAGTCTTCCGAAGAAATCAGCTAGATAGTATGAAGGGATCGTTTTTGTATCAAGATATTTTTTAAAAAGATAATTTATATTATTAACAAAATCACTATGAAGATAGAAATATTTCCAGCCAGAGAGAATCTCTTTAATAAGCTTTTCCCGTATCATATAACGGTACTGCTCTCGGGAGTAACCTCTGTCACTAATTTTCAAATCACATAATTGCTGATAATTATTTTCAAGAAAAACTCTTTTGGCATCATACGCATCTAAAAGGTATTTAGACGTAGAACCCAGCCAGTACTCTTCTTTTCCATTTTCTGATGTGTTAAAGTGACTATCTGCATGGAAACTGTCTCGAACATCAAAGTAGCGGTCCAATACTTTTAATGCGGTCTCCATATTAATTTTTCGGTTTCTGATAAGGTATTCAAAGTGAGAGAGAGAGACCCTGAAAGCATCGAGTTGTTTCTGTATAACTTTATGTATCATCGGGTGACTGTAATCATTTTTCTTCATTAACTCACGTATTTCTGCTGGAAGGAATCCTCCGTAATAGATCTCAGTGTAACCGTAGTAATTCTTCATAACCTTAAGTCGTTGCTCAATATTTCCCGGATTGATAAGAAGCATTGCCTCCCTGTAATTTGCAGCTTTATCATTTAAACCGATTCTCTGTAGGAAATCTGCCTGTTTCTCAAGGAAGGCAAGCTGTTTCTTTTCATCTACAGCATTAAATGACCTTTTCCCAGCCTTGATGATTTGTTCACTTAACTTTTCAGTTATCCATTTTGAAACTTCATTTTGGTTAAGCTTTCCTGAATCGAGTTTATTAATTTTTGAGCCATCATCAATTTTGCATTCAAAAACTGTAAACAGTACACCGTTTTGACCTTCTGTTGTTTTGTATTTTCCGGTAACAAAGCACATCGGAATCTTTTCCTTGAGTTCTTCTCCGGCCAATTCTTTCTGTATAGCACGTGCTTCATCGATTTCGATAACCGCCGTGCCGGGAACAGCATAAAGCGCATTTTGGAGAAGATATGTGTAGCCAATTTGAAGATAGTCGTATTTATGGGTAAGATTCTTTGACGAAAAATCCGCAACTCCAATAATCTGTTGGATCCCATCTGAATAATTATTCAAAGTATCCTTTACAAACGTTTTTATCTGTTTTACACTCTTCTCAGGATTATCAGGTTCAAGAGAAAAATGTTGCAGGGCAAGCCTGGTACCATAATGAGATTCACAGATAACAACTTTAATGATTTTCTTATCTTTTATATTCTCAACTGAAAGGATCAATAATGCATCTGCTTTAAGCAGAACTCCCAGCCGGGCTCTGTTTTTAATATCAAAAAGGGAACCTTTATGCTGACGCGCTATTTCAAATAATACCTTTCCGATATCCTTTCTATCCACCAGCTCAATATTTTCCTCACTCAATTCTGCTGTCAGCAGGTCACATAAAGCATACTCTTCAGTCGTAGGATCTCCGATAATCGCCCAACGGTTGAATTGGTTATTATCAGTTTCTGTAGCAGTAATATTAAAACACACAAAACATAGAAGGAGGGGGATTAGAAAAAGAAGGACCTGAGGGGTAAAGGGCCAAAGTTTTTTCATTATTTTGCTTATATTTTTCATTTTAATTACTTTATTTAATAGAGGCAGAGTTTTTAAAAAAAGGGGCTAAGGGCCAGAGGTCCAAAGTTTTTAATACAAATACCCTTAGGGCTTTTTTCTCTTTCTTCTCTGCTTTGGCCCTTGAGCCCTTTGCATCTCTGGCCCTTCTTCCAACTTCAGAACTCAAGCACTTCAGAACTTCTTCTTCTCCTTCTTCTCCCTAAATCCTCACCAGTGTCTGGTACACTTTATATTCGGTATCGCCATTAGTGATAGCCTTGATGTTTTGCGGAGTTCGCAACTCCTGTCCGCCGGTGTAGTTCAGGTTAATTATTTCGCCATTAGCATGGATCTGCAGATTGCTTTCAATGGCATAAACGTTATCATCTGCTGGATATATCCAGAGATGACCTGAATTCTTTCCTTTCAATTCAATAGGCTCTCCAGCAGAGGCTATAACATTTGATACATGAACTTTTTTCCATTTACCGTCTTCAGCATCTTTTTTTAGAACGATATATCGCAGTAAAACTTTTTCCTTACTCTCAATAGCTTTTTTCTCGTTGGTATCTATTTGCAAATCACCATCATTTACCTGGCTAAGCATACGGACCCCTTCCGGAAACAAGTTATCTATTTCAGATGATATTTTTTTCAGATTCCTTATCTCATCATCAGTAAGTGTAAACAGTGCTTTAGAGGGGGAGCTGTTATTTGAAATCATCTGGGGATTAATCTCCTGAGGATTATTGAATTGTGTTCCCAGAAGGAAAGCAAAACAGACAGAAGCTGCGATTCCCGCAAAATAGAGCACCTTTTTATGTATATGAAAATATGGATCTTCAAATTTGAATTCCATATTCTTGACAGGTTTATCAAGATTCTTCATTATTTTCTCTTTAATTTTAGCATTTCTGCTTTTATCAGGTGCGATATTCGCATTCCAATCTTTTAGCTTTTTTGTAAGATTTTCATTTTTCATTTTTGTCTCCTTGTTTAAACAGGGGCTAAGTCTTTTAATACTAGTGCCTTTTTCAATATTTTTTTTGCCTTATGAACCCGCCAGTAAATTGTTGCTTTGTTGCATCCTAAGATATAAACGGCTTCATCAATAGGAGTTTCGTCTATAGTGACAA
Organism: Kiritimatiellota bacterium; assembly: GCA_030590505.1. Classification (GTDB taxonomy): domain Bacteria; phylum Verrucomicrobiota; class Lentisphaeria; order Victivallales; family JAADHT01; genus JAUUYH01. The sequence continues at coordinate 4,525 of JAUUYH010000186.1, forward strand.
TTATAATTGCCGCCCGTAAATCATCTGACAATTCTGCCATAGCTTTATCCATGTGCGTCAGTAAATCGTCTCTATGCAACCCCGCATCAGGATGCGTCTTTTTTGAGGTTGTTAATTCAGCAACTTCATATAACGGAATCGAATCAATTTTTTTCTTACGAAGATGAGAGTATGCATGATTGTGTGCAATTTTACAGAGCCATGTTGTGAACTTCGCATCGCCTTTAAACTGATCCGCCTTCTGGTATGCAGAGATAAA
>JAUUYH010000238.1 GCA_030590505.1 Kiritimatiellota bacterium
AAAAATTCCCCAAAAGAACATATACTGTATTTGAAGATTTATCTAAAAATGAATACGAAACAATCAAAAAAGCGGCAAATGATACTCGCGGAGTTATACTCACAGAAAATAAAATAACAGATCAAATCACATTCCACCCTGCCCTACCTATGACTGTATTTGAAAACCTTTCAACACGTGAGTTAGCTGAAGTTGCCGAAACAACACCACGTATCCCTGGTATGGACATCATTACGATTCCGCAAAGACGATACCAGCATGGCACAACTGCATGCCATTTGATCGGCTACATTCGAAAAGATGACCCTAAGGAGGCTGAAGATAGAAAAAAATATTTCTACTATATACCTGATGAAAAAGGAAAAACGGGGATAGAAAAAGTTTACGATACATCCATAAAAAATGGTGACATAAAAATCAGAGGACTGCGTGGCTCACCTGGAAACAGCCTAGTAAAGGTGGATTTTAGGGGATATGTACATGAGACCGTAGGCAACGCAATTCAAAGTCAACTCGGACATGACATTACACTTACACTCAATTTCAAGGCACAACAAATTGCCGAAAAACTAATGCTCGGCAAGCGCGGTGCTTTTGTTCTTCTTGATGCCGATAGTGGTGCGATTCTCGCAATGCTATCCTCGCCGGGATATGATCTCTCAAAATTTATGCCACGCCTATCTCCTACTTACTACAAAAAGTTACTCAACAGCCCAGACAAACCGCTTCTAAACAGAGCCCTATTCGGTGTCTATGAGCCCGGTTCAATAATCAAGCCAGTTATCGCCCTTGCACTCCTTAATAATGGTATGCCTCATAATGAAAATGTTTTCTGTGGTGGACGCTCACATATTGGAGATGCAAACATTAAATGTGCAAGTTGGCGTCATGGCGGACACGGCTCTATAAATGTGGTTACAGGTTTGGAACAATCATGCAACGTCTTTTTTATTGAGCAGGGAAGAGTACTTGGACTTGAAAAAATCGCTGAAGTACTTGACTCAATGGGAATTGGAAAAAAGACAGGATTTGACCTCCCGAACACCAAAGGGCTACTACCATCAAGAGCCAACAAGTATAAAAGAACAAAATCTAAATGGAATACTTACGATACTGCTCTAATCTCTATCGGACAGGGATATATAGGCATCACACCACTCCAAGCAGCACTTTTTACTGCGACACTCGCAAACGGCGGCACACTATGGAAACCATACATACTTGAGTGTGTAAAAGATGCAAAAGGTAATACAATATTTATAAACCAACCGCAAGCGAGGTCTGAACTTACAATTCCACCTAAAACACTCGCACTTATTCATAAAGGTATGTACGAAGTGGTACATGGAACCAATGGATCTGGAAAAAAAGGAGATGCGACCACCATAAAATTGTATGGAAAAACAGGGACAGCTCAAAAAGGGACAAAAGGAAATATGCGCCAAAATACATGGTTTACATGCTTCGGCACGCATAACAAGAAGAGATATGCCTTAACTGTATTCGTAGAAGATGGTGCAAGCGGAGGCAGAACATGTGCCCCCATTGCGAAACAGTTCTTTGATACATGGCTAAAATAACCTGTTCATTGCTTGTAACCGTCAAATTAGTTGAATCCCACCACAGACAAAAAAAAACCTGAGAGTATCCTAAGATACTCCCAGGTCAAACCAAGGGGGGGAAGAATATAATATTTTATTTTTTATTAATTTCTTTTAACTTCGATTATTTAATAGCAAATAGCGTGCCAACTTTTTATTAAAAGTCGTAAACCTTTTATAATGAAATAGATAAAATTTATTTGGGAATTTTGACATAAAAGCAAAAAGTAATTTCAAACCTAAGCAACCTCTTATCATTTTGATAAGTTATCACATTGATAACGATATTTTTCCCATTATGATAAAAATTGCCCAAAAGTCATAATATGAGACGTTCACATTTTACTTATCTCTCCCGCTCTTCAGGATCCCAGATAATTTTATGCAGTTGAAGTTGTACTCTAACATCTAATTTATCCTCAAGAATCCACTCTGACAATTGAGCTGCGGAAAAGAGATCGGAACAGATGGGGCTGAAGAGTATATTTTCTATTTTTGAATTCAATGCATATTTTTCGATTATTTCAGATGCGTAATCATAATCTTCTCTATCCTCAATAACAAACTTCACCTCATCAGTAGTGTTCAAATCTGCGAAGTTCGCAAATTCCATAGCCTCCGCCTCCCCGCTAGATGGACATTTACAGTCAACAATTCGAAGAACTTCAGGTGGAAGTTGCGAAATCAGCAAAGAGCCATTGGTTTCAATCATAACACGATGTCCTGCATCGATCAACCCCTGACACAACTCAGGCACACCGTCTTGCAGTAGAGGCTCACCGCCAGTAATTTCCACAAGTTTGACTTCTGCATTCTCTGCTCTCTTCAGAAGGTCAGCGATACTGTATTCAACAGAATTTTCTGCGGTCTTCGCAAATTCTGTATCACAGTAAAAGCAGTTAAGATTACACCCGGCAAGACGGATAAAGAAGCAAGGTCTTCCAGCATACGAAGACTCCCCCTGAATACTTGTAAACATCTCAGCAATTTTTATTGTTTTCTTCATAAAAACACCCTTCAATCAATATCAATAAATACCATTAATCTGATAATAATATACCGCAAGCGGTAGATCTTCTCATCAATGGTTAATTTATACCACTTTTTCAAATTTGCAATGTTACCATCATCCAGCACCTCAATAGTTCATCAGTCCCAAAAAGGAAAAAGAGAAGAAAGAAGTTCTGGAGTTTTAGAGTGCTGGAGTTCTAAAGTTGAAAAAGTGGAAGAAGTTGGTGGTGAACAAACATGTCCTAGCTATTTACGGTACTCTTAAGTAGCTTGCGTTGTCCCAACGCAAATAGCAAAGCCAAAAAAAATGTAAAAGAATAAGCAAGAGAATAGCCTGTAAGGCTTTATTTATTGCCTTTTTTTTGCTTGTTGTTTGCTTGCTTAATGCGTTAGGGACAACGCATGCTACTTGAAGAACATTCGACATTGGCTCCAACGACACAAGGTCGCTGGTGGCCTAAAAGTATGTGTCTAGGTTAATCTTTGTCCTAATCTTTGTCTTAATCAATAAAAAAAAGGGGACAGGTTGATGGTTGGTGGTTGATCGAATAAAAAGGTGATAATATCTTCTGTATTCTTCCTCTTCAAGTACGTTAGGCATTCCTGCCTGACATAG
>JAUUYH010000136.1 GCA_030590505.1 Kiritimatiellota bacterium
GAATACAGGAAAGAATGAACATCGAACATCGAATGGAAGAGAATGCAAGAGAATGAAGAGAATTTAGATTAGGACAAAGAGTAGGACAAAGAGTAAGACAAAGAGTAAGACAATGAGTAGGAGGAAGAGTAAGACAAAGAGTAGGACAAAGAGTAGGACAAAGAGTAAGACAATGAGTAGGAGGAAGAGTAAGACAAAGAGTAAGACAATGAGTAGGACAAAGAGTAAGACAAAGAGTAGGACAATGAGTAGGACAATGAGTAGGACAATGAGTAGGACAATGAGTAGGACAAAGAGTAGGACAAAGAGTAAGACAATGAGTAGGAGGAAGATGTACAGGCAGGGATACGCCTGAGGCGAGTAAAATGCTCCCGTACTACAGAGGAGGAAGAAGTTCTGAAGTTCTAGAGTTCTAAAAGTTGAAAAACGAAAAAAAGGAGGTAGAAAATGAAATCTACAGAAAATTCCGCTGAATTGAAATTAATGGATCAAGTGAGGTATTATTTACGCTTGCATCACTATGCTTATTCAACTGAATTGACATATCTTGAATGGATTAAGCGGTATATATTTTTTCATAATAAGAAGCATCCAAAAGATATGGGAGAAAAAGAGATAGAAGAATTTCTTACACACCTTGCCGTTAATAGAAATGTTGCCGCTTCTACTCAAAATCAGGCGTTGAATGCTTTAGTTTTTTTATACAGAAAAGTGATGAACATTGATCTTCAGAAAAATATCGATGCGATTCGTTCTAAAAAGCCACGCAAAATACCTGTTGCAATGACTCCAGAAGAAGTCAATAAAGTGATGGCCCATATACCCGATGATCACCGTTTAATGGTTACTTTACTTTATGGATGTGGATTGCGTCTTAAAGAGTGTATGAGGTTGCGTGTTCTAGATATTGATTTCAGCTATAAAACTGTAACTGTTAGGGATGGCAAGGGTGCAAAAGACCGGGTTACGATGTTACCAGAAAGTATTATTTCAGCATTAAAAGAACATCTTAGTAAAGTGCAACAACTTCATGATAAAGATTTGCGTGATGGCTATGGTGAAGTTTATCTGCCGCATGCATTGGCTAGAAAATACCCTAATGCACCACGAGAATGGAAATGGCAATATATTTTTCCAGCACCCAACCTTGCAAAAGATCCACGGAGTGAAGGAAAAACAAGGAGGCATCATTTTCATGATAGTAGCCTCCAGAAGGTGGTTAAGTTTGCAGTGAGAAAATCTGGGATAAATAAACATGTTGGATGTCATACATTTAGGCATAGTTTTGCTACAACATTATTGGTTAATGGTACTGACATCAGGACGATTCAGGAGCTTTTAGGGCATAAAAATGTACAGACAACTATGATATACACTCACGTCACTGCTCAAAATAGAGTTGGTGTAATGAGTCCAGCTGATATGAAATAAGGTGTTTCGGAGATGTTTTTATTTGCGAAGGTAAGTACAGGGTCTGCCCACCGTAATTTTCAGGTGAACGTTCAAATAACTGGCAATAAATAGCGCAGCTATTTTTTTTCCAGTTCATTCGTTTGTTCGGGTTTCTTCTTCATCCACCTGACGGTCGTTGGCTTGTACACACCATATATCGTCATTTTGACCTCGATTATAAACAGATCATTAAGCGACTTCAAAACGAGCGTTGGAAGCTTAGTTTCCCCAAGTCGGTAGACTTTGTCTGGACAGCAAATGTTAAGGAGGGCACGGGCACCACTCTCTAGGCCAAGTTGCCGAGTGAGAACTAACCGTTTAGCCAGCTGTGCGAGCGGCATTGGATCACATCCCAAAAACAACAGTATCTCTCGGATTTCAGATGGAAGAAGTTGTTCAAAAGATTTGTAATGAACGTATACTCCTAGGTCGACTTCAGCGAATTTTGTAAGTTGTTTGAAGCGTCGTTCCGTTTCCTTCTTCATCAGTCTAGGGTGGGCTCCGAATGTTTCGTCTGCGAACTTGCTGAGCTTTGCCTGAAGATCGTTGACATAAACATTCTTGTCGGCTGCCAGTGAAAGGACCTTCTGCTGAAACTCCTTCTGTACGGAATCAAACGTTGCTTCCTCTGCAAATGTCGCTGATGAGATCAGCATTGCTCCAATTATTGCGATGTGTGTTTTCATGTTTATCCTTTACTCGAACTCGTGATTATACTGAATTGATTTTTGTTCCTATTGAATGGATTTTTTGACCATTCCGTTCCTATATAATAAGATGAATTTAAAAAACAACAAGAGTTTAATTGTTGAAAAGTGGGATTTTTGCGAAAACCGCAAGGAAAACCGATTTATGAATGTTGCAATAATCCTTCTTTTTTACCGAAACTCGAAATTGTCTCAGGCAGAAGGTTGCAATATAAATAAAGAGCCGTATAATAATATAAGATGAAGAGCACGAAATACATTCTATCTTTAGATCAGGGAACGACAAGTTCAAGAGCTTTGCTCATTGATCTTAACGGGACTATTTGCGAAGTGTGCCAAAAAGAGTTCCCACAACACTTCCCCCATCCAACCTTTGTTGAACATGATCCTATGGATATTCTCAACTCACAACTTGAGGTTACACGTCAAGTTATACAGGACGGATGCTCTGAAAATGATGAGATTGCTGCGTTGGGAATAACCAACCAGCGTGAAACGACAATTGTATGGAATAAGCATACTGGTAAGCCTGTTTACAATGCAATTGTCTGGCAGTGTCGCCGAACTGCGGAATACTGTAAACAACTGATTGAAAATAACAATGCAGATATGATTCATAAGAAGACTGGACTAGTTATTGATGCATATTTCTCTGGGCCTAAAATTAGATGGATACTCGATAATGTTGATGGGGCAAGATCTGCTGCTGAAAAAGGAGACCTTCTTTTCGGAACTGTTGATACCTGGCTAGTCTGGAATCTTACTGGCGGGAAGTGTCATGTTACTGATTATTCTAATGCCTCGCGGACCATGCTGTTTAATATAAATACACTGAAGTGGGATGATGAACTTCTTACATTGATGGAAATACCGAAAGCAATGCTACCAGAGGTTAAGGAGTCAAGCATGATTTACGCTCATACAGAAAAGAGTGTATTTGGAAAAAGTATTCCGATTGGCGGTATTCTCGGAGATCAACAGGCTGCTCTGTTCGGAAATCTGTGCTTGGAGCCAGGCTCTATCAAAAACACCTATGGGACTGGTGCCTTTATGCTTATGAATACAGGCTCTGAACCTGTTTTATCTCAAGATGGTTTATTGACGACAATTGCTTGGGGGCTGAAAGGGAAAGTTACTTACGCTCTTGAAGGGAGTGTTTTTATGGCCGGTGCGACTATTCAGTGGTTAAGAGAGAATCTTGGGTTGATTAAAGATGCTGCTGAAAGTGAAACCCTAGCAGATTCGGTGGATGATTCCTATGGGGTCTATTTTGTTCCTGCATTTCAGGGATTGGGTACACCTTATTGGGATATGGATGCTAAAGCGGCGATAACTGGTTTAACACGAGGAGCCAAGAGGGCTCATATTGTAAGGGCAGCACTGGAAGCAATCGCCTATAGAATAAATGATGTAATTACCATTATGCAGAAAGATACAGGAATGGAATTGAAGGATATGCGGGGTGACGGTGGGGCGGCTGTCAATAATTTTCTATTGCAATTTCAGGCAGACATAAGCAATTTATCTATAATAAGGCCTAAAAATATTGAATCAACAGCAATGGGGGCGGCATTTGCCGCTGGGTTGGCAACAGGGTTTTGGAAAAATTTGGATGAACTTAAAACAATGAAAGAATACGACCGCGTTTTTACGCCAGAAATGAGCCATGATAAACGGCAAAAATTATATCAGGGCTGGCTGGATGCGGTCAAAAGTGTGCTAAAATAGGAGCAAATATGTCTTATAAAGATGAATACAGTGAGTGTGAATGGATGGATTTTGATGTTCTTGAAAAATTCATGATCGATGTTCTGATAAAAGAGGGTGTCACAAAAGAGGATGCTGAAATTATCAGCGAAGTTTTGATTACCGCTGATAAACGTGGAATAGATTCTCATGGTATTGGCCGTTTTAAACCGATATATATTGACCGCATTGATGCAGGGATTCTTAGCCCCGAAACTAAGGTCGATATTATAAAGGAAACTCCTACAACTGCGGTGCTCGATGGAAATAACGGCATGGGACATGTCATCTCCGTTCAGGCAATGAATATGGCAATTGACAAAGCGGAATCATGCGGGATCGCGATGACTGCTGTTCGTAATACAACGCACTACGGCATTGCCGGTTATTATTCACTTATGGCAACAGAGTGTGATATGATCGGAATTACTGGAACTAATGCACGGCCATCTATAGCTCCGACTTTTGGTGTTGAAAATATGCTAGGAACAAACCCGTTGACAATAGGGTTGCCAACAGATGAAGATTTTCCTTTTGTCCTTGACTGTGCAACTTCAATTTCTCAGAGAGGAAAAATTGAAGCTTACAATAGAGCTGGAAAAAAAGTACCTCCAGGCTGGGTAATAGATCGTCAAGGCAAAACTGAAACCGATACAGGAATAATACTCAAGAATCTTGTTGCGGGCACAGCTGCACTAACGCCACTTGGCGGAATAGGAGAAGATGGTGGTGGCTACAAGGGATATGGTTATGCAACAGTGGTTGAGATCCTCTCTTCAGCTCTGCAAGATGGGAAGTTTATGAAAGAACTTGGAGGTTTCGATAAAGATGGTAATAAAATCCCATACCCTCTTGGGCATTTCTTTATAGCGATAAATCCCGACTTTTTTATGGGACGTAAAATATTTAAAGCGATTGCTGGTACAATTTGTAGAGAATTGCGAGATTCGCAAAAAATGCCAGGCGAGGATCAAATCTTTACCGCTGGAGAAAAAGAGTATATAGCATGGCAGCACCGCAGTAAATACGGATGCCCTGTTCCACGCTCATTGCAGGAGCAGATTAGCGAACTTCGCAAACGCTTTAATCTTGATTACTCATTTTCGTGGGATTAGTGTAGCGATGGATGCTATTTGGTAAGCACATGATTATCAAATCACAGCGAAGCAAATAGGCAGCATATCTCCAAGCATTGGGGGTAAATGAATCCGTTTACATTTTTGGGTCTTTACCTGTCCCCGAACGTAATGACGGATTATTATCATGCCTAATGTACTTAAATAGGCACATTTTTCTCTTTATATCCCTTCCTTCATTGCCTTAATGTGCTCCGGGGTTGTTCCGCAGCAACCACCGATGATATTTGCTCCTGCGGATATCAGGGCCGGCACTTGTGCCTTCATCTCAGCTGGTGATTCGGGGAATGTATCGACTCCATCAATGTTTACTGGAGCTCCAGCATTGGCATGAATAAGTATCGGAGTATTCGGTGATGTGGCTCTGATCTCTTTTACAATATCTATCATACGTTCAATTCCGTTTCCACAATTTGTTCCGATAATATCAGCACCTGCTTCCACCATTGCTGTTGCCATATCTGTAGGAGAAACTCCCATCATTGTGCGAAAATCGTCATTTACGGTTTTTTCAAAAGTAAATGTACAGATAATTTCCAGTGAGGTATTTTCTTTTGCTGCCTTTACTGCCAATGTTGCTTCGTCAATTGCACTCATTGTTTCGATGCAGACGGCATCTGCCCCGCCTTTTTCAAACGCGACTGCCTGTTCCTTAAAAGAGTTATAAAGTTCTTCTTCAGTTACATCTCCCATAAGAAGCATCTTGCCTGTAGGCCCGATAGATGCAATAACCCAGTGATCGTCGCCGGCAGCTTCACGTGAAATTTTAGCTGCAGCTTCATTGATCTCAGAAACGCGATCAGCCAATTCGTAATGCTCAAGTTTAAAACTTGAACCGCCAAAACTGTTGGTTTCCACCATGTCAGCTCCTGCCTCGATATAGTTTTTCGCTATATCCATTACATCGTCAGGACGATCAATGCACCAAAGTTCAGGACATTCTCCCGGCTGTAATCCTTTTTTCTGTAAAAATGTTCCCCAAGCACCATCTGATATCAAAATCTTTCCGTTTTTTACCGCTTCTACAATTGTTCCTCTTCCCATTGTACGCTCGCTCCTTATTTTTATATACTTTGCACGTATGAAATCTTAACATTTTCTTTAAACTTAATTAGCTAACAAAAGAAAGACAAGATCTTTACCGCTTGCGGTATAATTTATAAAATTTATTCAAGTACATTTCTATTTCATCAGTTTCAACTATTGATTTACATTCAAACTTGTCTTAGACCACCCGCGACCTTGTGTCGTGGGAGTCAATGTTTTTTTCGATAAAACGAAAAATCCCCCCATCCACACTATCCACTCTTCCTTGTTTCAGCATCACTCTTTTGCGATATACGCAAACGTGTGAAGACTGGAAACGAGTATATCAGATATGAGAGTATAAAAATGTTTTGAAAATTTAGATACGGCAGACTCAATGCTGTGTAGATGGTTGCTATAACAAATCCCGGAAATCCTGTATACATTCCTATTATAAATAGTTTTGTGAACTTAAGAGATAGCATTTGCGATTTTCCTAGAAAATAAGAAAATAGTGAAAAAATTATGATATATATAGGGGAAATTAGTAAGCAGTTTGCTAGAATCTCTCCAAATAGGAATAGCATATAAAGGGTTGGGATTTTCTGTGGTACTCCCATTATATTTGTTTGGAATTCACGAAATGGAACTTTTGAATAATCTGATGGAGTAAGCTCAATTTTGTAGATATCTGAGACTTCATAAAGTGATAATGCTCCTCCCGTCTCTCCTTTCATTCTGTTTAACAGAAACGATACCCCCTTGTCCACCTGAGTATTGTCCGCCATTGTCGGAATAAGCATCGGCATAAAGGGAGAAGGGTTTTTATTGTAGAGTATCCAGGCAATCGCAGACTGTGGCGTCCATGCAATTCCGAAGATGGATTCGTCATTCGGTTTAAATGTTTTTAGATCTTCTATTTTTGGGAAATAATCCAGCCTGAGATTATCCATGCGAACAGTACTTGCCTTTTCTGGATGCAGAGTTGGAGTAATCCCTTTTTCTGAAAAATCGATCTCCC
>JAUUYH010000184.1 GCA_030590505.1 Kiritimatiellota bacterium
CGTAACTGGAAGTGAAGGCGGAAGCTCCAGCTCGGCATTCGCTTCGCCAACGGCGGAAATACCAATACTGCTTTCTTGTGCTGAAAGCACAACTTATGATAGGCCCGGGTAACACCCGGGTGATTGCTTGATCTTTTTGCAAATAAATAAACTTGAAAAAAAAGGTATTATCCCTGAATTAAAAAGTCATTTTCATTATATTTATTTTGCATCTCTTCTTGTTGCGATTTATTATTTCTATCAGTCCCCAAATGCCTTATCTTCAATTATCATTTGTCAAATTAATCTATGCTTGTTTTTGCATATTATTTATCATTCCATAAAAAACATTAACGTTAGTAAGGGACTGGTATTTAATCTCCCCTGGTGAGATTAAATAAGTTTTGCGAGAATCGCAGTTACTGCAAATTCTGAACGAAGTGGTCGGCTCCCTATATTTACTGGGAGCATACCACTATTACTCATTTTTATAATCTCGTAATCAGTAAACCCACCTTCTGGCCCAATTGCGATAGTCGCAGGTTTTTGCAGTTTGTGTGGGCACTCATTCTCGGCATAAGGATGTGCGATAAAGCCGCAGGAATTACTCTTCCGCAGGATCTCTGGGAGATCATCCTCTACAAATGGCTTAAATCGTCTGTTTACGATAATTTGAGGCATTACTGTATCTCCAGCTTGCTCCAGTCCAAGTTGCAACTGTTTGGTTAGTTCACTCTCTTTTAATAGCGGGGAGCTCCAGTAACTTTTTTCAACTTTCCAGGTCTCTATTATGTGAAATACCTTTACCCCCATTGCAGTCGCACTCTGTAGAATCTTTTTCATCGTTTTAGGTCGTTGCATTGCCAGAATTAAGGTTACAGGAATAGGATTTGGTGGAGCTGAATTTAGCGTATCTACGGTAAGTACCATAGTTTGATCTGTCAATTCAATAAGTTTCCCCGTTCCTACTGCTCCGTCAATTATCCCTATTTTAACAGTCTCATTGCACTTTGTTTTAAGAACCTTGATGATATGTTCTGCTCTCCGATCTGTCAGAGATATTGTAATTGCAGAGTTGTCGATCAGTTCATTTTTATTAAACAGTATAATATTCATAGATTTTTATTTTTTGCTCATTTGTGATTTAAACTTATATTCGCGGTGTTTACGTTGTCATGCCCATCGAAAATCTTCACGGGAGTTGCTGGGGCATTCATCAATTAAGGCACATTACCTGTGGTAGCTCCTTCCAGGATGTTGTGTAACTTGGGGAGCGCCAATCTCTTTTCATTTCCCATTTTCTCTTTATTCCCTCTGATGCATGAAACAGAGTTCCTTTTCCAAATTTGTTGTTGATTAAATCAATCGCTTTATCAAGAGAATTGTTTTGTGGCGGTAGTGAAAATAGATCGCCTTGGACTGAATCACCACTGGATAGGTCTGTAATAATAACACCAGCACTTTTATAGTACTTATTTTCTGAATAGAGATCTTTTAGTAATTGCGATGTGAGTTGCAGAAAATCAGATGTTCTACTTGAGGGCATTGGAAGTGATGATGTTGCGGAGATATATTGCGGATTTGCGAGGTTCGCACTGTTTCGGGTTTTAAGAAATAGGGTTACGGAACCACCTATAAGTCCTTGCAATCTAATTTTCTCCATTACAGAAGAAGTGTAATGTGCTACGGCCTCCTGCAGGGTGTTGAAATCAGCCACGGTTTTTGAGAATGAGCGTGAGTGACATACACTTTTTTTATCTATTGAGGCACTCTCTAGGGTGACTGCCTGTTGACCTTTTAGTTCCAATTGTGTTCTATTGCCGCATACTCCGAGAATCTTGCGAATTTCGCAACTCTCGGCATTTATAAAATCTTCAATTGTGCGAATTTCGCAATTACGTAACCTCTCTGCACTTCTCTTCCCAATTCCCCAGATATCTTCAAGATCCGCTTGCTCTTCCAGATTGGTAATGTCTTGAGTGCTGCGAAGTACGCAAGTTTGCGATAACTTTGAATTCATATTATTGCTATTTGCATCTGTTTTAATGCAATTTTTCTTTGTAAGATGATTTGCGAGTTTCGCAAGTGTCCTAGTCGGGGCAATACCTACACTTACCGGAATGCCGATGCAATGTAATATTTTGTTGTGTATGCTATCTCCGAATTTTTCAAAGTCAATATTGGCAATAAAGTGTAGATCAAGAAATGCTTCATCAATTGAGTATATCTCCAATTCTGGACAGAATTCTGATAAAATAGTCATAATTCTTGAAGATATATCGCCGTAGAGTGCATAGTTTGATGAAAAAATAGAGACACCATTACATTTTAGAAAATCAGATACTTTAAAGTATGGAGTTCCCATCTTTATTCCCATTGCTTTTACTTCATTCGAGCGTGCTACAATACAGCCATCATTGTTTGATAGCACAACGACTGGTTGTCTCTCTAGGGCAGGCTTGAAAATACGTTCACACGATACATAAAAATTATTACAGTCAACAAGTGCATACATTGCAAATTTCCCTCTCAAATTATTGATACTTAAAGGTGCGGTTGTTCTGTTTTATCGTATGAGAACGAATTGAGTTAGTCACTACTCCCCATACGCTAAATTCATCTTCCTCTGTAAGCTGTATGGATTCGAAACTGCTGTTTTCTGGTGTTAAAATTGTTTTGCCTTTCTTCTGTAAAAAACGTTTTACAGTAAATTCACCATTTATTAGTGCGATGATAATTGATCCGTTAGTAGCCGACAAAGAACGGTCAACAATTAAAATGTCTTCTGAAAATATACCTGCATCAATCATAGACTCTCCAGATGCACGTACAAAAAAGGTTGAAGGAGGATTTTTTATTAAATGTTCATTAAGATCAAGTGTTCCCTCCGCATAACCTTCAGCAGGCGAGGGAAACCCTGCCGCAACTTTTTCTCCTGAAAATAGTATCTCTTTTTCTTGTTTTAAATTTTCCATGATGCTACTGTATATTCGTCTCTCTTTTTCGCAAGTATAAAATGCCTCTTTTTCAGCCAGGCACTGTATTAGAATCTATTATTGTTCTCTTCTCTTAAGGCAGGCTTGATGGTGTACAATCAGTTTATCAATTGTTTCAATAGGCATATTCATAGGCAAACTCATACGTTCAGCTAATGGTAAATCTCTTAATTTTTGCAGTGGACAATCTGGTTCAGCAGCACCCATAGGACATTCAACAAGTAAACCTTGTAACCAGATGATTTTGTCTTCAAGTTGAATGTCAGATTTATTTGTCATGATTTTTTTAGATTATTTAATTTAACTTAATTATGGGGCACATCATCATCATGCATACGTGAACTACATACAAATTTCATAATGTTCGGGAAGAATAGGAGTTCAATGCTTCCTGTTTGACCATTTCGGTTTTTTTCGATAATAAGTTTTGAGGGAAGCCCTTTTATGTTATATTCAGCAGATTTATCTTTCTGTTCATCTCTGTCCCTATGCAGGAATGCAACAATATCTGCATCCTGTTCTATTGCTCCAGATTCACGAAGATGGCTCAATTTTGGAGTGCCAGTTGCAGATTTTTCAACTTCACGGTTTAGCTGGGCAAGCACAACTATTGGAATATTTAACTCTTTTGCTAGAGCTTTGATTCCTGAAGATATTGTGGATACCTCCTCCTGTCTGCTATCACTTCGTATCTCCGCTTTCATTAACTGTAGGTAATCAATAAAAAGAACTTTGATATTGTTCATTGAGTGCATTCTTCGTGCTTTTGAGCGAAGTTCGCGAATTCGAAGGGCAGGGGTTGGATCAATAAATATCTGAGCTTCTCCAATTCTTTGAGCAGCTTGCGTTAATTTTGTAAGATTAGTCACGTTTCCATCATAAAAATCTCTTTCAGAAAAACCAGATTCAGTACATAGAAGTCTTACTCCCAGCTGTCTTGCTGTCATCTCAAGACTGAAGAAACCAACTGCTGTTGATCTAGTCTCATTAAGAGCAATATTACTCATCATATTTAAGGCAAGAGACGTTTTTCCAATAGATGGTCGTGCAGCCAGAACAAACATTTCACCAGGTTTTAGACCAGTAATTAGGTTGTCCAAACCCGGGAGTCCTGTAGGGAGTCCGGCAATACCCTCCTCCTGCTGCATCATATCTATTAAATACTGAAAGGCTCCTTTTTCATCGGAATTTTTATCGTTTTTTATTATATCTTTGATATGTAGGATATCAGATCGTTGTTCCTGTTTGCCCGCTTCAAGTATCTCTTTTTCGACTTGATCTAACAGTTCAGTTACAGGATGTTCACCCTCAAAGCATTTATCCTTGATGTTTTCACATGTTGAAATCAGGTTTCTGACAATGGAGAAGTCACGAACCATTTTGCACCAAGTTTCAAAATTCGCGGTGGTGGCAATGGCATTCATTAACTTCGCGAGGTATGATTCGCCGCCAATAAATTCAAGTGTCTGTTTTTTTGTCAGTGCATTGCAAATAGTAATCAAGTCAATTTCCACTTGTTCTTCGTGTAGTTGACAAAGTGTGCTGTATATGCGTTGATGGCGTGGATTATAGAATACAGGGGAGGGTTTTTTCTTTTTGTGTTTATCTTCAGTATCAAAAAAAAATGCAGCAGAGCCCATTATCTCTGTTGCATATTCTATTAGTGGTTTAGGTTCAAGAAGTATTGCACCTAATACGGCAGCTTCAGCTTCCGCATCGTGTGGAAGAGGGCGGTCATCATTTATTGTGCCAGGTAACTTTCTTTTACCCATTTCGGCTGAAAATTTCTGTTCAGGCATAATTTATTCCTTAAATCACAGACTCTCACTTCTTCAACTTTTAC
>JAUUYH010000148.1 GCA_030590505.1 Kiritimatiellota bacterium
CCCTATCTACAAAAATACTGCTTGAGGCAATTTTTGAAGCTCTCAGGCTCAGAGTTCTCTGGGAAGAGGTTCATGTACTGCAAGAGACAAAAAGATCATCATTTAGTGGTATAATTGGTGCTGCTCCATCAATGCAGATTCTCTATCGCACGATTGAGAATGTTTGTAAAACAGATGCAACAGTTTTTATTGCCGCGGCAAGCGGAACAGGAAAAGAGCTTGTTGCGAAGGCGATTCATGGTAATAGTGCACGGGGTCACCAACCATTTGTTGCTATAAATTGTGGTGCTATTCCTCCTAATTTGCTAGAGAGTGAATTATTTGGTCATGAACGCGGAGCGTTTACCGGAGCAGTCGGGAGACGTGTTGGGAAATTTGAGCAGGCGAATGATACCACATTGTTTCTTGATGAGATTTGTGAGATGCCGATAGAGCTTCAAGTAAAGCTATTGCGTGTCATTCAGGAAAAGACCCTTACTAGGCTGGGAGGTAAGGAAGAGATTAAAGTTAATCCGAGAATTATATGCGCGACGAATAAAGATCCTTTGATTCAGGTAAAAGCTGGTCTGTTAAGAGAAGATCTTTACTATCGACTGAATGTTGTACCGATAAAAATTCCTCCGCTAATAGATCGTCGCCAGGATATCCCACTCTTATGTGCTCATTTTCTACATATTTTTGCAGAAAAGTATAGTAAATATTTTTATGAATTTTCTCATGATGCATTAAGAAAACTCTGTTCATATAATTGGCCTGGTAATGTAAGAGAGTTGGAAAATATTCTTGAACGAGTAGTAGTCCTTTATGATGGTTCCTCTGTTCTTGAACCATTTTTGCCTGAAGAGGTGATAAAGACCCCCATAATTCCGATCGAGAAGAATACGAGCATTCCTGAGGTAGATATTTACCAAGTTGGATCTTTACCTGCGAGACCAATATGGGAAATGGAGGTAGAGATGATAAAAAAAGCTCTGACTGAAACCTCGGGCAATGTAATTAAGGCAAGTTCTATTCTTGAGATCGGCCAAGCAAGCCTATATCGTAAATTAAAACGATATCACATTAATCGTTCGGACTACATATAATCACTAATTTATTCATAAAAAACTATTAACTTATAAATGACATCATAATAATATGCAAAAAATTCGTCTTTTAATCCTTCCGCTGATTCTTTTAATTGCTGTGCTCCCTTTTTTGCTTACAGAAAATAGCTTATCAACAGATATCACTGCTCTACTTCCTGCAGATAAATGGATTGCTGCGCATATGGATTTTCTGCAAAATTCGCAGATAGGATCGATAAGTGCTATTTCTATCAGCAGTAAAAAAAGAGAAGAAGCATCCAAAATACCTAATTTTGCTGCGAAATTCGCAAATTTGATAAAGAAAGATAAGATGGTGAAGGAGGTTTTTTTTAGAATATCTCCCCAGGCAATGACAGATTCTGTTGCTTTTTTGTGTCGTAGAGTCCCCCAGATATTAACTGCCAAAGACTTGAAGAACATACAAAAGCAGATTCAGCCTGAAGGCGTAAAATTATTATTAAAGAAACATTACGACAATCTACTGCGCCCTGGAGGATTATTTCAGCAAAAAATGGTTGCATCAGATCCCTTAAACTTGTATCGTATCATTTTAAAAAGGATTCAGGAAACAGGAAAAGATTCCGGTTTTCGTTTTATCCTGCACGACAATGGTCTATGGAGTGAGGATGGCAAGCACTTTCTTATGCTTGTCTATACAGACGTTTCTGTAACTGATGCAGCTGGAGGAGAACGCTATCTAACAATGCTTGAGTCTAATTTAAAAAGATCTCTGCCAGCTGATGCAACTTTCTCATATAATATAATGTCAGGACACAAACATGCTATCGAAAATCGACGCCTTCTTCAGCGTGATATCACCGTTACGTTAATTGCGGCCGCGATCGGGTTCTTTTTGCTGTTCACATTTTTCTTCAAAGATTGGCGGGCAATTTTTGTCTTTTTGATTCCAATATTGGGAATGTGTTGTGCGATTGGGCTGACCTGGCTGTTTTTTACTGGCCCATCTGCAATTATTCTTGGTCTTGGTGCTACGGTTATTGGAATAGCACTCGATTATGGAATACATGTTTTTGTCTCATCTAAGCATTCAGCCAAGAGTGGTAGCTCGATCAAAAAGCTGATTAGACCTTTAATTTTCAGTGCATTGACAACATTGGGAGTCTTCTGGGCATTTTTCTTTTCCGATACGCCTGGCTACCATCAGCTTGCATTTGTCTCGACATGCGGGATTGCAGTATCCCTATTGCTATCTCTTGCATGCCTTCCACTTCTTCTTCCCAGGAAAAGCGAAAAAGAGTCAGAAGAAAAAACCAGGCTTTTACATTACTCATTCCCCTCGTTCAGCCTTCCTATTGCAGTAAAGATTGTGATCCTCTGGATATTTTTCATACTGATAGCTATAGCGTCAATATTCCATATAGGCTTTGAATCTGATATCAGAAAGATGGATGGCTCAGGAGAAAAGCTTAAAAATGAAGAAGCGGCTTTCCGTCACATCTGGGGTAGCAATTCCCAGGCTGCAGTTACTGTTATTCGTTCGGATCTTGAGTCTGCCCTGGAGTGCCAAGACCGTATTGCGAAATTCGCAGAACAGCACAATATAGAAAACTTCCAATCTCTTTCAGATATATGGCCATCACGTAAGAACCGCGCAGAGCGCTTTAATGCTTGGTCAGAATTCTGGAAATCTGGAAATGCATCAATTCTTAGTGCACGATTAAAAAAGAGTGGGGAAAAATATGGTTTTAACGATAATGCCTTCGATCCGTTCTTCAAAAACCTATATAATCAGGATATATCTGATGATTTCACAAAATCTCCAGCATTCGAGCTTTTCGGCCGCAAATTCATAAACCGTAAAGATGGAAAGATCCGAGTAACTGCTTTTTTTGCAGATAGTAAAAACAATGTTGAGACAATGAAGGAATTTACCGAAGAGATACCTAATTGTGACGTTATCTCTCCTGGATATTTTGGGAATTATATCTCAACTAAAATTCTTAACGATGCTTTATATATTGCGATAATCGCACTTCTTCTGGTATTTGGTCTTGCTTGGGTCTGCCTAAAAAATCCGCTTGAAACTTTTTTTGCACTCGCTCCAGTTATTTCATCTTCCCTCTCCATCATGCCGATATATGCACTGTGTGGCTGGAAAATTAATGCAATTGCACTGGTTGCCTTGATTGTTGTTACTGGCCTTGCGATTGACTATGGTATTTTTGCGGTAACTGCAATGAAAAACCGTGATAAAGAATTTTCAAAGAGTGCATTTACTGCATTAACTATCTCTATGCTCTCTACACTAGTTGGTTCAGGAGCACTACTATGGGCATCTCATCCAGCATTAAACAGTGTAGGCAAAGTAATATCTATAGGAGTTTTTAGCGGGTATTTCACGGCAGTATTGATAGTCCCAGCAATTTGGAAATTAATTAGAGGTAAAGAGAGTTAAGGCATCATAAAGAGATAACCAGTCAAAAATGCACAGGTTATTTATTTACACTGCCCAAGGAGAGATAAACATTATGAAAACTAGAACAAAAAAATATGCAGTGATTGGGGATCCCATCAGCCATTCCCTTTCTCCAGGCATGCACAATGCAGCATTTAAGGCTTTGGGGATTGATGCGGAGTATTCTGCAATTCATGTCAAGAAGGAGGGACTTGCGAAGTTCGCAGATTTTGCAAGAGGGGAACTTGCCGGCTTTAATGTAACTGTTCCACATAAAAATGCCATTATCTCTCATCTTGATGGTATATCAGATATGTGCAAAATAACCGGCAGTGTAAATACGATAACAGTAAAAAATGGACGTTTATTTGGCGATTCAACTGATGGCTATGGCTTGCAAATGGCAATAAAAGAGGCTTTTGGGATTGACGTAAAAGGCAACTCATTTCTCTTTCTGGGTTGCGGTGGTACAGTAAAAGCTGTTTCATATCATTTTATAAAAGAGGGAGCTAAAAAGCTTTTTATAGCCAATCGAACTCTCTCTAAAGCCGACGAGTTGACAAAATATCTAATAAAATGTACTAATTCCGATGTGCAATGCACAGCAATAAACCAAACAAATACCCTTGACCATTTTTTAGACTCCGCAAGTGTCGTGATTCAAGCGACTTCCTTAGGATTAAAAGAGACAGATCCATCTCCATTACCGAAAGAGTTAATAAGAAATAAAACTGTAATGTTTGATACTATCTATAAGAATACAGAATTCCTAAAAAATGCCGCTCAAAATGGAGTTAAATCTGCAAACGGGAGTCTGATGCTGGTACATCAAGGAGCTAGATCTTTTTCAATATGGACGAAAAAAGATGCCCCAATTGAGGTAATGAAAAATGCCATAAAGAGATACTGCGAATAATTACTTCCATCTTTGTTGCATGAGACAAGTTTGCCCCTGAATAGTGTACTGTAGTGCACTACACGCAAGCAATATAAGTATAAAAACAAGAATAATCTGCTTGTATTTTATACTTAATTAAGTGTCTGAATCTGAGTCTCTACTGAGCGTAGTTTCTCCATTAATTTACGCATATCTTCATTATTATCAAGGCGAATGGCAAGCTCTTTATGAAGGGCAATAATTTTTCTCTGCAATTCAAAAAGGGAAGGAGTCTCCTTGATAAGTTCTAACCTTTTATTGTGTATCAGTAGCAACAGGTCACTTTTTTCTTTTTTTAGAGTGTCCAGTGTATCATAATCATCTGCCTGCAAGGCTAAAGTGATTCCAATAATAGCCGTCAATAGCAAAATTCTTCGTTTCATAATCAAATCCTTATGGGTTAAGTGTATTGTTATATCCTAATAAATATTTAAAATATCGTCTTCATTTGCCAACTCAATTAATGCTGCACCTGCCAGATATAGAGACCCCGTAATCAAGGTATCTTTTTCTGACAATGTATATGCAGTAGCGAAATCCTCTGTCAGCGTGATCTTCAGGTTGCATACAGAATTTGCCATTTTTTTCAATTCATCTAATTTCAATGCTCCTCGTGAGCAATGAAACTCAGGAAATATAAACTCTTCAGCAATTCCCGCAAGTATTTTCAGCACTTTAATGGTATCTTTATCTCTAAGTGAGGCAAAAATGATAGAATATTTACGATCTGGATAGATATATTTGAGTGATGATACTAAGGCTTCTGCTGCCTGAGGATTATGTGCACCATCAATAATTGTACCACAATTAAGTTCCTGCAAGCGACAAGGCCACCTCACTCTCTTCATCCCAATTGTTGCAACATTTAAATTAAAATGAAACTTCTCGGAGAGAAAACAAAGTACTTTTTTTGCTAATTTCGCATTTTTTTGCTTATAGGTATAATTTCCGTGGGCACTCCCGTTATCTTCTGTCAAATAAAGGGGAGAATTATTATGAGCTGCGATTTTAGCAATAATAGCCTGAGCATCTTGAGGCAATTCGCCGCAAAATATGGGTTTATCCATTTTAATGATACCCGCCTTTTCCTTAGCTATTTTCTCAATTGACGTTCCAAGATGAGCAGTATGATCCAGAGAAATTCCTGTTATAATACTTATTTCGGGGGTTATTATATTCGTTGCATCAAATCTCCCCCCCATTCCAACTTCCCATATCACAAAATCAACATTATTTTCTGCGAAATAGGCAGCTGCAATTGCGGTCGTAACCTCAAAGTATGTTGGGTCTATTCCTAATTTGCGAAGTTCGCAAATGATGGGTTCTATCTTAGCAACTTGCACAGCTAATTCATTGTTTGAGATTGCCTTTCCGTCAATTCTGAATCTTTCACAAATATCGACCAGATGCGGAGAGCTATAAAATGCCGTCTTAAATCCGGCTTCAGATAAACCTGCTGCAAGCAATGCACCCACTGACCCTTTACCATTTGTCCCTGCAATATGTATAAAACGTATTTTTTTTTCAGGATTCCCCAATTTAGCAAAAAGCATTCTTGTCTGATCCAAACCGAGCTTTATCCCAAAATATTCTAAATCTGAAAAAAAAATCTCTGTATTCCTATCCATATTCTCTATTTTCATTCCCTAATAGCACCATTATCGTTGATATTATATATTCTTTGACTATTACCTAAATCGTGCAATCTAGGTATTACACAAAAAAAACACTCCTTTAAGCAGAGTGCTTTTTTTGGGGATTAGATAAATAACTTTCTATCCTCACCAGATGAATCTCAACTTCCAGATTAGGTCGTTCTATTAAAACTTCTATCGAAGACTAGAACTTAACTAACTCAGATGACAACTCCATAGCTTTCCCACAAAACCATCGGCGTTGACTATTCAATAGTCAAACCTTTCACTTTCCCCTCTTTTTCTAGTTTAGATTTACTATTTCCAGGTAATGCATAATTCAATTCTGTCTCAGTAGTAAAGCTGGTCGGTAATACAATTTCCTTTGCCATCA
>JAUUYH010000072.1 GCA_030590505.1 Kiritimatiellota bacterium
CAAGCCGATTATCAACCCAAAATAAACTATACACTTTTAGTTCGTTAAATTCAAGAAAATAATGGCTTTTTTTATAAATTGGATGGGCTGAAGATAAGATAATGGCATTGTGGAAAAAATATTATAAAGATGTACAGCTTAAGTTAAGAGTTGACTATCGCCTCCACGTTCATATAAAATTCTTCCTTCTCTTTTAACTTTTGCATTAAAAGAGATAGCAACATCCTGCCATTGATTAAACTCTTCTGGGGTTTTCATAATTAAATCAGTTTCAAAAGGGTAATGGGCCAATTCCCAGCGCAAATCCAATGCACGGTCTGAAGGTGGTTGTTTACTTTCTTTTATAACAAGTAAATCTAAATCACTTTTTTCTGTGGCCTCTCCTTTAGAATAAGAGCCAAATAAGATTATTTTACTTGGATTTTCAAGTAAGATAATCTTATCTTTTATTTCATTTATTGTTTTTTCTGTAATCATAATATTAAACCAATTTGACTTTCTTAAAAAAGTCACGACTTTAATAAAATACAAATGAGTTTAGATAGAATTTCTAAACATTTTTCTCCTGGTTTTCAGCATTCCTAGACTACGATTCCCTCGATCATTGCATCCCATTCTTGTTTGTTCATTTTCTCCATATCGGCATACACTCCAATATTTCTGTCACCATTGCTCTGCATATTTATTCTGAAACTTCGCTTTTACTTCAGGCGCTATATAATATTTCGGTTCGGGATATGGTAACTCTTTATCTTTATGCTATATTTCGCGGTGTTTTGAACCTGTAAAACTGTTTTTGGGAATTATTTAATTTTTTATGAATGTTAGAAATGTTATAAATGTGGTATCAGCTCTAGTCGTGGTTATCGGAATTGCAATTTTTACTGCAGTGCCAGTATCGTGGGCGATGGGGGATAAACCTGAAGTTATCATTCAGCTTGCACTGTCGGCTTTGATTGCGATATTCGCAGGAATTGTATTTTTTGTGCCTACACGAGTTAAAAAGTACAACTTGGGGAAGCGCGAAGGATTTGGGATTGTTACATTTGGCTGGATTGCCGCAGCGGTTTTCGGAGCTATTCCGTTTATTCTGGTCCAAAATTTATGTTGGTATGACGCCTTTTTTGAAACGATGTCGGGCTTTTCTACAACAGGAGCTAGTATTCTTGACGATACTCTTGTTTTGAGTACTGGAGAAATTCTTGACAAGGGAATTGAAAATCTTCCGAAGGGGTTATTGTACTGGCGCAGCCTTACTCACTGGCTTGGTGGGATGGGGATTGTGGTGCTCTCGCTTGCTATTATTCCGTTTTTGGGCATTGGTGGACAGGAGTTATATAACGCCGAGGTGCCTGGGCCTACATCTGACCAGTTGACTCCCAAAATTGCGAACTCCGCAAAAATACTCTGGGGTGTTTACTTGCTTTTGTCGATTATCGAGACACTTCTTCTGCTCCCTTCAATGCCGCTTTTTGACGCATGGTGTCATACATGCGGCACGATGGCAACTGGAGGATTCTCCACACAACAGTCAAGTATCGGAGCCTACAACAGTGTTTATGTTGATTCAGTAATCACACTTTTTATGTTTTTTGCCGGCGGTAATTTTGTATTGCATTATCGTGCACTTCGCGGTAAACCTCTGTTCCATTTTAAGGATGAAGAGTTTCGCTGGTATCTTTTTATCACAATTTTTGCTACAGTAACTATTGCTGCAGTGTTAATGATTGCAGGTTCTCCAATTCAGTCAACCAGCGGCCTTAATGTTCTGCCTACGCTAGGGGCTGCACTGCAATATTCGTCATTTCAAGTGGTCTCGATTCTTACAACTACTGGATTCTGTACTGCGAATTTCGCACTTTGGCCTGCGTACGCAAGTCTGCTACTGATTATATTGATGTTTATCGGTGGTTGCGGCGGATCAACCGGTGGTGGCATGAAGGTATCACGTGCAATGCTTTCACTTAAATACGGTATTGCTCAGATACAGCGAACACTGTTTCCCAGGAAGATTACCAATGTCCATCTGAACCATCAGCGTGTAGAGACTGGCACTTTGCACAAGGTTATGACCTTTTTCTTTCTTTTTATAGCCCTTTTTGTCGTGTTTTCTATGGTGCTTTCGCTCTATCCTGGAATTGATTATGAGACAGCGACATCTGCGTCAATCGCATCTCTCGGGAATATTGGCCCGGGGATTGGAGCTGTGGGTGCAACCTGTACTTATGCCTGGATGGAGCCGTCGGCAAAACTTATTCTTACTTTTGCAATGTTGCTGGGTAGGCTAGAAGTTTATACTGTTATAGTAGTTTTTCTGCCGACATTTTGGAAGCGCTAAAAAAAAACTTGCGAAATTAGCACAATATCTAAATTGCACAATCGATGTAACAGGGTAAGTTATACTATATCTTTTAGGTTAAATGCTTTTTTGGGTTTATTGTATTGATACTGGATTTGATATTATGACAATTATAAAACATATATTTAAGATTTCACTCTGCTTCTCGCTTATGGTTCTTTGTCGAGACTGCCTGGCTGATCTCTCCCCTGCTCCACCGAAAACAATATCAAATATAGGCTATCTACAGATTCAGAAAGAGGTGGAAATCCAGCCAGGATTTAAGCGATTTATGATTATGCCTCATGCTCAACTAATTATACTGAATCAGGACATTAATAATTTTACTCTGATCTTCCCCGCAAAAACATCGGCTCTTTGCTGTATTCTACCCAAATACGTAAACCATATGGCTCTTTTGCGTGAAGGGGAGCAGAAAAACTTTCTTTCATTCCGTGGCCCGATAGAAGTGGAGACTATTCCATTTATTCTCCACAAAGGAGAAGAACTTTCGATTACAAAGAAGGACAATGCGTCATTCTACTTGCTAGTGATCCGCAAAGGGGTTCAACTTTCACTAATTGTACCTGTTAATACACCTAACACTTTATTTAGCTCTGAGAGTAAATTTGCGAAATTCGCAAAAACGCAGAACAAAAAGGGACTTGTCTATTACAATAAACAGTGGATCCCGAAAGAGGATGCTGCTGCCTTGAGAAACCTTGAACAGGCGGAAAATTTGCGAAAGACGCGTATTTGGGAAACCATGAAACGGGCAGCTGATCTGGGCGTGGTTGTTTTGAAAAGTGGCAGAGTCTTAAACGGAAGAGTAACAGGACGTAGTCAATATAAAATGCTATTTCTATCTAAAAAGCGTGATTATTCGATTGGGATTGATGATGTGGCATTGATAACATTTTCTGAGATTATGGCACGTGATAAACTCCATACAGCAGTAATTCATTTTAATAAAGCTAAAAAGTTGCTCAGAGATAACCGTGGAAGTGCGATGCATCATGCAGAAGTGGCGATGAAAAACCTAAAGGGCATATTAAAAGAAGTTAAAACTGAATATGCAACTGCTCAAAATATTATTGCGGAAGTCGCAAGTTTTATTGATAATATAAACAGTTCGCTGACAAAAGCTGGAGAGGTGATATATCACGACACTATATTTCCAGTCAAGATTTTGGATTATCATACTCAACGGGGAGATATTCTTCTTAGAAAAAAATTCTGGTTAAAGCCAGAACAGCTCTGCAGGGAGTGTAATGCCTCAGGAAAATTGACTTGCCCGACGTGCTATGGAAAAGGACGCTTGATTGACGACTGCATTGCATGTGTAGGTGGTAGAATAACCTGTACGATTTGCGAGGGACGTGGACGAAAAAAATGCAGTTACTGCAACGGTAAAGGGTATATCTATGTTGAGAAAAAACAGAGTACAGTTATTGCTTCATTTGGATCCTTTGGAGGGGGCTATGGGGGTTGTGGAAGATATTATCCTAGATACGGAGGAGGAGGATCTGTCTACTCCAGTGGACGTTTTATGATTTTCCGACCAAGGACTTATTATGGTTATCCATACAATAGAGGCTCATATCTTTCTATAGGTAATGAAGAGAAAGCGGTAAAGCAAATATGCCCAAAATGCAATGGGACAGGAACTCGGTTATGCCCAAAAACAGAAAAGTGTATAAAATGTGATGGA
The DNA here is from genome assembly GCA_030590505.1 of Kiritimatiellota bacterium. Lineage (GTDB taxonomy): Bacteria > Verrucomicrobiota > Lentisphaeria > Victivallales > JAADHT01 > JAUUYH01. Next base: position 4,050 of record JAUUYH010000072.1, read on the forward strand.
GTCGGTTATTTTATCGAAATCTGCCCGACGTGCAGTGGGAATAAGAATATTTCATGTAGTAAGTGTGACGGTAAGGGATTTTCAGGAGAACCGCAAAAAGATCCAGTAGAGAAGGAGATTTTACCAGGTCAAGAGTCCAAAGATGGTAGCAGTTCTTTTAAGACACCAGTTGCTATTCCGTAAATACACAAGATAATGATAGCGAAAAAGAGATAAAAAAGTTTATGAGCAGTAAAGAATTATTTACAAATATTGACAAATCTGTGCTGGAACCATTTCGTAAGATTTACATCGGATTCAGTGGCGGTGCAGACTCTACAGCTCTTCTTGTTTTTATTCAAAACCTTGCGAAAAATTTGAGTATTGAGGTTGAAGCAATACATTTTGAACACGGGGTTCGGGGTGAGGAAAGTATCGAAGATGCAAATTGGTGTGAGAAATTTTGCGAAGTTCGCAATATTTCATTTCGTAAAATTGACCTAAATCTAGGAAGTAATATTGCAAATATGGAAGCTGCTGCACGAACTATGCGCCTGGAGAAGTGGCGAGAGATTGTTAACTCTAAAAATGAAGCAGTCGCTCTTGGACAGCATGCTGACGATAGAGTCGAAAATCTATTTCTGCGTCTAATGCGTGGCTCAAATGTGACTGGGCTGACATCGCTGCGAAGTTCGCAAAAAATTGGTGATATTACATTCCTGCGCCCCTTGATTGCAGTTCGCCGTTCCGAAATAGAGGCTTTTCTGCAAGCATCCGCAATAACGGATTGGCGAACAGATCAGACAAATCATGAAAACAGGTATCGCAGAAACTTTATTCGCAACAAACTTATACCGATGCTAAATGCAGAGTTCCCTAACAGCGACAAGGCATTGCTTAAATCAATCTCCGCACTGGAAAATGATGCGACATACTTGGAAAAATCTGCAGAAGATATATATCGTAAGGTTTCTGACAAATCTGCCATCTCCGCAAAATATTTTTCCGATATACATTTAGCTCTTCGCCCTCGCATTCTGCGTCTGTGGTTTAACGATATTTGCGGTTATGATCTTATACCAACTGGTGACTTTCTTGCACGTTTCAATGATACAGTTGCGAATCTCGCAGAAAAACCTATTTCCATTCCGCTTAATGGTAATGTTTCACTTCTCTTTGAACGCAATACTATCTCTGTAACTTTGCAAGATGGTGATGTTGCAGAATTGCTTGATATTACATGGAACTGGAGAACGCAACCTGAAATTGATTGGAATGGAGTCACTTTTTCTGCAAAAGAAATTGATAAAGTTGCAGCAAGCAGAGTGAATGATAAATCATGTAACTGTGTCTATTTTGAGGCAGCATTAATACCCGACAAATTGATTGTGAGGCATCGCAAGGACGGGGATCGAATGATTCCGTTTGCAAAAAAAAGCAGTGTAAAACTAAAAAAGTTGCTTCAGGGTACGGATCTCACAACCTCTGAAAAACAGAATTTTCCGATTGTTGCACTTCATGACAACACAGTTATATGGATCCCAGGAGTCAGGCGTGCGAATTTCGCAAATATCAATCAAGAGTGTCAGGGCAAGGTGGTGCAATTAAGCATTTTAAATCCCACTGATACTACCTATTGAGAATAAATAAGCAGTTTCTGTATTGCAATGTCGATTTTTAAGTGTAAAATATGCTGAGATAGAAGCTTGAGGTTTACTGCTTGCTTATATCGATTTGCAATCAGAATTTCACTACACTTTTGACTGCATTTGTATCTTAAATAATTTTTTATTGTGAAGGTTAAACAGGAATAGTCAAATGAACAAAAAAAAAGGATATATTTTAAAGAATGGTCGCATAATTGATCCTACTCAGAATATTGATGCAAAGGGTGATATTGCAGTTTTTGATGGAAAAATAGTAAAACCGGAAACTCTTAAATCTCCTGAGATTATTGATGCTTCTGGCTTGGTTGTTGCACCCGGATTTATCGACCTTCATGTTCATCTCAGGCAACCAGGCGGAACAGACAAAGAGACTATTGCAACTGGCACGCGAGCGGCAGCGGCAGGTGGATTTACTGCAATTGTACCTATGCCTAACACCTCTCCAGTAGCAGATAACGTTGGAGCTATTGAATACCTTAAAAGGCATATTGCTCAAAGTAGCGTGGTGAAAATACATTTATGTGCGGCATTGACTATAGGGCTGAAGGGCGAAAATATGTCCGGAATTGGTAGCCTAAAGCAGAATGGCGTTGTGGCTCTCTCCGATGATGGCAGATGCGTTCAGAATCATGAAATAATGCGTCATATTATGGAATATGCTCAATCTTTCGACCTCCCTATTTTTGACCACTGCGAAGATGATAATCTTGTAGGTAAAGGCGTGATGCATGAAGGGTACTGGTCCACTGTACTAGGACTGCGCGGAATTCCCGCAGCATCAGAGGAATTAATGGTTGAACGTGATATCATAATGGCGGAAATTACTGGGGCAAGAATACATATTCAACATATAAGCGCAATGGGCAGTGTGCGTAAAGTACGTGAAGCACAGTCCCGCGGTGTTGCTGTTACCGCAGAAGTTACTCCACATCATATTTCTTTACTAGATGAGAATTTAAAACATTTTGATCCCAATTTTAAGATGAATCCTCCGTTGATGTCTGAAAAACACAGAACGGCACTGATTGAAGGATTAAAAGATGGAACAATTGCGGCAATCGCAACTGACCATGCACCGCATACGCCAACAGATAAACTGGTTGAAATTGATTATGCACCTTTCGGAATTATCGGACTCGAGACGGCTCTACCTGTATGCCTGACAGAACTTTATCATAAAAAACATCTGACACTTCCACAACTTGTCTCCAAGTTTACAGATGGGCCGGCCTCTATCTTAAAAATAGACACAGGACACCTGAAAGAGGGGAGTTGTGCAGATATAACAATCTTTGATTCTGAATCTACGCAGACAGTTGATGTAACCAAATTTTACTCAAAATCATCGAACACTCCATTTGGTGGTTGCGAATTTCGCGGAAAAGTTAAAGCAACGATTGTTGATGGATCATTTATCTACAGCGATCTGCCAGGAATAAAAGGAGCGATCTGATATAAATTTATGTGGCTACAAAAATCATATTCTTTGTGTAAGTATAAGATCAGGATGACCTGCTTATTTCTTTTCGTATTTACCTCATATATTGCACTCGGTGAATCTGAGAAGATTCTGGCGAAAGATGTCCTAATGGCGACAGTAAACGGTGCTCCGGTTACTCTTAGTGATGTACGTAGTGATACAATACCGCAAGAGCGAAAACTCCCCATGCTCTACTCTGGAGATCTGCTAAAAAAAGAGATTGAAAAACTTCGGCACAGTGCATTAATCTTTATTATTGATCGTAAACTTATATATGAACAGTTTGAAAAACGTGGCTATAAGGTACCAAAACAGATTATTGAGAAGATGCTTGACCGTTTAGCTGCGAACTTAGCAGGGGGTGATAGAAAATTACTGGAATCCAGGGCTCGCACATCTGGTGTTTCAATGTCAGACCTCAGAGAGCAGGCAAAAGAGAGGGCTGCAACGTCTCTCCTTTTGAATGCAAGATGCTACAAACCCGTTTACATAACCCCCAAAAAGGTATATGAATACTATGAGTTACACAAGATTAATTTTCAGAAACCGGCACGCATAAGCCTGCAGATACTCTATTTAAAATGCAATCCAACAGATAAATCAATTGCGAATTTCGCAGAAAAACTTAGGAAGGAGTTTCTAAATAGTGATGAGGAACAATTTGCTAAATCTGTAAAACTCCACTCACAGGGGCCGAACAGAGAGAGCGGTGGCAAGGTTGGTTGGATCGGTGAGGATAAATTACGCCCAGAATTTATAACAGCTCTTCGCGGTAAAAAAGTCGCAACTATTGCTGGCCCGATTATTACCGATGAGGGTTTTTACTTTATTCGCATTTCTGAAAGGGAGGAGGCGATATCTCCCTCATTCAAGCAACTTAAAAAAGAGATTCGGGAAGAATTAACCAAACAGGCTGAAGATAAGATGTACGATAAATATATCTCATTCCTGAAAAGGGATGCTGTTATCAGAATTATTAAAATTAAGGACTTCTAGTTAAAGCAAATAAAATATTTAACTAAAAATTAAATAATCGGTATTGTATATTTCCACTCTGATTGTATTTTTGTTCATAGTCCCTTTTTCTGTTAGGGTATAATTATGGATATTTATGTAACTGCTCCCTTTTGCGGGATACAAAAAAAAGAAGATTGATAATATGAAAAAATGGATTAAAGACCTCCTGAAACTACAGGAAACTGACCTACGCATAAGGCAGCTATCTACTAGGTCTGAAATGATTCCCATTGAAGTCTCAAAAATTGATAAAGAGATTGCACATGATGAAGCTGAACTCCAGAAGGTTAAAGAGAATGATATGACAACCAAGTTGGAGATTAAGCAGGTTGAATCTGAAATCATGCAACATAATGATGAGATTGACAAATTCCAGAAACAGTCTGTCATGATCAAGAAAAATGATGAATACAAGGCGATGATCAAAGAGATTAATGCCACCAAAACAAAGATTAATAAGCTAGAGACCCGTGAGCTTGAACTTATGGATCAGATGGATGAGATTAAAAAGAGTTTTCGTAAAGAGGAAAAAATTGCAGCAGAACGAAAAAATACCCTGAACGGAGAAAAAGAAGATCTGCTCGAACTTGAGACAACAATTACAACACAGAGCTTAAAATTTTCAGACAATCGTGAAAAGCTTGAACGTCCCATTGATTTCGATGTACTATCTCTCTACAAAAGACTAATTGGAAAAGGCATAGGTTCACCTTTAGTTGAGGTGCATAATGGTATTTGTGGAAATTGTCACCTAAAACTTACACCACAAACTGCAAATATTGCGAGTAAACAAGTCGTTGTGACTTGCGAAAACTGCGGTCACCTACTCTACGTAGCTGACTAACCCGCATTTTGTAATCGTTAACCTTGGATTTTCTTATTCACTTTTGTTACTTCGTGTGGAGGCGAGACGCCTCCGAGCGAATTCACAACCGAGACGGTTATGCTACATTAGCGGTAAGCCCTCCGTCGTTCTTTGAGTTATGGTGAGCAAGCCACTTTCCCCAAGCTTAATGGTTCCGCATTTTTCATGAAAATACGGGCTAAGGCGCAGGGAATAAACCCCACCTTGGTGGGATTTAGATTCGACTACAGGTATTACCCAAGACTCTGGCAGATTGTAATTGCTACCACTCCAAATATATCGTCAGATGAGCAACCACGTGAAAGATCATTTACAGGCTTTGCCAGTCCCTGGAGAATTGGACCGTATGCTTTGGCTCCTGCTAGGCGCTCTGTTAGCTTATAGCAGATATTTCCTGAATTGAGATCAGGGAATATTATAATATTTGCACTTCCTTTCAAAGGACTGTCTGGACATTTCTTTGCAGCTACGCTAGGAACAATAGCTGAATCAGCCTGCAGTTCACCGTCGATAACAATATCAGCTCCGGTCTCTTCAATACGAGCAATAGCAAGTTTTGTCGCCTCTTTTACTTTATCCAAAGTTGCGTGTTGCGCACTGTTTTTAGTCGAGAATGATAAAAAAGCAATTTTTGGCTGTACACCAAGTAGTGCTTTTGTGGTATGTGCAGTTGCAAAAGCGATATCAACAAGCTGTTCCGCATCAGGATCTGGATTAACTGCACAGTCAGCATAGACAATTGTTGTATCTCCGGAAGGGGCAGGAGTGGCAAGATCCATAACAAAGCAACTGCTTCCTGTTTTTATTCCTTCTGCTGTTCCAATAACTGAAAATGAAGCACGGAGCATATCCCCAGTAGATGCGATACTGCCAGCAACCATACCGTCGGCATCACCCTTTTTAACCATCATTGAACCAAAAAAGATTCTATCTTGCATATAGGTAAGAGCTTTATCCATTGTCATATTCTTTCTTTTGCGAATTTCGCAAAATTTTTCGGAATAAGAGGTTAGAAGATCTGAAGTTGTATGGTCAAGTGCTGTGAATTTCTGTTCTGTTATGCCTGCTTGTTTGCATGATTCAGCAATCTCTTCAGGGGTTCCTAGAACAACAACTTCGGCTACATTTTCCTCTATAATTTTGTTTGCAGCTATTACAACTCGTGGGTCATGTCCCTCTGGTAGTACAATCTTTCCGTTCGCTTCCTGTGCTTTTTTAATAAATGTGTCGATAATCGCCATGTTCTGCTCCTGTTATTTAAAGTTTACCACACTGTGGGGTTTATTGCATGCTTATTGCATCGTATTATAATTTATTTTCAGTCTCTATACCGCAAGCGGTAGATATCTTGTATTTCTTTTATTGGCTACTCAACCTTAATCGAAAGGCTAAGATTTCACCCGCGTAAAGTATCTTTTACACCAGTTGTTAAAAGGTGTTGAATATTGACAACTAGACAATAATCCAATCTTGCAAGTTGTCAAAATCATTAACCCTGCTAGTTGCGCTTGACTTGCCTTTTGAACGCAATAAGATGTCTCTTGGATCCAGAGAGGAGGCGATTAAAGGCGCCTCGAACGTCGATGGGTAAATCTTTTTTCAAGAATCGCTCATACATCGCAATATTTGCAATTTCAGCATCTACACCAATTTGAAACGTCTCTGAATAAGTCGCTGGCAGTATTGCGAGCTCCATACCCCGGTCAGCAGGGATTTGTACTTTATATTTTTTAAAGAGGGGCAGCAACATAGAAACATGTTTTCCTTCAGCCCTTACAATGTTTGAAAATGGTCTACGATTACCAAATTCCTCTATGATCTTCCGATATTCACCTCTTGCCAAATATTCATCCTGTAATGCAAATATCAACATCTTCGATAACGTCAACTCTTCATCACTCACCTTTGCGGCTGCCGTTGTGCCATATGGAATGTGAGTGCCCTTCGTCTGACAAGCAAAACTTAGAGAAACAAGAATCACTCCAAATACTAAGAGATTTGTAATGTTTTTCATTTTAGACACTCCTTTAAAAATTATTCGACACATATTATATTATCTTAAAATAAGGCAAGATCACTAAATGTCAACCTGTCGAAATAAGAAGGAATGAGATTTCGCACGATACTCAAAAAAATCTTAAGTTGAACATATACCTCAATTATACAAGAATAAGTGCTTGAGTTGCGTATATGCGTTGTTAGAAGATGTTTTAATTTCCCAATAAAGCTCCTTTTTTATTGTTGCTTTTTTCTTGATTTTTTATCTTTTAATGTTAATTTATTGTTCGTTGAGTCATAAGTTTTTGAAAGTTTTACGTAATTACGCTGTACTAAATTGTGCAAAAATAAGTGCGTGCAGGATTGCACGATTTTGGTGGGATTCAAATAATTATTGGCAAAGG
>JAUUYH010000100.1 GCA_030590505.1 Kiritimatiellota bacterium
CGACAAGAAATAAGGCCAGTCGGGGAGAAGGGGCAGGTCGCCTAAATCGTCATTTCGATTTAACGCAGAGGTGAAATTCCTTCCCCCCCGCCTCTTTTTATATCGTATTTTTGGCCAGCGCTGAGCTCTGAAGTAAAGAATACGCAGAGTTGAATGTAAAAGCTTACGTTCTCAAAGAGGAATTTTATCAGTTTAGGGATTACATTAGTCCAACTTGGCTGGTAATTTTTTGGATAATTGGTGCGAATTAGTCCAGGAATAAAAATTAGAACCCATGATAAAAATCACTACAATGCTACAAAAGTATAGAGATCTCATTCTGAATTATTTCATTGCGAAAAAAGGTTTCAACAGTGGTATTGTTAAGGTCTTAAATAGAAGAGAAAATTTAACAGTTAGAAAAGCTTTTGGTTTTAGATCTTTTGATGTTATGCAGACAGCTTTATATCATAAGTGAGGCAAGCTCCCAGAACCAGAGTTTTTACATGAATTTTTGTAATTTAGGTGTTGCCAAACCATGAATATTATTTGACATTCAAATAATATGCGTTAGAGTTAGCGAGAGTAGAACCCACTAATTCAGGTGAAGAAGTTAAATTTGGAGATAAGTATGGATTGTTTGAAATGTAATAGTGCCATGAAGAAACAGACTCTTGATGGTGTCTTAATTGATAAATGTGAGAATTGTCAAGGTGTATGGCTTGATGCCAATGAACTGGATAAACTGAAATATGATGATGGTAAGAATAGAGAAGAACTTTTAAGAGAAGCAACAGCAGAAGTTATCCAAGAAAAACAAAGGCTAGTTACAACAGTAGGGATGTGCCCGAAATGTCAACGGAAGAGCCTCAAGGCCTTTATTCGATCAGGGATTGAGATTGATCAATGTCCTTCATGTTATGGTATATTTTTTGATCATGGGGAATTGCAAAAAATTATTACTAGAGAACATAATGTTGTGAAAAAATTTCTTTATGGAATAAAGAAGACTATTAAGAGAAAGAAACAGTAAATGGTATTGGTAGAGATAAAAAATAAATTCATTATTATTTTGAAGGAAAAGATATGTTAAAAAAAGAGATGGAGAAAGTAAAAAGCTTAATCAGGGAGAACTTTGGGCAGTTGAATCTAATAGTGCTATTAACTCCATTTATATTTGCTGGATGTATTAGTTGGTATCTCTTGAGTGATACTGTTGCTAACGGCCCTTTCGGTCCAGATACCTTCAAGGCCATTCTGGAAAAGGTAGCATTTTATATTTTAGTTCCAACAGCACTCATTGCATATTATAGGTTCTGTATTGAACGTAGTCGTTTCTTCCTCTGGTTTTTAGCAATTATTCTTGCTTTGCTCTGTCGTGAAGTACACTGGAAGTGGACAAGTGGCGGTGTTTATGCAATGCTTGGATTGCTAATGCTTATAGGATATATTTTTTATGATAAACTAAGGCCTCAAATCTCATCTTCTGCCTTCATTAACCTGTTTGTTACTGCTATTCTCTGTTATTTTATTGCAAATCTTCTGCTTGACCAGAACTGGGCCAGGGTGTCTAAAGAGTTTAGACATGATATTAATTACAAAAAATCTCTTGAGGAGTTTATGGAGGTTTTAGGACATGTGACAATCGCACTTATTGTTCTTTTAACCCCAGCCCTTGTAAGAGAGAAGAGCAAAGATGAGCCTGACTTGCAATCAAAAGTATAGTGTCATTTTGTCAAAAAGATCTGCACTAATCTGTGAAATTAATTTCATCCATGTTCAATGTTTATGTCAGAAAAAAATGGAAGAATGAACAAGCATGAGTTTGTCTAGCGTAGCCGTTAAGTTTGGATTTTCTTATTCACTTTTGTTCCTTCGTATGGAGGCGAGACGCCTCCGAGCGAATTTACAACCGAGACGGTTATGCTACATTAGCGGCAAGCCTCTTATTTCTTAAATGCTGTTACACTTATCTTCCACTCTTTTTTTGCATTTTTGAGTTTTGAAATTATCTGATCCTGCCCTTTAATTATTTTTATTTCCTTTTTTATTTGATCTTTGATTTCGGATAGGGGAGGGAGGGAGCGTTTACGTTTTTTGTCCACTTGGATAATATGGAAGCCGAATGGAGTTTCAGTTACTTCACTTACTCCACCTACAGGAAGTGCGAATGCAGCATCTTCAAACTCCTGTACCATCTGACCTCGTCCAAACTCGGCAAGTGCTCCTGGAAGTCCGCCTAAGTTGCTTGAGCAACTGCTATCGTTTTTAGCAAATTTTCTAAAATCTCCACCGGCTCTGATCTTTGCTAGAATGTCTTCTGCTTGTTTTTTTGCCTTTGCTTTCGCTTCTGGGGCATTTCCGTCGAATTTGATAAGAATCTGTGATGCAGTGATAAGATCCTCTGATTTTATATAAAAATCTTTTATTTCCTCCTCATTTACCTTGATGTTTTTTTTAATTTTTTTATCAAACCAAGTATCAATTGCAAATTGGCGGGCTGAAGATTTGTCATTTGCTTGGCGCGTGCAGAAATCGTCTAAATTCATTTTTTGAGAAGTAAGATAGGTTAGGAAATCCTTTTTTTCTTGTTTCGGCATTGTTTTTATCATGTTTTCGGTTTCAGATTTTATCAATTCAACGCCTGGTTTAAAGCCTTCATCTTCTGCTAATTTCGCAAGAATAATTTGATTAATCATCTTCTCCAGCATTTCGTGAGCGAACAGTTCAAGTGATTTACCTGATAGTGAATAAAATTCTCTTGGGTTGGCATTTGTTTTCATGTATAAAATAAAATCTTTTTTCGCTATTTTTATTCCATTTACATCAGCCACATCTTCTGCGATGAATCCCCATCTGTCTGTTATTTTCTTTTTTGTCTCTTCCGCATTAATCTGAATAGATAAGAGTGCTATAAAGAGAGCGAATAGTCCAAAAATCTGTATTTTTTTCATTGTATGTCCTAAATTGTTAATTATACCGCAAGCGGTAGAGATCTTGTATTTCTTTTATTAACGACTCAACCTTAAGTGAAATGCTAAGATTTTACCCGCGTAAAGTATCAGTGTTAGCGCTTAAACCGAGAACATCCTGCATATCGTAGAGCTTTCCGCATTTAATATTTGCCAGAAAGCGTACGGCCTTAAGTGCCCCCATGGCAAAAGTATCACGACTTGATGCTTTGTGGGTAAGTTCAACCCTTTCACCATCCGCGGCAAATATTACGGTATGATCTCCAACAACATCACCGCCGCGTACAGCGTGCATACCAATCTCAGTTTTTGTACGTTCACCTACAATCCCTTCACGGCCGTGTACAGCTACTTTTTCATAGCAGAGTTTGCGTCCTTCTGCGGCACATTCACCAAGTCTTACTGCAGTCCCGCTCGGGGCATCCTTTTTTTTGTTATGGTGCATTTCAACTATTTCCATATCGTATGCATCATCAAGGATTTCTGCCACTTTTTTCGTAAGGTGGAATAGTAGATTTACGCCGACGCTCATATTTGGGGCAAATACAATTTTGCCATTTTTTGCGAAGTTCGCAAGTTCTGTTTTTTGTGTATCATCAAGGGCAGTTGTGCCTATCACCACAGAAAGCCCGGCTTCAGTTGCGAGTTTCGCATTATTGATCACATCCCCAGTGCTGAAGTCAATAATAGCATCTGCTTTTGGTAAGAGTTCAGAAAGATTTGCGGAGATCGCAATATTTTGAGAGTCAATACCAGCAATTGCCCCTGCATCTTTGCCTAACAGCGGAGATTCTGAATACTCCAGTGCTCCAGCAAGTTCCATATCTTCAGCAGCTGCAATGCAGCTTACTAGTCTTTTTCCCATTCTTCCGCCGGCCCCGACTACTATTATTTTTAACATATACTTTTTTCTCCTGATTGACATTACAAAAATAATTATAAAATATAATAAATAATATAGAAGTCTTAATGTTATCTTTCAAGTTTACAGCGGTTTTTTTTCTGTAGATTGTTATATTGTCTCTTTAATGAACTGCCTCGCTGTCTACTCGAGCATTGCGACAGATCTGCAAAGCAGATAACCACACGAGGTATCTACGCTTTTAACAAAAGCTTAGCAAAATATTTTTTTATATGAGAATAAACCTCGCCTTGGTGGGCGCCCCAAAGGGACGGGGAATTAAACCCACCTTGGTGGGATTAAAATCGTTTATTTGATTGCAATTGGTGGGTGGGTGTTATTTTTCATTGATATAGATTCCGGAAACCAGTTCTCCGTCAGGATTTGTTCCGTTGATTATTGTTCTTTTGTAGTCTCTCTGTTGATCAATAAAGAGAAATAGTTGAGATTGAAGGTTTAATGGGGTTATTTTTACGCAGTTATTATTCAGGTTATCCAATGTAAATGTATGATCCTTTAAACCTCGACTTTTGCTAAATATCGTAACTTTTTTACAATTGAGTTCAATCTCTGCACTCCCCGGTTGCAGCCAGAAAATCTTAAGTTTGAACTGCAATGGAGTAGTTATCTGCTTTTCTGCGAACTTCGCAAATGTCTTCTCTATAATTTGCCCCTGTTTTAGTTCAAAAGGAGTCCATGAACCGAATGATTGTGGCCCGTTGTCTCGTATCATAATAGTGTGAGGGGCAACCTTTGAAATAACACCATTCGGCCTGATGACAGACATTATCTTACTCTCAAAGCCGTACCTGTAAACAGTGTTGCCAAAGATAACTACATATAGCGAAATTAGCAGAATAATTATGTTCGTTACAACAATTTTTTTTAAAATTGTATTGCGAAGTTCGCAACTTAAATTTTTTCGGTATTTTATTATAAATGAATATAAGCTACATATAAATATTGAACCAGTGATTGCTAAAATAGGAATAATGGGAACCCTGAAACGTCCTAAAATATAGAACGCCGCCGTGCCAAGCCAATAGCTGATTATAAAGTATGCAAGCATATATTCGCAGAGATTATGCTTAAGTTTTGCAATTAATTTTCTATTCCGATCTGATGCTAATCTGATTAGGAAAAGCAGTGTGCCTGCGAAGCCCAGGGATAGAATAATAAGCGACATTGGTACAAGATTGTATATCAGCGATGGGCGCAACCCGTTGGGCGTACTAATGTTTTCGATAGGTAGTAGTCCGATTATTCGTAGGGTGTTACTTTTTATTCCTTGTGTCTCAATTGCAATATTGTTGGGAATCTCTCTGTAGTCCCAGAATAGGAGCATTTTGCGGAATTGGATCTCAAGAAATGGCAACGGTTCACGAATTAACCACTTGGTAATCTGTTTATATACTGGCACATTTTTTGTATTTTGACCCCAATATTTACACGTTTCGGGGTACTCCATCGGGCCGGCACCTGCACCAGGATCGCGTCCTCCAGGTGGTGCTTCGGGGGTATTCCCGAGTGCCAGGACTGCACCAGCCGCAGTCGATGGGCCAGTAAGTTTTCCAGTAATACGGGTATTATGAATGGCAAAAGGAAGCTGTGGCAGAATAATTGTAGTTATAAAAAGTGTAAGTGCAATAAGTACATTTTTGAGCTTACTCTTTTTGGGTGCAAGAAGTGTCAACATAACGGCAATCCCAGGTACAAAGATCCATATATTGCCTCGCGTAAGTATGGCGATTCCTACTATAATACCAAGTAGTGCTGACCAACGGTAAAAAACGGTAGGTTTAGAATCTGCGATATTCGCAAATTTGCGTATTATTATAACCGATAAAAATAGAATAATTGTTACCCAAAATGCCTGTAGAGTAGCAATCAGGTAGTATGGGGTAAAAAGAATCATAATTGTCGAAAATGTAAGTAGAATTGCAGTGACAATTCCCGCAGCTCTGTTTTTTATATAAGTGGCAGAGAGTGCTGCAATAAAAACTGTTAATGCTGAGAGTAGGCATTGAATAAATATAAGAGCATTACTGCTGTCCCCGAAGCAGAAATTTACAGCAGGTAGAAACATTGAGTAGTATAATGGCTGATAGTAGAAAACTTGATCAAATTCGCCTTTCATTATTTTTGCAGCCAGCATTTTGTAGGTGTGCATATCGGTAACAGAGCTTGGATTTGAGACCTGCGGATCAACTGCTGCAAGTTCATGGCAGACTTGAATACGTATCAGAAAGGCAATAACTGAAATGATTCCTAAAATTATTAAATGTTTACGCATAAATCCTTAGGTTGTCGTTATTCTTTCTTCTCATTGGGTTTTGATTTCTCTTCACAACGTATCCGTAACTCCTCAATTAATTTAAGACGCTCCTCTTTTGTCTCGGCTGCTTCAATTTTTTGTAAAAATAGAAGGCGTTCGGCTGCAAAGGTATTTTTTAGGTTCATCTGCTGCATATACTTACGATGATTTTTATCTGCGAACTTCGCATCTGTATTTTTCTGGAATTCAATCTCTTTCTGGTGAGTATCTATCAGGATTTGATCTGCATCATTTTGGGCACTGTAAACCCTAATTCCGGGTATTTGTGGGACACCGTTGTCTATCGGTTCAGTCTCATTTTTGCCGTAAATAAGAGGATTACTGTCACTTTTGATCGCATCATGGCCTGTCCGTAACTCAATTACACGAACTGCGTAAATCGCAGCAATTCCAAGCAGAATCAACGCTGTAACCATTCCGGCAGCCAGTAGTTTATTAAAACTGAAACTATTTTGCATCGAATTCTTACCTTATTGAAATTGACTATTTTTAATTACATTACCTCTTACCTAAATCATGCCATCGAGGTCTTAATATAATAGGTCTTGCGATATTAGCAAATCCAAATGTTTTGAACGTGAAATTTGAAAAGTGATCAATTTTTAGAAAGCTCGTTTGCCTTAAGTATAAAAAGTGATAAATTCTAACTGTTTAAGTTTTGTAAAAAAAAGGAAAATATCGTGCCTAAGAGCCGGACATCAATATTGATCGTTGAAGATGAGCGCAACACCCGTGAGGGGTTGCAGCGCCTGCTTCGTATGACCTATGATGTTACCCTTGCTGAAGATGGATTCCGTGGAATAAACCTCTTGAAAAAGCATAACTACGATATTGTTCTTACCGATCTTAAAATGCCAGGTGCTGATGGTTTGGAAGTGTTGGAAGAGTCACTGAAAAAGGATCCGCCTCCTTCATGTATCATCCTTACAGCGTACGGTTCAATTGAAACTGCCGTAGGCGCGATGAGGGCAGGGGCATTTGACTTTATTCCGAAGCCGGTAAACCTAGATCAGCTTGAGATGCTGATAAAGCGTGCACTTGAAGCGAGAAAGCTTAAAGTTGAAAATAGAGAACTTAAACAACAGTTAAATTCAAAATTTGGTATTGAACATATTATCGGTAATTCCGCAGTAATGCATGAGGTTTTCGATACGATAAAGCAGGTAGCATCTGCAAAATCAACCGTTCTCATTACAGGTGACAGCGGGACAGGGAAAGAGCTCATCGCTCATGCGATTCATCAGCAGAGTGGACGATCAGGATCTTTTGTCCCCGTACACTGTGCCGCACTTCCTGCTAATCTGCTTGAAAGTGAACTTTTTGGACACGAAAAGGGTTCATTTACAGGTGCAACTGAGATGAAAAAAGGTCGTTTTGAAATTGCAGATGGCGGGACCATTTTTCTTGATGAGATCGGAGAGATAGATCAGGCAACTCAGGTTAAGTTACTACGTGTTCTTGAAACTCGAACATTTGAGCGAGTCGGCGGAACGGAACCCATAACCGTTGATGCCCGTATCGTTGCTGCAACAAATAAAAACCTGAAGAAAATGGTGGATGAGGGTACATTCAGAGAGGATCTCTACTACCGCCTCTTTGTTGTTGTAATTCATATGTCGCCACTTGCCGCAAGGCCTGAAGATATTCCCCTTATGATTGATGCATTCATCAAAGAGTTTGCGAAAGAGTCAGGCAAGGAGCTTGACGGCCTATCTGATGATGCACTTAACATGCTCTGTGCATATAAATGGCAGGGAAATGTTCGCGAACTTCGCAACTGTATCGAAAGAATGGTTGTGATGAGTCGTGAGAAAGTTTTACAAGTTAGCTCAATTCCAATTCATATAAGAGAGAGTGCTAATCCGGGTGTTCCTGTGGTTGCATTTACTCCTATGACTTTGAGCCTAGAAGAGAATGAAAAGAGGCTTGTAATTAAAGCCCTTGATGAGACAAACGGCAATAAATCAAAAGCCGCAGAACTGCTTGGAATTAGCAGGCGTACAATGCACAGAAAATGCGATTCATTTGGCATTAAATAAAAGCACAACTGGAGTGAGAATAAATATGATGATTGGTTTAATAGATTATGGAATGGGAAATCTGCTAAGTGTCTCAAAGGCTTTTGAGTCGCTCGGGGTAGAGGTCCTTGTCTCTTCAGATATTACGCAACTTGAAAAAACAGATGCTGTTGTCTTGCCTGGAGTCGGCAATTTTGGTGACGGCATGAAGCACCTTACAGAATCGGGATTAGGCAATTTTGTACTCTCTTCAATTAATTCAGGTAAACCTTTTATGGGGATTTGCCTCGGAATGCAACTTCTGATGGAAGAGAGCGAAGAGGCACCGGGAGTAAAAGGTCTGGCTGTCTTTAAGGGGAGGGTTCCACACTTTCCCAAAATGGATCTTAAAATTCCGCACATGGGCTGGAATGATGTAACAATTACCGAAAATGGATCTGCGAGATTCGCAGATATTCCAGATAAGAGCTTTTTCTACTTTGTTCACTCATATTATGTTGCACCCGAGGATCAATCAATCGTCGCATGTAGATGCAATTACGGACTAGATTTTGCTGCAGCAATATCAAAGGACAATGTTTTTGCCACACAGTTCCATCCTGAAAAAAGTCAGGATCGAGGACTGCAACTCCTGAAAAACTTCTGTTCATA
>JAUUYH010000218.1 GCA_030590505.1 Kiritimatiellota bacterium
CTCTCTACTTTTCTTAAAATAGCATGAGTCATCCATAGAGGAATTACCTTAACATTCTCTCCATTGGAAATTCCCGATTTTTTTAGAATTATCGCAGCAATAATATTTGATAGAACGGCATCGTTATTCTGCCATATATTCAGGCCACCTGATAGATAAAACCTTATTTTATTTTTGCCCTGACTTAGTACGTTGGCTTTTTTGAATTCATTCTTATCAATAAGTACCACAGAGTATTGGAGTGTTTTATATGTTTTTTTAGGGAGGATCTGTGCGACAATCATATCAACTGTTGTTATAAATGCACGCACTTTTGCAAGATCTTTTTTTGAGCCCTTTGTAAAGATTTTGACCGTGCAGTTTTTTCTGTATTGAGCGTAAGTAGGCGTTCCCACAAGAAGCAGGAGTAGCAATGTAATTGTTAATTTTTCTATTCCTATTTTTACTCTCATTGGATTAGCTCCGCTATTTATTGTGATTTTCTCTATTTAGTAATCTTTGAGCCTAGGGCAGTTTCAAGGGTTATAAGAGAGTAAGAAGTTACAAGTTCCGGCACACTCTCCCACCAGCGTCCACTTTTGTCATTGTACCACTCTCCCTTGCTCTTTTGCTGGTTTAGAGTCTCTCTGATAATATCAACTCGCCAAAGGTGCTTCTTGCCGTCTGGGGTTGTTACTGTCTCCTCGTCGAGAACGGAGTGAGCTTTTGCAAATGTGTGCAGATAGTAGTAGTGACCTTCCGGGCCCATGCCAGGATTTTTTGTAAGATCGTAATGTTTTGCACCCCACTCAACTGCTGCTTTTACTCGTGGATCATCTTTGTTTAATTTTGCATAAATCATACTTTTAAGTCCGGCATAGGTCATGCTTCCATAGCCCCTGAGTGCTTTTTTGTCTCCATCTTCCATACTCGCTTTGCTCTCATCTGTTTTATAGACAAAACTCCCGTAATCTGGATCCTTTTTATCTTTTACAACCCATGTTGCATCGTTTGTTTCGGGGCAGTGCTGAAGTTTTGAGAGAAATTGAACTGCATTCTTCCATGCTTGATCAGTTTTTTCAATATCTTCTCTGCTTTTTGCATTGGCTTCATGATCAAGATAGTTAGTAAGATAGAGTGCTTCAAGTGCCCATTGGGTATTTGATAGATCTGGATTGCCTGGTCCGGATTTTCCATAACCGATGCCGCCGAAGTTTTTACTCTTTTTATCTGTGACTTGCGATTCAAGTAGAAATTTTCTTGCCTGACGCATAATTGGTTCATCATTTGAATCATTAACAATTGCTAAAGCACAAAGTGCTACAGCCGTTGTATAATTAGGGTACTCTCTCTCTTGACCAGCTATCCAGATTGAACCGTCTTTTTGGACAAATTTCTTAATAAATGCAATCCCTTTTTTTACGGCAACAGCTCTCTCTTTTTTGTTACTTACTGTTGCACTGTTGTGAATTGCTATTACGCAGAGACCCGTTATTGCAGGATGCTGAATCCAGGATCCGTCTGGGAGTTGCTTTGAAAGTAGATAGTTCGTTCCGCGCTTTATAGCCGCGGTAGATTCCCGAAGTAGTGTCTCTGGAATCTTCGGTTCATACGAAATAGCAACTGTTTTCTGTGCATGAGTTGCGAAGTTCGCAGTGACCACTAATGCGGCGGTTAATAGTTTTTTTATTATCATATTTTTTCCTAAAATCTGTATTATGCACCTTTGCAGATATTCTCCAATCTTGCAATCACTTTATCTTTTCCGATTATAGCAGCACTCGTTACAAGATCTGCACCTGAGCCTGAACCTGTGATTACTACCCTGAACGGTCTGTTAAGTCTGCCTTCAGGTAGATCACTCTCTGTTTCCGTTTCACGAAGTGCTTTATCAATCTCCATATCTGCGAAGCTCGCAAGATTTGTAAGTTTAGCTTTTAGATTTTCAAGTAACGGGATAAGTTCTGGCTTTATTGTCTTTTTTAGATCTTTCTCATTGTATTTTATTGTACTGTTGTAGAAATAGCCCCACGAATCAATATCTGATAGCATTTTTGTACGCATCTGCATAAGTTCCGCAACCTTGCAAAACTGGTCACTATTCGACTCTGCCCAATTTGTAAATTCTACCCTTTCTGTCTCTTTTGCGAAGTTCGCAATCTTTTCTGCGAAGTTCGCAGTTGCGAGTTCCGCAATGTAGTGACCATTGATATTTGCGAGTTTCGCACCGTCAAATTTTGCAGGGGAACTCAATACTCGTTCAATTGAAAATGCCTCAATAAGCTCGTTTTTTGACATCTTTTCGCGCTCATCACCAGGCGACCAGCCGAGGAATGCCAAGTAGTTGAAGAGTGCGGATGCAAGAAAGCCTTTATCTCTGAAATCGCCGACAAAAGCATCACCGTCACGTTTACTGAGAGGTTTGCCCTGGTGATTTACAATCATAGGCATGTGCCCGTATTGCGGAGCCTCTTTTTCGAGTGCCTGAAATATAAAAAGATGCCTGTAGGTATTCTCTACATGGTCATCACCACGAATAATATGTGTAACTTCCTGTGTTGCGTCATCAATAACGTTTGCCAAATGGAAAACGGGCGAGCCGTCACTTCGTACAATTACCAGATCCTTCATTGTGTCCAGCGGCTTTGCTAATCGTCCTTTTATAATATCTTCAAAAAATACTTCACGTCTCTCAAATGCGAACTTCGCAGCACCGGTAACGGAAAAACTTTCATTATTCTCAAGTATTGCCTCAATCTTGTCGTCAAGATCAAATAGTATATTTTCGTCAGCATCAACTATTTTTAAGTGATGAAATCCGGCCAGAGCTGCTGCTGTAGGGATTGGTTTTCTTTTTTTGCTCACCTGTGCGTATGAGATCCCAGACGAGCTGATTGTAATCTCTTCTTCAGAATGAACAACAATCTCCACATCGCCGACAACCTGTACCAGTGGATTATTGTCCGTATCCCATGGAATACGAAAAAGAACCGGAACTTTTTCACCAGCTACTTTCTGTTTTGGACGGTATGCACGTTTTTTTGAAATCAACTCTTCTGCCGCGGCAATATGCTTTTCTGCATGTTTGCTCTGGTAAAAAAGTTCACCATCATAATCAAGTCCAAGCCACTCCATACACTCAAACAGTTTATCAATTGCATCCTGTGTCGAACGTTCAAGGTCTGTATCTTCAACACGAATTATAAACTCACCGCCTGCGTTTCTCGCAAAAAGGTAGTTGAATATTGCTGTTCGTATATTTCCGATATGTACTTTACCCGTAGGGGAGGGGGCAAATCGTACACGTATTTTATCTCTACTACTATTACTCATGTTATCTCTTTTCTCTCTTAAATGTTTTTAATACCAATTTGCAATCATAAGCATAGTCTGTGCTATATTAATCCCTATTCACGGAATTAAATTTTTGCTATCTTTTAGAATGCACTTGTGTGTAATCAAATTCAAAACAGATGTAATCTAATACCGAATAGTACCTATTCAACATTCAAAGATGGAAATTGAATGAGAAATCTCTAAATTACTCTGCTTTTCAATCTTTGTCCTAAATCTTTGTCTTAATTTTTTAGTTGTTGGTTGTTGGTCGTTCTCCGATTCACTCTTAATCTTTGTCTTAATCTAAACTCCTCTTTCTTATTCCTTGTATGATAATAATCCGTCACTACGTTCGGGGACTCTTCAAGTACGTTAGGCATTCCTGCCTGACATAGCGTAAAAAAACAAGCATAAAAAAATGCCCTTCCAGAGCCTGTAAGACTTATCAAAGGACTTTTATTACTCCTCATCTCTTGCCCCATGTCAGACAAGAATGTCTAA
>JAUUYH010000096.1 GCA_030590505.1 Kiritimatiellota bacterium
AAGTTTTGAAAAATTAAATGAGGGAGGCACAATTGTTGCGACAGCGGTTCTCCTGGAAACTAGAGCAACTTTGGCAAACACATTAAAAGATCAATGTAAAGAAATTGTCTCTATTGCTGTCAGTAGATCTCAACCTGTCGGGAATTCACGATTAATGAAATCGGAAAATAATATAGACATTTTCGTTTATGAAAAAGGGGCTTCACTCTAACATACATTGCAATATTTAGGTATAATTATACCGCAAGCGGTAGAGATCTTGAATTTCTTTTATTGACTACTCAACCTTAATCGAAATGCTAAGATTTTACCCGTGTAAAGTATATCTAATTTGATAACCAACCTCTCCTTATTTTGTAGCATAAAAAGTGTCGGAATGAATTCCGACATACGTAGGATAGATTTCAACCCGTCACAAATATAACGTTGCAAGCAAAAAAATGGTCTTGCTGTTTACGGTATGCGAAGTTAGCATTTCCCCGTTTGCCTTTGAACAAGGCAGAGGGGAGGGGGAGGTGGTGGTGGTGGTGGAGATGTCGTCTTTTTTTTGAAGAAAATTCGACATTGGCTCCAACGACACAAGGTCGCAGGTGGCCTGGAAAAACGGGGAGGAAGAGGTCAGTAATCAGAGGTCGCTAATCAGTGAACCAATACAGCAGAGATTGGTGGTTGATTGTTGATGCGTTTACGGTACTCTTAAGTAGCTTGCGTTGTCCCCAACGCAAATAGCAAAAGCTGGAAGGGATGTAAAAGAATAAGCAAAAGAGTAGCCTGTCAGGCTTTGTTTTTGCCTTTTTTTGGGCTTGTTGTTTGCTTGCTAAATGCGTTGAGGACAACGCATGCTACTGAAGAAAATGCAAGAGAAATGAAGACAATCAAAAAGGGACTGGTTAATACGTGTCCTTAAGAAAGTCTCGACTTTATATCCATATTGTATTTAGTGGCTGATCTTGTTTGGCTATTTGTAGGTTGATGTCGTTTCGGTTCATCTCTGCGAGTTTCGCATTTGCGAGATTCGCAACTAATTCTGGAGAGTTGCAGTCACTGCTAAGGTGATAGAGTATAAGATGTTTTGTTTTTTTGTGCAGTAGTTTTTCTATTGCCTCTATTGATGCCTCGTTATTTAGGTGTCCGAATCGGCCAGCAATACGTTGTTTTAGACCCAGTTTACGCTCTGAATCGCGGAGCATTTTTTTATCGTGATTGCATTCGAGAATTAGTATATCACACTCCTGCAGTCTTGCTTGTACTAGGTTGTTGACATGTCCAAGATCTGTAGCAATTCCAATTTTTATATCTTCCCCGTTTCTGTTTGCGAATATAGCAAATCCGACGGGCTCCATTGCATCATGTGGAACCGAAAAAGGTTTTATTTTAAACTCTTCGATATTAAATGCAGTACCTGGATCGAATATCTCAACTTTTTTTCCGATAAGGTTTTTAAATTTTAGATGTTTGTAGGTACTTTCATTTACAAACGTAGGTATATCTAATTGGTCTGCAAGGACTCGTGCACCACGCACATGGTCTCCGTGATCATGAGTAATTAGTATTGCACTGATCATGTTCGGATTGATATTCAGTTTTGCTAATCTCGCAAGTATCTCTTTGCGGCTGAACCCTGCATCAATGAGTATGCCACTTGAGGCATTATGAATAAATATCGAATTTCCTTTGCTACCACTTCCTATAACTGTAATTCCAAGTTTCATTATTATTAAATTTCCTTTCTGAATTTTAACCTTTATATTGCTTGTTCTTTTAGTTTTTGCAACTTGCTTTTAAGGTAAAAATGATATATATTCAATCTTTCTGAGGTGAAAAACTTGAAGATGGTAGCAATTGTATCAATTTATGGAGCATTCCATAATCATTTTTATGTTTTAACTTGAATTGGGTGTGGATTGAAGTAGTTTTCTTTCTTCAGCTAATTGCTCGAGAAAAGTTGGCTGTTTGTATATATGAAATAATCAGGAGAATAGTATAATGTCTAGTAAATTAGAACAGAATAGTTTAGAATATCATAGCGGAACAAAGCCGGGTAAGATTGCTTTGGCAACGACAAAGTCTTGTAAGACGCAGGTGGATCTTTCGCTTGCTTACACGCCAGGAGTGGCGGTTCCGTGTCTTGCAATCAAAGATAATCCTGGAGATGTTTGGAAATATACAGCCCGTGGAAATCTTGTAGCAGTGGTAAGTGATGGAACTGCAGTTTTGGGGCTAGGAAATATTGGACCAGAGGCAGCAATGCCAGTTATGGAAGGCAAGGCGGTACTTTTTAAACGTTTTGCTGATATTGATACTATTCCGATATGTCTTGGAAAAGTTTTTGATGAAAATGGAAAGACTGATGCTGCAAAGGTTATTGAAACAACAGAGAGACTTGAGCCGACTTTTGGAGGAATAAACCTTGAAGATATTGCGGCTCCTGCCTGTTTTGAGATTGAACAGACGTTGAAGCAGAGGTTGTCTATCCCGGTTTTTCATGATGATCAGCATGGTACAGCGATTATATCTCTTGCAGCAGTTCTTAATGCATTGAAGCTACTTGGGAAAAAAATTGAAGAAGCAAAATTTGTAGTTAACGGTGCCGGTGCTGCGGGTATTGCATGTGCGGAAATGTATGTTGCCGCTGGAGCAGAAAGAGATAATGTTATAATGTGTGATTCTAGGGGCGTCATTTATTCGGGACGTGAGAATCTAACACCAGAAAAATCGAAATTCGCAAAAGAAAGTGATGCAAGAACTTTGGCAGATGCCATGGTGGGGGCTGATATATTTGTAGGAGTTTCAGTTGCAGACTGTGTTACGGAAGCGATGGTAAAAAGTATGGCACCAGATCCTGTGATTTTCCCGATGGCGAATCCGTCTCCTGAAATTATGCCTGATAAAGCAGTTGCGGCAGGTGCGGCAGTTGTCGGGACTGGCCGAAGTGATTTTGTGAATCAAATTAATAATGTCCTTGGGTTTCCTGGAATATTCCGTGGTGCACTTGATGTAAGGGCATCAGATGTCAATGAAGAGATGAAATTAGCGGCATCGCTAGCACTTGCGGAGATCGCAAATGAAAAAGTTCCAGAAGAGGTATATAAAGTTTTAGCAGAAGCCTATCCAGAAGATGCGAAAGCCGGAATGTTTGATGGTGATAATCCACTTAAGAAGACGTATGTTATTCCGAAACCTTTTGATCCGCGGGTTGTTCCGAGGGTGGCAAAGTATGTTGCGGAAGCAGCAATAAAAAGTGATGTTGCAAGTATTCATATTGCCGATCTTGATGAGTACGAAAAATTTGTAGCGGAACGAATTGCAGTTGCAACTCAGGAAATCTAATTAATAAATAGGGATAATTGAGGTGGAATATGCGTAATTCGCAAAAAAGTAAAATTGAAAAACTTGGTGTGGCCATGATTGTTTCTGGCCCGAGCGGGACTGGAAAGTCAACTGTATGCAATGAGTTAAAAAAACTAGTACCGGAACTTGGTTTTTCAATCTCATGCACGACCAGAACTCTGCGTTCAGGTGAAGAGAACGGTCGTGAATACTACTTTATTTCAAAGGATGAATTTAATGCGAAGATCGCAAATAATATGTTTATCGAATGGGCAGAGGTTCACGGGCATTTTTATGGCACACTTCGCTCTGAGGTGATTGATAAGGTCTTAGAGGGAGAGGATGTTCTGCTCGATATTGATGTACAGGGAGCAATGCAGATAAAAAAATATGCCGAGAGTGATGAGATTTTAGCCAAGTGCTTAGAACTTGTTTTTATCGGGCCTCCGAGCTTTGAAGAACTTGAACTTAGACTTCGAACAAGAGCTACAGAGACTGAAGATGCAATTCTATTGAGACTTAAAAATGCAAAGTCCGAACTTGAACTGTGGCAGGAGTACGGATACCTTATAATAAATAACGAACTTGATAAGGCCGTAGAAGAGATGAAGGCCGTTCTTGATGTAATGCATAAAAGTGCAAAACGACTAACACAATCAGGGTTTTTTGTATGAAAAAAACAGTAGTACTTGGAGTCACCGGATCAATTGCCGCGTATAAAGGTGCGGGTCTTTGTAGCAAGCTTGTGCAGGCAAATTTTGATGTTGTTGTGATGATGACTCAATCTGCAACTAAACTCGTAACAGAGCAGACATTTCTGACACTCTCAAAAAATCCAGTTATAACCGATCTCTGGGATGTTCCTGAGTGGCAGCCAGGACATATTTCGTTGGCAAACAAAGCAGAACTGCTGGTTGTTGCGCCTGCAACAGCCAATTTTATAGGAAAATACGTAAACGGCATCGCAGATGATGCTTTAACTACGTATGCCCTTTCGCATCCTGGGAAAGTTGTTATTGCTCCAGCAATGAACCCTAAGATGTGGAATCATCCTGCAGTCCAGGCTAATGTTGAAATCTTAAAGAAGCGTGGGGTCATATTCTGTGGGCCTGCTGATGGACGTGTTGCATGCGGTGCAGACGGCACAGGTCGTTTAGAGTCCATTGAGACTATTCTTAATGTAATCATTTCAACTCTGTAATTTTGGGATCTTCTTTTTTTTCAATTTGTAATTGATTTTATATTATGATGCCTAAGTTCTTACCATAAGCGTTTATCCAGGTCGCGGTACTGCACTGCTTCGAATATGTGCTGAGATGCGATATTCGCAGAATCTTCAAGATCTGCAATCGTCCTTGCAACACGCAGAATTCTGTCGTATGCACGGGCACTTAGTTGTAGCTCCTTAATTGAGCGTCTGAGATAACTTTGGCTCTCAAGGTCAAGCTTGCAAAACTTCTGAATCTGTGCAGGCTCCATTTGTGCATTGCAGTAGAGTCCGAGCCCAGTGAAGCGCTTTTGTTGATTTGCTCTTGCATTTATTACTCGTTTGCGAATTTCGCAGCTTTTTTCTCCCTTTGGAGCACTCATTAACTCATCATCACTGAGTGGTGTCAGTTCAACATGAATATCAATCCTATCTAGGAGCGGGCCGGATATTTTGCTTCTGTAACGCTGAATTTGATGTGATGAACATCGGCACTCACGCTGCATCGATCCGTGGTGCCCACATGGACAGGGATTCATTGCTGCAAGCATCATAAAGCGTGCGGGAAATGTAAATGTTCCGGCTGCTCTGGATATCGTTACATCACCATTCTCAAGTGGTTGCCTGAGAACCTCTAATACATTTCTCTTAAACTCAGGAAGCTCATCAAGAAAAAGTACCCCGTTGTGAGCTAAGGTTATCTCTCCAGGCTTGGGAATTGTCTGCCCTCCGAGCAAACCAGCATCGCTGATTGTGTGGTGAGGTGCACGGTATGGACGCTCTTTTAGGAATGGGGTGTCGGCAGGAAGTAATCCCATTACGCTATGTATTTTACTTGACTCAAGTGCCTCCTCTACCTGTAGGGGAGGGAGTATGCTTGGAACACGCTTTGCGAGCATAGATTTTCCTGTTCCTGGAGCGCCGATCATTAATAAATTGTGCCCGCCTGCTGCTGCAACTTCCAGTGCGCGTTTCGCAACTGTTTGTCCCTTTACATCTTCAAAGTCTCGAGCAAGGATCGCGTCATCTATTATTGAGAACTCTTCAAGATTACGAATGTGTGGAAGTGCTGTAAAATCATCGGTAAAGTAGTTTACTGCATCTGCAAGAGTCGAAATGGGATATACAGGTAGCCCGTCTGCGGCAATAGCAGCCTCTTCGACATTTGCTGCTGGCACTAGAAGTGCTTCAATGTTCGGATCGTTTTTTGCAGCTATCCCTGCTGGGATCATTCCCTTTACTGGCCTGACACTACCGTCAAGTGCAAGTTCTCCTACAAGTATAGTTTTTGCAAGTTTATCTCTTTTGATCAATCCTGTAGATGCCACTAGGCCTAAGGCTATCGGCAGATCAAATCCTGCTCCCTCTTTTTTTATATCAGCAGGTGCAAGATTTATGACTGTAGAACCACGCGGATGCTTAAAGCCACAACTTTTTAATGCAGACCTTACTCGCTCCTTACTCTCTTTCACTGCAGTATCCGGTAGTCCCACAATGGTGACAAATGACTTCTCTCCCTGCTGCGTGGCATTTACTTCGATCTCGATCTTATTCGCATCTATCCCGTTTATCGCAACTGAAAATGTCTTTGAAAGCATAATGTACTCCTTTCTTTTATAATATTTCTCTTTTATATATACTTTGCACGGATGAAATCTTAACATTTCCTTTAAACTTAATTAGCTAGCAAAGGAAAGACAAGATATCTACCGCTTGCGGTATAGAACTTCCATCCTCTTCGACTCTTCTTAATCTTTAATCATTTACCAAGTCGTTCATTGTATCCTGCCTGATGAATTAACTTGAATTTATCAATGTCATATATCACCTTCTTTTTGTCTAATATAAATAAGTCTATTAATAAAGCAAGTCGTTTTTGAAAAAAATAGCGATCTTTTATTATACCGCAAGCGGTAGAGATCTTGTATTTCTTTTATTGGCTACTCAACCTTAATCGAAATGCAAAGATTTCACCCGCGAAAAGTATAGCACGGCTTTTTTTACAAGCTAAAAGATAAAATTGCGAAATTCGCATAATGTGATATATTGCGTTTAGAATGATAGAAATGAAAGAATCAGAAAGGAATGTTATTATGAATAAAAAAAACAGTGATATTATTGGAGAAGGTAATGTAAATACTCTAAAACAGCTTATCAAAGCACACTCGACTCCTATGGATGAAGGTGAAGTTCGAGAGATACTGAAGAAAATATGGTCAGACAACGGACTAGAAACAACAGAACTTGGTCAATATGCGATATTCGCAGAATCTCCTGATCGGTGGAATGCAGACAATCCGACAGTCCTTATTTGTGCCCACATGGATTCGCCTGGATATATTGTTGAGAGTATTGGAAAAGACGGTATAACCCTTGTTACTCTCGGCGGTGTGGCATTTGAAGAAGATAGTATTGACCTAATACTAAAAACTAACAGCGGGAAACAGACAATTACTGTGACTAAATTAGAGGATGGTTACGTTTCAATTGGTATCCCTTCAGGTGTTCAAGTTGGCGACAGAGCCTGTTTTATTCCAGAGATCAATATGACAGAAGAGTTTATTACTGCACCTTTTCTTGATAATCGAATCGGGTGTTTTCTTTTAACTCTCCTTGCAGAAAATTCGGAATTTATGCAGAGTGAGGGTGTTAATATTGTTCTTGGTGCAACTGCCGCAGAGGAGATGGGGGCTTTTGGTGCACCTGTTCTAGCTGAACAAATTCAACCTGACTATGTAATTGTGCTTGATGCGACTTACGCCTCAGAGAAACAGGGGATCACTCTCGGGGGAGGGGGCGTTTTGACACTTAGTGATAACTCTGTAATCCTGAGTCCCGAAGATCGTAATAACTTCGCAGAGCTTTTTGATAAGTCGGGAATCCCATATCAGTTTGAGGTCTATAACTACAGCGGTACAGATGCAAAATCATTCCCCGCGGCTGGACTCCTTGCTCCTGTTCGTGCTCTTTTGATTCCGACAGAAAACAACCATCACTACAACGAAAAGGCAGCACTTTTAGATATTCTACATATCCTAAACGGCGTAAAGCTTCTTGCAGAAACTAGAGTTTGAAAATCAAGGGACAAGTTGATTATCAACCTGTCCCTATTTTTCCTCTTCATACTTACATGAGGCTACTGCTTTTTTGATATATTTAAGATCCTCAGTTTTTATAAGATGATCCATTCCTGCTTTCTTGAACTCCATCTGACACTTCTTTATCAAATCGTCATTAAGTTTATTGCTATACTTATTGAATTGCTTATGCACGGAACCTTCTCCTTCCGTGTTTATACCAATAATCAATGTTTCCTTCGTATTTTTAAAGTCGAACTTAGGCAGTTCAATTATCTTGGTCTTCTTTTTAAGCAGACTCCGATAATATATTTTCTTATGCCGAAGATCATATACCACCTGCCATTTCGTAAAGTCTCCTTGTGAAACTTTATTAAGGATGGCAAAAGCATATTCTACGGGTTTCTTTTTACCATTGTATGTCTTAATCATTTGCGAAGCTCTAGCAAAACGGGATGTATTCTCAGATTTTTTCTTCGAGGTCACAGTCATCAAGGCAGTATCATAATCTGTATTTGCCAACACCTTTACAGGAAGCGTGTCAGCGGATCTTTGCTCCATCTTTTTATCTAAGAATTCTATAACCACACTTTTCCCAGAATTATCGCTGACAAAATAGTGAAGGTTCAATGCATAACGAGTGATACGCACAACACGTGCAGACTTAATAACCTCTTCGATTGTTTTACATGTATCAAGGTGATACTGAATCCACTGCAATTCATTAATTGTCTCGCGCCTGTCACTTGGAGGATGTTCTGCAACGGAAACTAAACTCTCTATAACAAGACCATGCTCATTCATTCCACCAACTGGAAGTTCCTTGCTGAATTGGTTAAATGTAACACTGCCGTATTTCGATATCCATGACATCGGTCTTTCCGGTGGAATGACAAAGGCCGTCTTCCGGACATTACGTTGATTGATAATCACAGCACCCGCACCACTAAACCAATCGAAGTTGCGACCATATATAATATCTTGCCCATTCTTCATGCAAAATGTTAGACAGGCATTTCCTTGTGTAGCAAAAAAAGTCATTTCCAATATGATTGATAGCAATAGGTATTTTCTGTATCTTTTCATCATTACTTATCCTCCTGTTTTTAGAACATAACTCATGTATTCGCTAGTAGCGGAGCAGACATACTATTAGAGTTAATTATTTTAAAGAGGGCACCCTTGACCGACAATTATACATTAAGCATAAGTGAGTACATAGTACTCGATCGTGTCAATCGGCCCGATATAACACCAGACAAAAGGAGTTACACATGAAAGTTACAAGAAGAAACTTCGAATTCAAGTTCAAAAATCGAATTAATGTATGTTGTGATGTACATAAAATAGGATTATGAGGGGATAGGTCGCTGGTGGCCTAAAAGAGAAAAAAAGGACAGGTTGATAGTTGCCTCTTCTCTTAAGTAGCTTGCGTTGTCCCAACGCAAATAGCAAAAGCCAAAAGAGATGTAAAAGAATAAGTAAAAAAGAGTCTGCAAGGCTTTATTTATCGCCCTTTTTTGCGTGTTGTTTGCTGGCTAATGCGTTAGGGACAACGCATGCTACTGAAGAAAATGCAAGAGAATGAAGTTCTGAAGTTCTGGAGTTCTGGAGTTGAAGAAGTGGAAGAAGTGGAAGAAGTTGAATTAAGACAAAGATTAAGACAAAGAGTAAGATAAAGAGTAAGAGTCCCCGAACGTAGTGACGGATTATTATCATACATGTACAG
>JAUUYH010000079.1 GCA_030590505.1 Kiritimatiellota bacterium
CTTGCCTTTAAAAATAGTTTGAGCTGTAATCTGAGCCCGACCCAAATCCGAGCAAAAACAGACATCCCACTGATTGGTGATATCCAAATCTGTTTCTGTTTTTACCTTGGCTTCGTGGTCATACCAATCTACCCACTTTGCAAAAGAGTCACGATTTAGAAATTTGCAACGGTTGTGAGGTACAGGAAAATGCCTAACAATACCAATTTTCATAGTAGCCTTCCAAAATCAATGGTTGTAAATAAAGGGTCAATTCTCGGGGATTTCCCATCAGTTGTTAAAATTTAGACGACCTAATCAGCTTTAATAATACTACCTCTTTTTCTTATTTCAAATTACATCTATAGATTTTTCTTATTATAAAGGTCGTACGGGGCCTGTCCACCACAATTGCGTAAAGCGACAGTTATTGCCTCTTGACCTGAAGTCGCTTGCGTTGTCCCAACGCAAATAGCAAAAGCTGAAAGAGGTGTAAAAGAATAAGCAAAAAAACAGCCTGTCAGGCTCTATTTATTCCCTTTTTTTTGCTTGTTGTTTACTTGCTGAATGCGTTGGGGGGCACGAAGTGCCTTTTTAATGAGGCCTTGCCTCCGCATGCTACTTTTGCGTAATGATTATCGCCTCCCTTTAGGGTGTGCTTTTGAAGTGGTCGATAATCAACCTGTCCCTTTCTGCCCTTTAATTAAGACAAAGATTAAGAGAAGAAGTAGATGAAATGTGCGAAGCCCAAGTACGTTAGACATTCTTGTCTGACACAGGTAAGAGATGAGGAATAAGAAAAGTCCTTTTGACAAGTCTTACAGGCTCTAGAAGGGCATGTTTTTATGCTTGTTTTTTTACGCTATGTCAGGCAGGAATGCCTAACGTACTTAAAGAGAATACAAGAGGGAAATAGGGACAGGTTCATTGTCGCTTTTAAAGAGGCATGAAATGGGCTGCAGGGGAGGGAAATAGGGACAGGTTCATTGTCGCTGTCCCTAAAAATCACTTTTTGCTTTTATTATCTTTTTACCCGTGCATTACCATCCCAGATACTCCATACTTGTTCTTCGTCTGCTGGTTGCCCGTAATCTGTAAGCAGTGTAGTAGCCAATGCACCACTTGCCCATCCAAACCGCACCCACTTTTCTGGATCCCACTTTTTTAGTATGCCGTAGAGCATTCCGCCGACAAATCCGTCGCCACCGCCAATGCGATCAAGTACCGTAATCTTTCGTGGTTCAACGACATGATAATCGTCCCCCACCGACATTATTGCTCCCCATTGGTGTGAGTTTGCACTTTCAACTTCACGCAGAGTAGTTGCGAATACCGCAGTTTCAGGGAAAGCGCTTTTTGCAGATTCGATCATTCCTTTAAAAGCTTCAATTTTTGCTTTAAGCCCTTCCCCACCGGCCTTTGGCCCTTTAAGTCCAAGGCAGAGTTGAAAATCTTCTTCATTGCCTACAAGGATATCGGAAATTTGGGCAATTTCTCGGAATATTCTACTGAGTTCATCTTCTCTGTTTACCCAGAATGATGCCCGGTGGTTGAGGTCGAAAGATATTTTTGAACCATATTTTTTTGCGACTTTCGCAATTTGCAGACAGAATTCACTTGTCTCCGTAGAGAGAGCGGCAATAAGACCTGAAAGATGTACTACCTGCACTCCTTCGGTTCCGAAAATACGTTCAAGATCAAAGTCATTTACGTTTAATGCTCGTCCTACCTCTCCTGCACGGTCATTCTGAACACGTGGTCCACGTGACCCACTACCGCTGTCGGCAAGGTTAAACTGATGACGATATCCCCACGGGTTATCCTGCTCTTTTTCGGGGCCTTCATAATCCATGTGTCGGCTGGCAAGGTCATCTTTGATAAATCTTGCAACAGGACTCTCCTTTACGAAAGCGGTAAGTACTTTTACGGGTAGTCCAAGATATGAAGAGACACTTGCAACATTGGTTTCAGCACTGGTTGCCTGCATTGTGAAATTTTTACTGCAGTGAAAAGGTTGTCCATTTTCTGGAGTTAACCGTATTCCCATACTTGTGGGCACAAGAAGTGCGTACTTCGCATCATTTTTCAATTTCAGCATTATTATCTCCTAATTTGTCTTTCATTATTAATTTATGATAAATTTCAATACTATAGTGTAGTGCTTTTTTAAAATATTTCAACAATGTCTTGATAAAATGTGCATTTCGAATATTCATTTTTCACTTCTGGGTTGATTTATTAAAATTCTGTATTATTATTTACCTTGCATTTATTTGTTATTTTATTCATTAAAGTTTAAGGAATTTTTAATATGTCACTATTAACGGAATTTATGAAAGGGCTTTGGAGGGAGAATCCCGTCCTTGTGCTTCTGCTCGGAATGTGTCCTACGCTTGCTGTAACATCGAATGCAATGAATGGTCTCGGAATGGGACTTGCTACACTTTGCGTGCTTCTGGGAAGTAATATTGTGATTTCAATTATCAGAAACATTGTACCAAAGAAGATTCGTATCCCATGTTATATTGTTGTTATTGCAACATTCGTAACGGTTGTTGAGATGTTGATGAAGGCGTATGCACCACCGGCACTGAATACGGCACTTGGTATTTTTATTCCTCTTATCGTTGTGAACTGTATTGTTTTAGGGCGTGCTGAAGCATTTGCATCGAAAAGCAGTATTTCTAGCTCTATTGCAGACGGTCTTGGAATGGGGATTGGTTTTACTCTTGCACTGGTTGCTCTTGGTGGAGCAAGAGAATTTTTGTCGGCGGGTTCACTTTTTGAATATAAAATTATTACATCATGGACAACCAAGTTTATGCTTCCAAGCCAATCACCTGGTGCTTTTATAATATTAGGTCTCTTTTTGGCAGGCATGAACTGGATCAACATGCGAAAGGCAGCAAAGCAGAACAAGGTTTATACACCTCCGCAAGGATTTGACTGTAAGCATTGTAATATTTGCAGTTTTAAGGATGATGAATAGTTTTTAAAGCTATACTTTACGCGGGTGAATTCTTAGCATTTCGATTAAGGTTGAGTAGTCAATAAAAGAAATACAAGATCTCTACCGCTTGCGGTATAATCTTTTATTTCGTGAATTTTAATTTTTGAAAAAAAGATTGGTTGCCCGGCAAGGATTTGAACCCTGACTAAACGGACCAGAACCGCTTGTGCTACCGTTACACCACCAGGCAAAGTAGTGAGGAAGGGTATTGTAGTGCTAAAGAGAAAATAGTCAATTGACTATTTCAATAAATATTAAATTTTTTTTATAAGATCAACTATTTATATGCATCTACCGCTTGCGGTATAATCAGCCTACAAAAGAAAAATAAGCTCACTGGCTGATTGCGGTACAGAAATTTGGAGATTAAGTTTACTAATTGGATAAGAATATAAGGAAATAGACAAATATGAAAGGAATATCGTTTAAAGAAGCAGTTAAGTTGCTTAAGATGAAAAGTAAAAGTGGGCTTGAAGAGCTTTTTGAAAGTGCAGCAAGTGCTAGAGAGAAGCATTTTTCAAACAAGGTTTCTGCCTGTTCTGTAATTAATGCCCGTTGTGGGGGCTGCTCTGAGGATTGTGCCTTCTGTGCACAGTCTCAGCACTCTTCAGCAGAGGTTGATTACTACTCGTTGCTCTCTTCTGAGGATATGTACAAAGTGGCAGAAGAGTCAGAAAAAAACGGTGCGAACAGGGTGGGGATTGTTACTTCTGGCCGTTCTGTGAAAGAGGGGAAAGAGCTTGATGCAATCTGTGATGCAGTTGAGAAAGTATCGTCCGAGTTAAAAGTTGATTCATGTGCATCTCTTGGGCTTCTTGATGAAAATTTACTAAAAAAGCTTAAAGAGTCTGGCTTGAAACGCTATCATCATAATTTGGAAACTGCTCGAAGTTATTTTTCTAAAATCTGCGGAACTCGCAGTTATGATGATCAGATTAAAACGATAGAAAATGCGAAAGCTGCAGGTCTTGAAGTCTGTTGTGGCGGTATTTTTGGTTTAGGGGAGAGCCTTGAGCAGCGTATTGAGTTACTTGACACCATTCGTTCTCTTGATATCGACTCTGTTCCTTTAAACTTTCTTAATCCTATTTCTGGAACAAAACTTGAAGGCAGTAAAAATCTAACTCCAGAGGATTGCCTGAAGGTGATTGCAGTAGCAAGGCTGATGATGCCAGATAAGAGTATCCGTGTATGCGGAGGGCGGGAATTTAATCTTAAAGATCGCCAGATAGATATTTTTAGAGCCGGAGCTGATTCTCTAATGATCGGAGGCTATCTCGTTACCACTGGGAATACTGTTGAGGCTGATAAAAAAATGATTACCTCTGCTGGAATGGAATTGACTCAGTAAATATTGCGAAGTCCGCAAAAATATCCCAAAGGGATATATACTTAACGCGGGTAAAATCTTAGCATTTCGATTAAGGTTTAGTCGCCAATAAAAGAAATACAAGATCTCTACCGCTTGCGGTATAGCAATAATCGCCACAGGTTTTAACCTGTGGAATTGGACCAGAAATAAACCCAACCCCAAATGGGGTTGAACAAATGGATCGCTTAGGGATACGTGAATGATCGTTTTTGAAAGATTAGGCACTGGAACTACTGATATACTGGGAATGGCAAAAAAAGCAGGTTTGAAAGAACCAGAGTTTTTGCAAGATGATATGTTCAGAACAGTAATTTATCGGAAACAGACTGTAACAGTTATCCCCCAAGTTATTAGACTTATTATGACTGTGAATGGGGAAAAATAAAGGAGATTAAATGCTAGGCAATACGACAAAGAGAAGAATAAATGACTGCAGAGACATCCTGGTTGGCAAACTGCCAGACCCAAAATCGCAGATAGAGCAGATACAAACCAAAAATATAATGGTTTAACAGCAAAGGATTGGGCTAAAAAAAAGAAACACAATGAAATTGCTGACATCTTAATTCAAAAAACATCAAAAATGGAATCATCAGAATAATGAATGAAAAGCAAAATTTAGCCGTGGATTTTATAAACGGATTGACGCGGGAAGAGTTTGAGAATTTTATCAACACACTGTTTTCCACTCTTCCTACAGATGAATTGATGAATGTTTTTGAGCAGTTGGACGATTCTGAGAATATTATCAATCTATATCGCCAAATTAATAACTCTGCCGAGCAGCAAGCGGAGAGCCTTGCACCATCGACTGATGATAAATTTATAGAGATATGGAGCAGTCTTGTTTCAGGTATTGATTGTATTATTGGTGATATTGGGGATGAAGACGGTGAGTATGTGGAACAAGGGAAACATTGGGAGTGTCCTGAATTTGATGAATTCCAAGCTGCCAGAGATATGGATGAAATATTTGAAAAAATGCTACCTTTACTCGAAAAAGTAGATCTCTTGAAGATTGAAGAGGAGGATATATTTTTGAATATGCTCGGGGATATAAATGATAATATCGGAATGTATCCAGAATGGATGGGAGCAGAATATAATGAATTTGCATTTGAGGAGAAAGGTGCCGAGTGTGTTTTGAAATGGATGTGGCTTAACAGTGTCTCTGTTGAGAGTTTTGTGAAAGGTGCTGTTGAAGCTTTCAAGCACTCTATGTTGCCTTTAAACTTTTCTCCAGTTTTTTTCACAAAGGAGTCTAATGAAAAATTAAATGAACTCTACAATATTTTGCTGAAAGAGAGTGAACAATATTCTGAAATTGATTTGAGCAATACTGATTGTTTTTGGCATATTATATTTCATCAATCGGAAAAGGTGGCCGACTCCAATGCGTATTTAAAGACTGCGGAAGATTTAATCGGGCAGGAATGGACTTACGGCATCCCAGTATATGAAAACTATATAAAACTGAAGGATTTTAAGCAAGCTGAGCACTACTGTGAACGCACTTTAGCAGAGGCTTATAGGCAGACCTACAACTATATTAAAAATTTCAATACTAACCCTGAGCAAAGCATTTTCGCAACCCACTCAGATAAAAAAGATGAAAGAATCGAAAGGGCTTTTTTCAACTGGAAACTCTGTTGTGAAGAATTAAATATGCACGACAAATTGCTTTTGATTGATATTCAGCAACAATTTTATCAAACACCTGACAATTGGGATGAAATCAAATTAAAATTGTTACCAGCTAAAACTCAATCCTGGTTTTACGATATTATGGAAGCGTGGAAACATTATGTTATTATCAATACTTTGGAATATCAGGCTCATTCTACTCCGAATGAATCCTGGATAGGCTGGTTGATCGATTATATAGTCAATGATGATGCAAAGTTATTCCAATCCAAAACCGAAAATTGGTTGAAATCGGAGATGGATGAACCTGATTCATTCAGGCATGGTGTTGATTTTTCTCTGTTATATCAATTAACTAGAGATGTTTTAGGTAATGATAAATCGATTGATACTTTCCAAGTATTTAAGGCCTATATAAACAAATCTCAAAATAGAGTATATAACTTCAGGGAAAAGATTAAATTAGACGATCAATACCGACTTGCCTATTTACAAAACTCAAATGCAAGCATATTAAAAGACAAAATACTGCAAGCGTGGCGGGGAAAAATTCATCAATTTATAACATCACCTGAACATGTTGCAAAAAGTGACTACAGCAGTTCTGCGAAATGGCTGGCAATAACTAAAGAGTTGAATAAAGAACTTTTTAAGCAAATACACGCCGAATGGAAAAGTTGTTATTGGCGTAAACGCAATCTTTGGAAGGCATTGAAGCAATATGGAATTGCGAAATAAGCAATGATCATATTTTACTCATGCCTTTAGTTCCTTTTCCCTTACAATAAGGACAAGGAACAAGCAATTCCTGCTTTTTTTGGGTCTTGGTCTTATCGCTCTCCATGCAATTGAATACAGATTGTAAATCCAATGCATACGATAAGTCCCAGAAAGAGTTTCTTTTTCATTTTGACCTCCATTTATACTGTGCGCGGTATATTCACTTGGAAATCGGTGTGAGCAGTAAATACTTCTCAGTTATTGACGTAATCGAAGTATTATATACTGCAATTTGCGAAATTCGCAAACTTCTTACTCTTTTTTTTGAATTTTAAATGATACTACATCTTGTATGATTGAATCATTGCTATACATTATGCGGTGGTTTTTGAAAAAGAACGAGAGATTAGAGAGATAAGGTTGTTAATGCAGAATTCAGAAGGACATTTTATAAAGTATCTTGATGACGCTGAAACTGCCGGATTGAAGAGGGGATTGAGAAGTATTTATCCTCTTTCAGCACGGGAGTGTATGGTTGATGGCGTCGATGATGCGTGTTTGGATTTTTCATCTAATAACTATCTGGGAATTGCTGATCATCCTCGATTGAAGGAGGAGTCGATCAAGTGGACTAATCTTTTTGGAACAGGTTCGAGGGCATCAAGGCTTGTATCGGGCACTTTTGCTGAATACCTAGACCTTGAGGAGAGGATTGCGGAGTGGAAAGGGTATGAAGCTGCACTGATTCTTGGATCAGGGTATATGGCGAATACCGGTGTTCTTTCTGCAATTGCTGATAGGAAATCTGCTATTTTCGCAGATAAACTGAATCATGCAAGTCTAAATGCGGGTTCAATGTTGTCTGGAGCGAAGTTTATACGGTATGAGCATGGCTCTATTGATGCTTTGGCAAAAAAAATGCAGATATTTAATGAAAATCGGCTTGCTAAAACGTCTGATAATGGTTATCGTTTAAGTCCTGATTCTGCATTTGATGCATCTAAAATGGTAATTGTGTCGGATACAGTTTTTAGTATGGATGGAGATGTTGCTGATATTGAGACACTTGCGAAGTTCGCAAAAGAAAAAGGGGCAATGCTCTATCTTGATGATGCTCATGCAACGGGGCTTTTTGGAGAGAGAGGGGAGGGATTGGCTCATTGCGGGAATGCAAATATCGCAATGGGGACTTTTAGTAAGGCGATGGGGTGTTACGGTGCCTATGTTGCTTGCTCAAAGACGGTAAGGGATTACCTTGTTAACCGATGCGGATCCTTTGTTTATACCACGGCAATGGCCCCGGGTGCGTATGGTGCAATTTCTGCGGCAATTGAGCTGGTGCAGA
Organism: Kiritimatiellota bacterium; assembly: GCA_030590505.1. Classification (GTDB taxonomy): domain Bacteria; phylum Verrucomicrobiota; class Lentisphaeria; order Victivallales; family JAADHT01; genus JAUUYH01. The sequence continues at coordinate 8,071 of JAUUYH010000079.1, forward strand.
CAGATGAGTACTGCGAAATTCGCAAAAATCTATTAGATAGTAGTGCGAAATTAGCAGAAGAGATAAGGGGATTGGGATTTGATACTGGGAATAGTGCGACTCCGATTATTCCAGTAATTATTGGTGATACAGAACGATGTGTGCGAATTTCGCAATATCTGCTGAGCAGAAATATTTTTGCAGTTGCGATTCGGCCGCCGACTGTACCGACGAACAGTGCGCGTCTGCGAATTTCGCTAAATGCGGCGCATAGAAGGGAGGATATTGAGCTACTTTTGGAGGCTCTTGAAGAGGCGGGAAGGTTGTGCTAGAAGCACGTGTTTAGTAAAAAATGCTGCGAATTTCGCAGTGTTAATAACATTTTAAGGAATAGGAACAGAAGAATATGTCAAAGGGAAAAAGAGCAGCTGGTTTTTATGATATTGCCACCGAGATTTGGGAGAGGAAATATCGTTATCAGGGGAATAAGAAGGATATACCGGAAGATAAATCTATTGATGATTCTCTGCATCGCGTAGCAAGAGCGATTGCGTCAAATGAGCAGGATGCACGTTTATGGGAGAGTAAATTTGAGGATATTTTGTTACCTAAATATTTTCTTCCAGGTGGTAGAATTATAGCAAATGCAGGAACTCAGCGAACAGAAGTAACTATGTTCAACTGCTATGTAATGAATACAATTGAGGACTCGATTGAGGGGATTTTTGATACCGTAAAAGATTCGGCTGTTACCCAGAAACAGGGCGGTGGTGTAGGATTTGACTTCTCATCTCTGCGTCCTAAAGATTCGCATATTAAAGGATGTGAGTCAAAATCTTCAGGGCCGATTAGCTTTATGCAGGTGTTGGATTCAACATGCCGCACAATTATGAGTGCAGGGCAACGCCGCGGTGCGCAGATGGGCGTAATGCGTTGTGATCATCCCGACATAGAAGCTTTTATCACTGCAAAGCGTGGTAATTCAGCACTTCAGATGTTTAACTTGTCTGTAGCAATTACCGAGAAGTTTATTCAGGCAGTTAAGCACAATGAAGACTGGGAACTCTCATTTAACGGGCAGGTTCATAAGACACTTAGGGCAACTGAGCTCTGGGATCTTATGATGAAGTCAACTTACGATTTTGCAGAGCCTGGTTTTATCCTTATGGATAAGGTTAATGAGATGAATAATCTATATTACTGTGAAACTATTGCGGCAACTAACCCGTGCGGCGAACAGCCCCTTCCACCATTCGGAGCATGCCTTCTTGGCTCACTGAACCTTACTAAATTTGTTAAGAATCCATTTGAAAAGAATGCAGAAATTGATTTTGAGCTTATGCGTGATGTTACCCGAACTGCAGTAAGATTACTTGACAACGTAATTGACCTAAGTGGATACCCACTTCCGCAGCAGCGTGATGAAGCACGAAGAAAACGTCGTATGGGACTCGGAATTACTGGTCTTGCGGATATGTTTATCTTCCTCGGAATACGTTACGGTTCTGCCAAATCACTTGAAGTTGCTTCTGAGATAATGAAGACTATAACAAATTCTGCATACGAAGCGAGTATTGGCATTGCAAAAGAGAAGGGATCATTTCCGTTACTTGAAGAGGCAAAATACTGCAGAGGTAAATTTATAGAGCAGCTTCCTGAAGAGATTCACGCTGGAATTAAGAAGTTTGGTCTGCGAAATTCGCACCTTACCTCTATCGCTCCTACAGGTACTATCAGCCTGCTTGCAGGTAATGTTTCCAGTGGGCTTGAACCTATCTTTGCTTTCAAATACAATCGCCGCATCCGTAACGGAGAAGAGGACGATTATACAGATGTTGAAGTTACTGATTATGCATATCGCAAATATATCGAACATATAGGTCGTGCCGTTAAGGATAAAGATCTACCAGACTACTTTGTTACCACTGATGATGTAACTCCAGAAGAGCATATTAACATTCAGGCAGCGTTACAGCAGTATGTTGACAGCTCAATCTCTAAAACAATCAATGTTCCAGCGGACTACCCTTTCGACAAGTTTAAGGACATCTATATGTATGCACACTCTAAAGGGCTCAAGGGGTGTACAACATTCCGCCCTTCAGATCATATAACAGGTGTTTTGACAAAATCAGAAGATAAGAAAGAGGAAGAGACCGCTCAGGCTCCAGGATCAGCAGCGATACCGCGTCCTCTCGAACTTGAGGGAACAACGTATAAGATCAAAACTCCACTATCACCAGATGCCCTTTACTTAACAGTTAATGATATCATTGATGATGGACACAGGCGTCCTTACGAGCTTTTTATTAATACCAAAAACCTTCAACACTTCAGTTGGGTTGTAGCAATGACACGTCTTATTTCTGCGGTATTCCGTAAAGAGAAGGATCCATCCTTTCTTGTGGAAGAGCTTAAGAGTATTTATGACCCGAATGGAGGATATTTTTCTGATGGAAAGTTTGTACCTTCACTCGCAGCGAATATTGGTCTTGTAATTGATAAGCATTTACGAAAAATAGGACTTATCGAAGAGCGTAAAAAGGCTGCATTTGTAGAAACAGGAGTCAATAAAAACACAATGGATAGCTCTAAATTTATGATCTGTCCGCAGTGCAACGATAAAGGTCTCTACAATGCTGAAAACTGTCTAAAGTGTATTCTTTGCGGTTACAGCAAGTGTGGATAAGTACTATACCGCAAGCGGTAAATGTCTTGTCTTTCTTTTGCTAGCTAATTAGTTTAAAGAAAATGTTAAGATTTCGTCCATGCAAAGTATAATAGGGAAAACTGACGATGAAAACAAAAGTATTGATTCTTGAGCCGAATAAAGCATTGGCTAGTATGTGGTGTTTATATCTGAAGCAGAATGATTTTGATGCTTTTGTTTTTATTTCTGGAGAGACGGATGTTTCTGTCTTGAGTAATTGGGGGGAGCCTCATGTTATTCTTTCAGGTATTGAACCTAAA
>JAUUYH010000173.1 GCA_030590505.1 Kiritimatiellota bacterium
ATATTTCTAGATAGGTGTAAATTTTTAAACTGCTGAAAGAAGAACATTACAACTTGACGTTAACTGCATACTGAGCGATTGATTTGTATTTAACTTTTTGGTATATAATATCTTATGATTCCCTAAAAGGGTCAGACCCTTTTGGAGGCAAGCTACTTCAGATTAAACGTTACGTAACTGGAAACTTTTAAGCTACTGAAAGAAGAACATTACAACTGTGGAGGAATCGACGGAAAGACGGGCACCTGTGGCTTCGTCGCACACGAAGTCAGTACGAAGAGCACTGTAATGAGCATAAATTTGTTCATCATGCCCCTAACGCAAAGTACAGGTATCTGTTGGAGCGATAGCGGAAGCAGATTACCTGATATGATAAGTTATCTTTTTATAGTTTATCAAAAGTATCTGGTGGGGTATTTTGAATTTTGCTTAGAGCTTCTTTAAATTTTCTTTTATCTGCCCTGTCAGCTCTTTGCATAATATATTCCTCAGTCATATATGCAGCTATCTTTTCGGATAGAGCAGAAGATATTATCTTCTTGTTCTTAAAATGTAATATAATCAATGAAATTGCAAAGAACAATATGTATTCAATAGAAGCAAGCAAAGAGAATGATAAAGAGTAAAGCGAGTGTGAAATAGAGAAAGCCAATGCATGAAAAAGAACTCTTCCCGGATGCCCTAAAAATATGAATGAATTAATTATTCCTGTTGTCATCCCTAAAAGACCTAGTAGAAATACAAAAACAAGGCCAACAGGCAGTAGCTTTACGGCAAGTGGAATCTGTCTTGATTTTGTTTTTACACTAGCAACAATAGCTAAGATTCCTAATAAAAAACCCAGCCCAGAGAGAGAGAGAATAAGAATCCATATCCCCGTATTAATCTCACCATTTCTAAACATAATATCAAAAAAAGACATGGATTGTAAATCAATGGATTGCAAATCATTTGCAGATCCAACTTGGGCAAACAAGGAAAAGGAGAGAGTCAGGGATAAAACTGTAGCTAAAATTTTTCTCATCTTATTTTTCCTTTATTTATAATCGTCCTAGATCTGGGGCTGTAGTCAGTCCCTAGATTTTTTTTTGTTGGCTTCTGTTATTTTACTCTTAATAAAATCTAAACGATCATCTGTAATGTTACTTAAATTAAATCTTTCATATGTTTTGTCACTTGAATTATATATAATGCCAGTGGACTGTGTCAATAAGACTTTCTCCCCATTTAACATTGTATAAAATGTATTATTATAGCGAATAATAGCTCCTTCATCCAATGTTGCTTTATCTCTGTCAAGTAACGCAACTATTGGTCCTGTTGGTTTTTTAGGTTTCTGTTGCTTGTTAACAAATGCAAAAAAACCTATAAAAGCAATAGTTTTGCCATTGTCCTTCATGGTTTGATCACCAAATACAACCCCTGCTGGTATATTCGTGCCTTCTTTTTTATTGCAAGACATAAGCAACATTGCAATGGATATTAATAATATTATTTTTTTCATTTTTTATTAAGCCAACACTAAAACTCAGCTACGGGACTCCGTTAGCTGCAGTGATTTTGATATACGCATAATCTCTATTGTATTGAGAGATTTTGCGTATCTCGCATTTTTTGTTTCCTGCCTGATTTAAACTAACCGTCATCTGCGAACTACGCAAATGCCTTACGACTTTTTTCTATCTATTTTTTCTCGTATATCGTTAAGCATCATCGACGGCGGTTACGCCGTTCGTATGGATGCGTTTGTTAAGAATTGATTTTCTTATTCACTTTTATTACTTCGTGTGGAGGCGAGACGCCTCCGAGCGAATTCACAACCGAGACGGTTATGCTACATTAGTGGCAAGCCACCTTTTCCAAACATAACGGTTACTCTTTTTTGCTTGCTTAATGCGTTGGGGACAACGCATGCTACTTTTTCTTAATGCGTTATTTGCTTTGCTGAAGGTGTTGGTTCTTGATTATACCCCTCTTGTCTCGTGCCTGCGAAATTCGCATCTTTTTGTATTAATTCTTGACAAACGCTTAATTGCAGATATAGTCTTAATGTGCTTTATCAACTAAAACATTAGGAGAATTATGAATAAAATATTATTTGTTGTTATTGTTTCCTTATCCCTTTGTCTATCAACCCTCTTTGCCTCTGACAAATCAGGAGTTCTTTACGAACGGTGGAGCATAGAAGGCAATAAAGTTCAAGATCTCACAAGTCATTCTAAATATAAAAAAACTGCTAACTTCGCACTTTATCTGAGAAAGTTACAACGATATGATTCTGCCGAGAATTTTGGCGCCCGTTTTTCTGCATTAGTACAAGCCCCAAGAACTGGTGAATATAGATTTTATTTATCATCTGATGATGGTGGAGAGTTGTGGCTAAGTAATGATGAAGATCCTGCAAACCTCAAAAAAATAGCCTTTGTTTCTGGGTATACAGGGAAAAATGTCTGGAGTGCGTCTCCTTCTCAGGAATCAAAACCTATTAACCTTGAAGTTGGGGAAAAATATTACATTAGAGTCATTCATAAACAGGGTACCGGTAAAGATCATGTGGAAGTTGGATGGGAAGGTCCTCGTCTCCGTTTTGAGATAATTCCCCTTAAAGCTCTCTTTCTACCTGAGATAGATGCAAAAACAACGAAATTGATAGCGAAGTGCATGACTTTGATGTCGGATAGTAAGGAAACTTTTAAAAAGATGGAAGAGTTGCCTTACACAAAATTAGTAAAATTTGTATTAGAGATACCGAAAGATGAGGTAGCTATTATAGCAACACAGCTTGGAAAAATTGCAATACAGTTAAAACAGAATCCCAGTTCTAAAAATATGAAATTGGCTGAGAATTACTATAATCAATCCATCGGGATTTTACCAACAAAGAGAGATGAGATTTGTAATCCAATATTGAAGCAGATGCTTTATATCGAATCAGTTTATATTAAAAATCTATCACTTGAGAAGAGGAAATGGATTGGATCACACAGAACAGCTCCTGTAATGGGAGATATTGCAGATGTACAGCCTAAAAATGGTCAAGTCATTCTTTCATCCAAATCATCGAAAGGAAGAGACTATGAGTTAATTTGTACTGGTTTTTATGCATTACCCGGAAAAATGGGACAGATTTCAGTTCCTAACGAACTGGCGAGTCAAAAGATGAAACTTCAGCTTGGTCATCATCTCGATGCTCCTAAAGCTAGGGTAAAAAGTTTATACAGTATGCCTGAGACAACAATTACAGAGGATATTACATCGATCACTACTGATTTTGTTACTCCTTACGGTGGTCTTATCTTTATAAAAGTACCCAAAGGCGTATGGTTTAAAGATCAAATATTTAAGGTGTCGGGAGCGATTAAAGCACCTCGTTTTGTTTTAGGAGAAACCACAAATAAAGAGTGGCAAAAAATCCGTAATTATCCCGGACCATGGGGTGAGCTGATTGCTGATCGGATTGTATTTATTATTCCGTCTTACATACTAAAAACAGTCAATAACCCCACTGAACTTATGGACTGGTGGAATAAAAATCTTATCCGACAAGAAGAGTTTTACGGATATAACATTAATATGCCGTTTAGAATGCATGTCTCATATTATCCGATTAGAGGTTGCTCAACCTGGCCATTATACGAAACTGAAGAGACAATATTGGCAAATCTTAATCTAAAATCTCTGAAAGCATTTAATTTGGCTCTATTCCTTCATGAACATGGACACCATGCTGATAACAGTAAAATGATGTTCCAAAATATGGGAGAGAGCACACCTAACTGGGGCGGGTATTATATTAAGGGTATTTATTGTGATTTTAACTGGAAAGACAGTGAAGAGGCACACATGATGCGTCTATTTGATGCAAATGATGAGATGCATACTAATATCAAGAAAAACAAGTGGTGGCAGACAAAGTGGACTCACTATTGGTCATATCCTATTACAAGCGTAATGCTCGGTTATGTTCAGGGTTTTGGTTGGTCTGCACTTAAATCGTGTGTGCATCGTTTTAATAATGCTGGAGATCATGTTAATAAACTTTCATTTTGCTCATCAGATGGTGTCGGATATGGTTCAGTAGGCAATCTTGAAAACAAGAATCAGGCTGTAATGGATAAATGGCTAATTTTTATGTCAGAAGAGGCAAAGATGGATGTAACACCGTACATGGGGCACTTTTTCATCAAACCATCCAGTGAGTGCAGAAGGTATCTTGATAAAAAGAAGTACAAAAAATGGGATCTTGTTTACCTGCCTCAACGTCCTGTACTTACAGAAGTAAATCAAACAGTTACCTTAAGATCGCCTCTTGACTACCTGCTGACAATGTCAAAGAATGTTAAATTCGAATGGAGCGGAAAACCATTGAATGGAACCCTAACAAATGAGTTTACCTATACACCTAAAAAAGGGTTTTCTGGGGAAGACCAGATACCGCTAGTATTGACTGATAGATATGGAAATAGCCAAAAGAGCGTTCTAAAGATTAAGGTATTACCTAAAAAGAAGATGCCGAATATGTATGTTGCAGTTTTATCTTCTGTAACAACTGGGAAGTGGAGCAGAATTAACTTTTCTCAGAATTACATCAAACCTGTTGTTTTAACAGGTATAATACCTAGTGGGCAACAAAAAGAGGCAGATGGTTATATTGTAAGGATTAGAGATCTTACAGCAAAGGGGTTTGAGGTAACAATTCAGTCTAAAGAGCTAGCAAATAGTGAAAAGAAGGTTGTAGAGAAAAGCTTTGCAATCTCGTTGGCCATTCTTGAAAGTGGCGAATTTTCATTAAATGAGACAGGGATCCGTGCAGAAATAGGATCGGTCAATCTGAAGCCGGAAACAATATCAGCAAAGATGAAGTACCAACTAAAAGACCTTGACAATAACTGGCCTGCACTAAGAGATACTGCCTTTGGACAGGTTTTAAGTTCAAAGAATAGTGAATGGTCCGCATTTTTTTCTGGAAGCATATTTGAAAAACGTGCAAAAGCTATTGGTGTTTATGGTTACGCGAAGTCGTTTTCTGAAGCTGAAGATGTCGGATATGCATTTATTAAAACTGGATATTACCAGATAGGCAAAAGAAGTATAAAAATCACATCTAACTCGATTACAGTTGACAACTCAACCCTCAATCTTAATATTCCAAATGTCAAAAGGCTGCAACGCAAAGCAAATAAAAGATAGATTTAATATTAGGGATTTTAAAAATGCTTCTTCACTTAAATAAGTGGGTAACACTAAAAAAAAGAGATCAGGAAGAGAACACGGATAATTGCGTCTCCGAACGTAGTGACGGATTACTAGAATAGAGGAAGGAATGAACATCGAACGTCCAACATCGAACATCAAATGAAGAAAGAAATAGAAGAAATGAAGAAATAGAAGAGGAATAAGAAAAGTCCTTAAAAAAGCCTTACAGGCCCTGGAAGGGCATGCTTTTATGCTTGTTGTTTTACGCTATGTCAGGCAGGAATGCCTAACGTACTTGAAGAGGAATAAAAAAGGCCCTTAAAAAAGTCTTACAGGCTCTGGAAGGGCATGTTTTTATGCTTATTTTTTTACGCTATGTCAGGCAGGAATGCCTAACGTACTTGAAGAGGAAGAATACAGGAATAAGAAAGAAGAGTTTAGATTAAGACAAAGATTAGGAAGAAGTTCTGAAGTTCTAGAGTGCGGGAGTTCTAAAGTTGAAGAAGTGGAAGAGAGAAAAATTTAGATTAAGACAAGAAATTTGATTAAGACAAAGATTAG
>JAUUYH010000259.1 GCA_030590505.1 Kiritimatiellota bacterium
GGAATTTCGCATTTCTTGTTCCTTGCAGACTTCCCTGTAGATATACGCCATAACGCAAAAATATTCCGGGAACAAATTGCCGTATGGGCGGAGAAATTTAATAATGAAATTATTTAATACATTTGCCATATTATCAGCTCTGTTCTGTTTTCAGCATACTACCTATGGGGAAGATACACAATTCCCCCCGAAAGGCTCAACTGTAATAGAACAAATCGTCCTGCAGAACTCAATCACAGAACAGATAAAACTCCTAGATTCAGAAAAGTGGGATGATCGACAAAAGGCAAAAAAAACACTCCTGCAACTTATAAAAAAGAACAAATTCTCATTCCATTATTTTATAATCACCTCGATAAAAAGTAAAAACCCTGAGGTTAGAATAAGTTCTAAGGAGCTTCTTTTTAACTATTTCAAACAAAATATATATGATCCCAATAAAGAAAACGGTTTTATAGGAATTAAACTGGCGGCTGCCGGAACAATAAAGATAAAAGACGAACTCTATTTCCCCATAAGGGTTGTTTCGCCTGTTGTAGGATTTCCAGGAGCAAAAGCTGGAATAAAAACAAATGACCTCATTCTGCAAATTGATAAATTGAACTGTAACGAAAAATTTGGGATCCCTGAATTTATTGCGCATATCGCAAAAAAGAATCCAGGCGATAAAATTATATTAAAATTGCTCTCCAATGGTAATGTTATATTTAAAACTGTTACATTAGCAAAACGACCTGAATCAGAGATGGGCTCTATTACCAAAAAGAGCGTAGAAGAGCTGTTCACAATATGGTACAAAGAGATAAGGAATAAAAATTGAAATATGACTGTATAATAATCGGTGCCGGGCTCTCCGGACTTGCTGCAGGCATACGTCTAGCACATTTTGGGAAAAAAGTCTGCATCTGCGAACAGCATTCAAAAGCGGGCGGACTTAACTCATACTATTCAAGAAAAGGTATTGAGATTGATTCTGGTCTCCACGCAATGACAAACTTTGCAAAAGCAAAAGATCAAAAATCTCTGCCACTATTAAAACTGCTGCGTCAATTGCGTATTCCGCACTCTTCACTTAATCTCAGAGAGCAGAACGGCTCGAAAATTGCATTCTCCGACGCAGAACTTTCTTTCTCAAACGACTTTGCTCTACTTGAGTGCGAAGTTCGCAAAATATTCCCGAATCAAATCGATAATTTTATACAATTTGACAACTATATCCGCTCATACAACGGCCTCGATATAACCGCGGGATACATATCTGCACGAAAAGTACTAAATGAATTTATCTCCGAACCCCTACTAATCGAAATGCTCTTCTGTCCACTGATGTACTACGGAAGTGCAGTTGAAGATGATATGGATTTTGCGCAGTTCGCAATTATGTATAAAAGTATATTTCATGAAGGCTTCTGCAGACCCGCAAACGGAATAAGAACACTTATAGAACTTCTACAAAACAGGTTTATTCAATGTGGCGGAAAAATCATAAATAATCCTGCGAATATCGCAGATTCGGGTGAAGCAATACTATCTCTTAATTGCGAAGTTCGCAAAATTATTACAAAATCAAACAAGGTATCGGCTGTTGAACTAAAAACAGGAGAGCTACTTGAAACAGAAAAAGTTATCTCATCTGCGGGATTCGCAGAAACTATCAAAATAACAGAACAAAATAGTACCTCAATAAAACCCGCAACTGGCCAAATGGCATTCATCGAGACTGTACTGATTTTAGATCAATCTCCTGCTGACTTCAACCATGATACAACAATAACATTTTTTAACAAATCTGCCAACTTCGCATATAAAAATCCAAACTCTTTTATAAACAAACAAAGTGGTGTTGTATGCGTGCCAGATAATTTTCAATTTATCAACGGTGATACTCCTCCTCATCCACAGATACGCATCACCATGCTTGCAAATAATAAAAAATGGTTCAAAATAGATAATAAAACCTATCAACAGGAAAAAGTTAATGCAGAAAAAGAGGCAATTAGCATAGCTTCACAATATTCAGGAATTAAAAATATTGAACAGCATATAAAATTTACCGACATCTTTACCCCAAAAACAATTAAACGCTATACAGGACACATCAACGGTGCAGTTTACGGCTCACCCGATAAACAGAAAGATGGAAAAACCGAAATCAACGGACTACTCCTATGCGGCACAGATCAAGGCTTCCTCGGCATTACAGGATCTATGCTAAGCGGTATATCAATGGCAAATATGCACATCCTACTAAATAGTTAATCCC
>JAUUYH010000078.1 GCA_030590505.1 Kiritimatiellota bacterium
AAAAGCCGCTACCTAGAAAATTTGTAAGATTAGTTGCATTCAATGAAGCCAAAGTGCTTAAATAGGTAATTGTCTCAAATTCCGATTTTCCAGATGGAAGTCCATCCAGGATAGGTTTCTCATTTAATATTCCTGCTTTCTGTAAAAGTTCATCAATAGTTGCACAGCCTACAGCTTCAAGCATCTCACCTACATCACTATCAGTATTTGGAATATATGGCATTATGAATCCTTTAAATACGTCCGATATACATCTTCATCCATAAGTGCATCCATTTCAGCAATATCAAAATTCTCAAGCTTACAAATCCATCCATTCTCTTCTGGAGAGCTATTTATCATTCCAGGATCATCTTCGAGTGCAGGATTCGCCTCCTTGACTGTTCCACTGATCGGAGCATATATATCAGATGCTGCCTTTACTGATTCAACTACAGCAAGTGCATCACCAACTATAAAATCAGTACCCTCTTCAGGAGTTTCAACAAAAGTTATATCGCCAAGTTCGTTTGCTGCATGCGAGGAAATCCCTATAAATGCAACATCACCATCAATCTTAACCCACTCATGATCCTTTGTAAATTTCCTCATCAACATCTCCTTAAAAAATATTAACTCATCTATTAAATTCAGTATTTATGCTTTGTATTCAATGAATAAATAAGATGTAAATGAAAATTGTCAAATAGAGAACTGTCTTTTTTTTGATTTTTTTTTAAAAAAAATTATGGACAAAGGGGACAAAGTTCAGAAATAACCCCACCTTGGTGGGAATAAACTACCTCGATGCCTACTCGAGCATTGCGACAGTTTAAAATTTACGCTGTACTAGGTTGGGAAGTCCTTCGGAGCAGACCATGTCACTTCTTTGCCGCTAACCCACTCCACGGCTCTGATTAAAAGCGTCTGAAAAGCGACACAGCGCATACTCGGAGGATTAGTATCTCCTTTCCAAAGATGTCCAAACGTTGAATTGTAAACTTTGCCTCTTCCATAATTAACAACCCATTCGATCGGAAAATTCAACCCCGTCTTAGGCTCGCGGGCATAGGAAAGAACCGTTAGATTTTCAGCAGGACCTCTTGCATAACTATAAACTTCAAGATCTGAAACTTTCCATTGTTCTGGCAAATTGTTATGGATCGGGTGTTCTGCTAATCGGGTCAATACTGCATCTATTCGTTTGCCATGACTTGTATTGTCTCCTTTTCCAGGAGGAATTCGCATCACGGCGCCATCAGGGTCTATAGTGATAGCCCATCCAAAATCTTTATTGCGCCAGCCAAGACCAATCATCCGATTATACTCCTTCCACTCTGGGAAGGAATTATTTGCAGAATGCATAGTATATACCCCGCCTCCATTGCTGACAAATCTTTCAAAATCCTTTTGAACCGCACGTGGCCATAAAGGACGACCACCTAAACTATTACAGTTCTGAACAACAACGTCGTACTTTGCAAACGGAGGTTGCCAGTCGTCCCAGCCTAAAGAGTCCTGAGTCGGTGGTGCAGTAGATACATCCACATGACATAAGCCACTCTCTTCGAGAATCTTTTTTGTTAACAAGGTAGTCTGTTGCCAGTCGTGATTACTAAAGCCATCAACAATGAGAACCTTGATTTTTCTTATCTCAGTATCGTGAGAATATATAGTTTGCACACAAGAAAACACCAAGCATAATATTATGAGTAGAGCAGCCATAGAGAGCAAAATAGATATAATTGACATATTCATTGAATTTCTCACATTTAGGCAATTATTAACCTATCACCTTTTTATACTTTATATTTCAACACCAATCTACATTTTGAGACTTTATATACTTTGCACGGATGAAATCTTAACATTTCCCTTAAACTTAATTAGCTAGCAAAAAAAAGACAAGATCTCTACCGCTTGCTGTATAGATAGGATTACTGTAGTTCTATTTGGTACTATCGAAAAATCTTTGAGTTGGGTAGGCGAAGTTAACATTTTCCTCTTTTTCGAAAGCAACAAGAATAGCTTCCCAAAGATCCTGTGTGACGCCTCTTCTTGTGCGAGGTTCGCAAAGGTGCCTTATTGAGAGCATCACGCCTGACTCTTTTACGCTTGTATATACGATAGGAGTCAGTTTTTTGTAAAAAATCATATATTTTTTTGCTGCTCTCTTAAGTTTCTTTTCCGCTGATATATTGAGACTCTCACTCTGTTTTTCTACAATTTCAGTTAAGATCTTTTTTGCTTTTTTCCAATCACTCTCAAATGTAACAAGCACGTGTACCTCATTCCAGATATACTCAAACCCCCTACTGTAGTTTGCGATAGGATTCTGAAAAATCATCCCGTTCGGAACATGAATTACACGTCCTGTACTCTGTTCATCATCAACCCAGTTACCTATTTCCATAAGGGAGAACATAAAAAGCCTCTGGTCTATCACATCACCGCTATGCTCCCCTATCTGAATTCTATCTCCCACATCAAATGGACGTTTCCCAATAATAAATACCCAGCCTGCAATTCCAAGTATAGGAAATCGCAAAGCGAGGACAAGGGCACCTGCAACAAAAGAGAAAAATGTAACAAGATCCGAAAATGCTTCAATCAGCATTGCACCGGATACAGAGATAAAAAGAAAGGTTGCAATATGAAGAGATGTCTTACGCCACTTGTAGCGTGTTCGTACTCCCTTCTTATAATGGAACACAATATGAAGGATTATCAACCTTAACATATATATGACTATAAAAGTAACAAGAATTCCAAAAAAATCATGAAGCATCTTTTCAGAAATTCCCGTATGGCGCACTAACCATTTTATCCACTCATCAATCATAATTTAGTTATCCTATGAAAATATTCCAAGAACTCATTGAACTGATTTGCCTTGTCAAACTTATCTTTCATTAATTTTCGTGCATTTTGCCCCATCAATTTATATCCAGCTTTATCAGACCACAATTTCACAACTGCATCTGCAAAAGCATTCATATCGCCGGGCTCGGTCATATAACCTGTTTTACCGTCAAAAACAATCTCAGGAACTCCCGCCATACGGGAAGAGATTACTGGCAGCCCCATAGACATTGCCTCGAGCAGCACATTCGGTAGCCCCTCTTTGTAGAGGCTTGGCAGCGTAAGGATATCAATTCTATCGAAGACAAAGTTCGGCTCTTTAGTAAAGGGGAAAAAAGTAACATGGTCTTCAATCCCCATCTCTTTTGTTTTCTTTTTAAGCATCTCTTCATCAGGGCCCTCACCTACAAACATTGCGTGAATATTTGGAAGTTCACCTTTCGCGAGTTTCGCAACTGCCTGAAGAAGGACAATCTGCCCCTTACGCTCTTCAAATGACCCAACAGATGCTAGCACTGGCTCAGCATTTCTAGGAAGTTTATATCTTTTATGAGCTTCTGCATCCGTTTCGGGGGTTGATGTAAAACGATCAACCTCTGTTCCCTGATAGAGAAGTGTAACCTGGTCTTCAGGGATTTTATATTCGTCGATAAGATACTGACGAGTAAAGTTTGTTATAGATATAACCTGTACGTTAATTGAATCATTCGGAATATAGTATTTACGCTTATAATCAGGGACTATTGTTCCAGTTTTAGGGATCAAAATAGTAGATAGTTCCGCCTCTTTAAGACATTCTCCTGCAAAAACAGAGCAGTGAAAACCAGCTCTTGGTGGATGAACTGTGCAGACAGCAACGTCCATCGCCTTAAGACCGTCAGTCCAGCTCTTTCTATATTTGTCACGATTATTTGGAATATCATCCCAGTCATACCCAAAAACCTCTGCACCTAGTGCCGCACACTCTTCTGCGACAAAACTACCAGTTGGAGCAATAACAGAAACATCATCTCCTGCTTCAATAAATTCTCGTGCGGCTTCAGTTACCCAAATCTGTGTTCCACCACGCAAATGTGTGTCTTCAATAAATCCGATATTCATAGCTTCTCCTATCTTCTAATTGTTATCCACTTAGAGTAATAAGAATACACTCATTTTGCGAATTACGCAAATAAAGTTTTAAGAGAAAGGGAAAATAAATCAACACCCACTTTGTGAAATTAACAATTAACTCCGAAATGAGTAGGTATTTAAAAACCTGCCTATTCAACTTCTTCTCCTAATCTTTGTCTTAATCAAATTTCTTGTCTTAATCTAAAATATTTCTTCTCTTCCGCTTCTTCAACTTTAGAACTCCCGCACTCTAGAACTTCAGAACTTCTTCCTGATCTTTGTCTTAATCTAAATTTTCTTCCATTTCTTCTCTTTCTTTATTTCTTCATTCGATGTTCGATGTTGAAACTTCTTCCTCTTCAAGTACGTTAGGCATTCCTGCCTGACATAGCGTTAAAAAAGTATAAAAACATGCCCTTCCAGAGCCTGTAAGACTTATCAAAGGACTTTTCTTATTCCTCATCTCTTGCCCTATGTCAGACAGGAATGTCTAACGTACTTCAGAAGCCTTTTAGGCATGATTATTGTCATCTCTAACGTACTTGACCGTCTTTTCTTAATCTAAACTTTCTCTCTTCCACTTCTTCAACTTTAGAACTCCCGCACTCTAGAACTCCAGAACTTCTTCCTCCTTGCCCTCTTTTTCCTTTTTTGGGGGGGAGAATAGGCTCCTCGCATAAGAAGAAGAGTTTTTTCGAAAAACTATAATATTCCATCTTCTCTCCCTTTGATTATTTACAGGTTTAAGCTATAATAAGTAGTGACTGGACGAAAAGTTGTACTAAGTCGATGAGAGTTTTATTATAAATATCACAGGGATTCATTATATCATGACAGAGTTGCAGGCAGTAGTAGAAAATGAAGCGGGGATACATTGTCGTCCATCGAGTGAGATTCTATTGAAGTGCAATGAATTTTCAAATTGTTGTATATCTGTTTCAACCGAGAATGGAGATGTTGAACTGAACAGTATTTTATCTCTAATAAGCCTTGGCATTGCTTATGGAGAAACAGTTACAGTAAAGACTGATGGTGAGAATGAAGAACTTGCCTGCCGCACAATTGCGGATTTATTTGCATACCACTTCGATTTTCCACTAAAGGAAAATAACTAAACAGCTTGAAAACAAAGGCTAATAAATGAATAGTAATGAGACAAAAATTAAAGCACAGCTTACGCCACTGCTACCGAACAATGTACTAAGTCGTATTGAACGAATGCGGATTAATTCAATATGTCGCTTTACCAACCGCCAACGCGGAGAACACCTCTCGGGCAGAGGCGGCACAAGTATGGAGTTTTCCGATTATCGCGACTACTCTCCCGGTGATGATCTGCGTTTTATCGACTGGAATATCTATGCACGCCTCAATCGCCCATATCTCAAACTCTTCAAGGTTGAAGAAGAGATGCATCTTGTTATAATTATTGACGCCTCAAATTCAATGATATTTGAGAAAAAATTAGACCTTGCAAAGCAGATAGCCGCAGCTTACGGAGTTATGGGATTATACGGGAACGAACGGGTAAGTGTCTATGTTGTTGGTGATAAAAACAGTGCAGTTCCACTACACTTTCCAGCCTCCGCAGGACGTGGGAATATGCGAAAACTCTTCCGTTTTCTTGAAAAAATTAAGGGTGGCGGAATAAGTTCTATAGATCAAGGAGTAGATGAAGTGATGAAGTATCATAGAGGTAAGGGTGTTGCTGTAATTCTATCAGACTTTTTAACTTTTGGAAGCATAAAGCGTGCGATGAACGCACTTTTTTCTGCAAGTTTAGAGATATGTGCAATACAGGTTATGTCTCAATCTGAACTTGATCCTGAACTTAACGATGATTCCCGTTTTATCGACAGTGAAACAGATCTAAAACTAGATGTAACATCTGGAGGCAATCTGCTTTCAATCTACCATGAACATAAAGATAATTTCATTAATAAACTTGCGGAGACTACTCGACAGCGATCTGGACGATTTATGACAGTATCATCTGCAGATACGCTATCTAATGTAATCTTTGAGAATCTTTTAAGACAAGGTTGGGTGAAATAATTATGGGATTTAATGAACTCAGTAAACTATGGTTTTTAACACTGCTAATACCAGTAATTATCTTCTATTTTCTAAAATTAAAAAGACCTAAAATTAATATCTCCTCACTCTTCTTGTGGCAGCAGGTACTTGATGACAAGCGTGTTAATTCTCCGTTTCAGCGTTTTAAGCGCCACCTACTTCTGCTTCTGCAGTTGTTGATATTAATATTCCTTGTATTTGCAGCAACTAATCCCTATTTTTTGGGTAATATGAATAAGGCAAAACGCATTCCAATTATTATTGACATCTCGGCAAGTATGGGGGCGCTGGACAAAGATGGTGGGGTTTCACGATTGGAACGTGCGAAAGAAAAAATTAAAAAACTTATAGACAACAAGATTTCTGGACAGGAATTTGCGATTATCACATTCAGTGATCGAGCGCAGAGAATTTGCGGATTTACGGATAATGCATGTATATTAAACCAAGCACTAGACAAAGTCAAGCAGAAAGATCTGCCAGCAAATATTGAAGATGCTCTCCGTATGGTTCAGGCTATCTCAAAAAACTTTCAATTTAAAGAGGCTATTCTCTTTTCCGATGGTAATTTCCCAGAAGAGACAAAATTCAGCCTCCCATTCAATCTCAATTTTCAAAAAATATCAAATGATGTTCCAAATATCGGTATAACCGCACTCTCCGCACAACGATCTGGAACTGAAAGCTGGGTCATATTTGCTGAACTTACCTCTTCTGGGAAAACTGCAGCGGCAGTACTGGAGCTCTACCATAATGGAGAGTTGTTGGGCGAAGAGACTTATGTTCCTCATTCAGAAAATTCAGAAAGAATAAGTTTTCGAGTGCCAGGTAATTTAGAAAGCTCTCTTGAACTTCGACTCAAACCTGACGGATTTGATGCACTATCTTCAGACAATATTTCATATATATCACTACCTCAATTAAGACCACTTGTTATTTATATATCCCCTACATTAAAATCAATTCGTGCTGCAATGCTGGGTGTAGCCAATATTGATATTTTTCCACCCCCAAGCAACACCCCCTCAACTACCCCGCCGACAACCTATGATCTGGTCATTACAGACACTCCTTCACACCTTGACGTTGAGACAAACTTCCTATTCACTGTAGGTTTTATCCCATCAGATCTTAAAGGAACATTAAAACGCGAGACAACAGATGCCACCATTATTGATTGGGAAAAAGAGGCACCGCTCTTACGCCATGCACAACTTGGTGAAATATCCATTATGGAAGGTACAGAATTTCAAACTGGTCGATCAGAGAAAGATCTCGAAAAAATGGATTATCAGACAATCATATTCGGAGCAAAAGGCCCGTTACTTCTAAAAAAAGAGTGGGCGGATCAAACTACATATAATCTTCTATTCTATGTCAGCAAATCAACTCTACCATTTAGGATTGCATTTCCAATTATGATTAAAAATTTAGTTGAGGAAGTACGAAAAAAAGCAGGCCTCTCAGATCGGATAGCTTCAAGAACAGGAATCCTTCCAAGTTTAATTCTGATGTCAGAGACAGAATACACAATCAACACCCCTACCGATAGTACTCTTACTGAAAAAACCACTCAGAATGGACGACTTCCTGCAATTTCTGCTCCGATGACAGGCATCTACACAATACTAGAAGGTGCGAAAAAAATAACAGAAACTGGAGTAAGTTTGCTAAACAAAGATGAGTCTTTGCTTCGCGGAACAGAAAAAATCAAATTCAATGAACTCTCAGTTAGTGCATCCGATAAGTCAGCAATTACACCTCAGTCACTCTGGAAATACTTAGCAATACTCGCACTGATTATTCTTTGCCTTGAGTGGTGGTTCTTTAATAAAAGAAATTAATGATGGCTAAAGCGAACAAAAAAGAGGCCGTAATCCTAGTTCATGGCCTTATACGCAGTCGTGCTAGTATGTTAATAATCGGGCTTTTTCTTAAACAAAAAGGTTACTCCATTGCGAACTACGCATATTCTTCAACAAAATACACAATTGATAAACATTCAGGTCATTTTGCTGAATTTGTTGCGAAGTTCGCAAAAAAGAATCCTGACACAAAAATCAATTTTGTGACTCACAGTCTTGGCGGAATTATCACGCGGGGTGCAATTGAATTGTTAAACAAAACAACTTTAGAAAAAATAAATCGTATAGTAATGCTAGCCCCACCGAACAGAGGTTCAATGGCAGCAACATATTTTTCAAAATCCAACCTTCTAACTTTATTAATGAAACCTCTTTGCGAACTTCGCAATGCACCAGACTCTAGGATCCACTCGATTCATATCCCCGAAAATATTGACATAGGAATAATTGCAGGAAAATATGATGCAAAAGTAACTCCAGAAGAGTCACACCTCTATGGAGAAAAAGATCATCTGACCGTAAATGCAATGCACACTTTTATAATGAATAGACCAGACGTAATGAAAGCAACATCGAATTTTCTTAGGTTCGGCCTATTTAAGGGCAGTGTAAATAAATAACCTGTTCATTTCGCGCAGGAAACAAAAAACCACCTTGGTGGGATTAAAAGAATCATATTTATCAAAAAATTCTATTTGCGAATTTCGCAATGACGTGTATTCTTTTAACCTGATTGCAAATGTGAGATCAATTTACAAATTTAAAAGTAAAATGCTTACTTAAATTTTTAGTTCGCTGAAGTTATTTTTAATATACTTAACGCGGGTAAAATCTTAGCATTTCGATTAAGGTTTAGTCGCGAATAAAAGAAATACAAGATCTCTACCGCTTGCGGTATATATTTTTAGGATAAACATACAGATAAAATGATTGATTACTTTTTAGAACATTGGATCTATTTGGGAGGAGCCTTCCTCGGACTTGGCGTCGGGATATTAACCGGCATCTTCGGCGCTGGTGGTGGCTTTATTATCACCCCTGCCCTGAATATATTCCTCGGACTCCCTATGAACCTCGCTGTTGGGACAAGTGCATGCCAAGTACTGAGTGCTGCAGGTTTTACTTTTACGCATAATTTCGATAAAAAACTTCACGGCTTAAAACTGGCTCTTCTTATCGGTATAGGTTTACCAGGAGGAGTATATTTAGGCACGCAAACAGTATCCAAACTGAAGGACTTCCCTCCTATAACTGTACTAGGCAAAGACCTTAATGCTGTCAATTTTATACTTCTTGCTGTTTTCACAGTCCTGCTTTTTGTTATCGGTGCATGGATGCTATTCGACTGCTTTTATTTAAGGAAACACCATACTGAAGAAGATGAACAAAAACATAAGGGACTGCTGACTAACCTAAAAATCCCACCCTATGTTCGATGCTCAACAATACCACAGGGACAAGTCAGCATAATATTACTAATTATAATAGGACTTTTCATGGGCTTCTTAAGCGGACTTCTAGGGATTGGTGGCGGAGTGATTATGATGCCTATGCTATTTTATATTATCGGACAGCAGGCTAAATTCGCAGTAAGAACTAGTGTAATGCTCATTTTAATGTCAGGACTATTTGCCACTATATCTCATGCACTACAACATAATATAGATTATAAAATGGTCGCATTCCTCATTCCTGGTGCATTTATTGGAAGCAGAATTGGAACAAGTATTCATAAAAAAATATCAAGCAAATCTCTCAGAAAATACTTCTCATTTGTTGTACTTGGAGCTATGCTAATGGTTCTCATAAAAATCATTAAGATGATCTTTTAGTCAAGGCATATACTTAACGCGGGTGAAAACTTAGCATTTCGATTAAGGTTTAGTCACCAATAAAAGAAAGACAAGATCTCTACCGCTTGCGGTATAACGAAGTGATAAAAAAATAACTCAAATATAAATAAAATTTACTGATTTAAAAATAAGGAATAATAGTATATAATGTCAAAAGTAATTCTATTTTTAGCAGACGGAATGGCGGATGAACCGCTAGATGAACTTAACGGAAAAACTCCGCTTGAAGCTGTTGATACACCTGCAATGGATTCAATTGCAGCAGACGGAATTAACGGAACATTCCTTACACTTCCTAAAAACTTCCCTACATCTTCTGATGTCGCAAATATGTCAGTGATGGGATATAATCTACCGACATGCTATCCCGGACGTGGGCCACTAGAGGCTATATCTCAGGATCTAATTCTCGCTCCTGATGATTTTGCCTGGCGTTGCAATCTCCTGACAGTTGATGATTCAACTCTGGTCGATTACTCCGCAGGACAGCTTGATAAGGTGATCTCGAACCAACTGATAATAGATCTACAAAGTGAATTCGGAAATGAGAAAGTCTCATTCCACCACGGAGTAAGTTACAGAAACCTACTTGTTCTGCATGGTGATGAGTTTTCGGACCAGATCCTCTACCAGAAACCAGATTCATCACAGGGACTAAAACTTGAACATCTTCATCTTGTTCCAATCGAATATGACAATAAAAAAGCTGTCCATACTGTCGATTTTTTAATTGAACTTCAAAGTAAAACATCTGAATTTCTAAAGAAACACCCCCTTAATGCGAATCTCGCAAAACCTGCCAATATGATCTGGCCATGGAGCCCCGGGAAAAAACCAAATCTACCCCCTTTTACAGAAAAGTATCAAGGCAAAACTGGAGCAGTAATTACTGCCGTGGATGTAATTGCAGGAATTGCGAAATGCGCAAAAATGGATGTATTAAAGGTAGAAGGAGCAACTGGTTTTATAGATACAAACTATGAAGGCAAGGCGAATATGGCAATAGAGAAGATCAAAGACTATGACTTTATCTATCTCCATGTAGAGGCGATCGATGAGTGCTCACACATGGGAGATCTAAAATTAAAAATGCAGGCAATCAAAGATTTTGATTCTCGCATTGTCGCACCCGTAATTGAAGCACTGAAAGGAGAAGATATACGATTTGCCCTCCTACCCGACCATCCAGTACCTATAAAATTAAGAAAACATACCAGAACACCTGTCCCAGTCGCTATATGCGGAGCTGGCATTAATCCTGACTCCATATCAGCATATTCAGAAACATTAGCACCAGATGGCTCACTAGGACACCTAAAGGGTGATCAATTAAT
>JAUUYH010000001.1 GCA_030590505.1 Kiritimatiellota bacterium
AGAAATGCTGTTTTTGAAGCATTCTTTGAAGCTGCTGAAATATCTGCTCTTTCAGATATCGATCGTGAAACTTACAACACAAGCCTGAAATGCTATAGGGATATGAATAATGTAGTAGTAACTGCTAAAGAAGAAGGTAGAGAAGAAGGCAGAGAAGAAGGCAGAGAAGAAGGCGAAGCTATTGGAATTGAAAAAGGTGAAGCTATTGGAATTGAGAAAGGCGAGGTTATAGGAATTAAAAAAGCTGTATTATTAATGCATCGTAATGGAATGCCATGTGAGGAGATAGCAAAAGCACTAGACATGCCTCTAAACGAGGTCAAGTCAATTATAAGAGAAGCGATTTAATCTCATTTTTAACATTAGAAAGACAGCTTCTACAAAGAACATCATCTGAAGTAGCTTGCGTTGTCTCAACACAAATAGCAAAAGCTGAAAGAAAAGAGAAGAAAAAGAGAGCCTGTAAAGCATGATTGATTGCCTTTTATTTCACCTATTATTTACCTTGCTTATGCGTTGGGACAACGCATGCTACGGAAGAAAATTCGACATTGGCTCCAAGTACACAAGGTCGCTGGTGCCCTAAGAGAAAGAAGTTCTGAAGTGCTGAAGTGCTAGAGTGCGGGAGTTCTAAAGTTGAAAAAGTGGAAGAGTAATGAATTTATCACTGCTCCAGATACATTTTTTGAGCAAACTACTATATGTCAATAACCTAAAAGGATAAGCAATCCAAGTGCTGTTGTGCACTCTGCAGTTTCGCAACATGCACCAAGAATATCACCTGTAACTCCGCCAAGTAGTTTATCTGCCTTACGTTTCCAATACAGCAGATTAATAAGTAGCAGAACAGTAACTACACCAGTAGTGAAGAGTGGAATAAACCATAAAAATGGAGCTGTTATAACCATTCCGACAATAACAGAACCTGCTGATGTGTTATTGATAACTTCTTTTCCCGTTCCTTCCTTTCGGGGATATTTGCCGATTGCGGCTAGAACGGTCATTGCGAATCTCGCAAATACTGAGATAGCAAGGAGGGCAGGGACGGCACGAAGTATATAAGATTGAATATTATTACTTTGCGATGCCTGTTGCAGAATTAGAAAGATAAGGATTGTTTTTGTTAAAAGTAGAAGCGAAGATACGCAGACAGCAACTGCACCCGGATGCGGATCCTTCATAATCTCAAGGCGGCGTTCCTTGGACTCAGTCACGGCGGAAAACGCGTCGCATGAATCACAGAAACCATCAAGATGAAATAGTCGCGTCATCCAGGCACTTAGGAGGACAAAAAGTAGTGCAGATAGCAGATTTACCGCATAGCTCTGCATCATCACAAATCCGGGAAGATATTTACCTGCTGCGATATTCGCAACGGGTAGCAGTATAGCTGGTGCTGTGGCAACTGCCCCGACGAGATAGCCGCAACCTGCGAAACTCGCAGAAACCCATCTCCATGAAGAGTCCGGCAAACATCCTGTTGTAACAGGTATTCTAGTCAGCATAGATACTGCAAAGAGAAATGGATTTGTATGTGATTTACTACTCATTATTAAACACAAGTTCCTTTTTTATTATAGAGATACTTTACGCGGGTGAAATCTTAGCATTTCGATTAAGGTTGAATAGCCAATAAAAGAAATACAAGATCTCTACCGCTTGCGGTATGTCCCGTGTATTTTAGACTACTGCCTTTTGAATATTCAAGAGTTCCTTGATACCTTTATCCGCCAAGTCAAGAAGTTCATTGAATTCATCTCTTGAAAAAGCCTCTCCTTCAGCAGTCGCTTGTACTTCGATAAGTTTTCCGTCCTCTGACATTACTACATTCATATCAACATCTGCTCTAACATCCTCTTTGTAGCACAGATCAAGGACTGGTGTGCCATCAACAAGCCCCACGCTTACAGCTGCGATATTCGCAATAACTGGATTTTCCTCAAGCACCCCTTGCTCCATAAGGGATTTGACTGCGAGATTAAGTGCAACCATAGCACCGGTAATACTTGCGCAACGTGTACCTCCGTCAGCATCGAGTACATCGCAATCAATATGGATAGTTCGAGCTCCGAGCTTTTGCATATCCACAGCACCTCGCAAGCTTCTTCCTATCAGGCGCTGAATCTCCTGACTTCTTCCGCCTGGCCCAGATTTATTTTCGCGACGGCTCCTTGTTGATGTTGAAGATGGTAGCATCTGATATTCTGCCGTTACCCAACCACCTAGAACTTTATTAGCACGCATCCATGGTGGTACCTCTTCAAGCACACTTGCAGCACAGATCACTCTTGTATTTCCACATTCTATCAGCACAGATCCTGCTGGACTCTTCTGAAATCCCTTGATAATGTTTACCGTACGTAATTCGTTTTTACTCATTTTTGTTACCTTTTTTTATATTTATATTAATTCAATAAAACTGCGAACTTCGCTATTTATACCGCAAGCGGTAGATGTCTTGTTTTTCTTTTGCTAGCTAATTAAGTTTAAAGAAAATGTTAAGATTTCACCCGTTCAAAGTATTTAAACTGAAAAGCATTTGTGCTTATTTTTCTTTTTTGTACAATCCTTTTTTTGGTTTGTTATTGCGCTTAGAGAGAGCTTTGTATAGATCTTCGCCAGATAGGGCAAATATTGGAGTTTTGTGCGGAGCATCCTCTGCACACCCCTCAAGATCCCCGTTTACAGGAGCTTTGTTGTATTTAGGAAAGATAATTGCATGATGTGGACAAATTCTTGCACATGCAGGGCAGTTATCTTTACAATTTAATGGATGTGCTACATCTATCGTTCCATCATCTTTTTTACCATATACACCAAAAAGGCAAAAATCCATACACGCCCCGCATTTGGTGCAACGCGAATAATCGATAACAGGAAACCACGGTCGTGTTGATTCTTTACTATTGTGTAACGCATATTCTTTCTCAAAAGAGGCTGACTCTTCAGATAAATCGTCTGATTTTTGCAGTAGGGCGGGAGTGCTTTTATCAACGTCTGCTCTGTATTGCTGAGGAATCTCCACTTCGGCCTCCTCGCATACCTTGGCAAAGGAGTGCTTCATCATATCGAGATAGCGGAAGGTTTCAAGTCTATGTAACTCAATTCCAGTTCGAGCTAAGAGCCACTTTACAGCTCGTGGATGGCAGGCAACGATTGAGACACCACCATCCTTAAGGAATGTAATCAATTTATTATTTTTTTTTGCAGCAAGCTCACAGATATCATCCAAGACCAGCACCTCTTTTCCAGATGATAGTAAAATCTTCTTAAAAAGCTCTCTTGACTCTTCAGAGATCGAGTTGTTATATGCACATCGGCAATAGATTATTTTATTATAAACCATATATCAGCTACCTTATACTTTCCATTTTTTTCTTTACTATTTTATTTAGAATTTTTCTTGCAGAGTGCCATGCTCCATCGTAGAAAATATACCTATTTTTTATATATATTTCAACTTCACGAATACTGTGTATCTCATTTTTTATCTCCAGGAATTGCTTTTCCCGTTTAGCTTCAAATTCACTTCGTTTCTCCGCGATCAGCATTTTTATAATATCTTTTTCGGTACTCCAGGTTTCATTGATTTTGCGATATCCTGCATCGCTATAATATGTATCAATATCAAAATTACCCTTGACAGTTTTTATAATATTCTCCTCACGGACAAGTTTTTCTTGCTCAAAATCTTCTTTTTTCTTATTCAGGAGTTCGTTGAAGACTGACAACGCTGGACGCCACTTTTCGCCTGACTTAATATATCCGTTTTGATGGTAGAGCTTCTTTATCATTGAATTATATCTTGATGCTTGGTATTTTGATTTTTTCTCAAAAAATAGTTTTTTAACTCTGGATTTCCCTTGTTGAATTAGCTGCCCTGTAAGATTATAATCAAATTTTATCTTGATTGCTTCTGGTAGATCCGCAATTAGAAGTTCATTTCCATCAATAATGATTTTATTGCCTTGCATCTCTTCATATATACCTTCAATTTTTTTCCCTGAAGGTAGAGGAACTAAAACAGTATCTCCAATTTTATAACATTGGTACCTTTTAATAATATTCATATTCAACTTGGCCAGTAATGTTATCGGGAATTGTTCATTGCCTTGAAGGGCCGCTGCAGTATGCGCCTCTTTCTCAATCATCTGGATGCTTTTAGAGGGGGGAGTTACTGGCAACTGGATATCTATTATGTCAGCGATATTACTTTTTACCTTCTCTTCAGGAAATACCATATTTGCTGCATTTAGCTTTTTTTCTATCGCTGCAGTTCTATCTTGTTTCATCTGTTGTTTTATACTGCCCAGTGTTGGATAATTCTCCTTTAACTGATCAATATTGATTGAGTGCAACCGACACAGTTCTATTTTTTCAAATTTTTCATTAAAAGAGGCAAGCGACGCTTCAAGTTGTTTAATCTTGAGGGATTTTTTTTCTAAAACTAACTTTTCAATATCCTTCCTAGAAAGTGATGGAGCCTTTATGTCAAGCGGAATGTTGAGCTCTGTGGCAACTTTGCGAACTATTGTTCTATAATTACGCTCTCTCTCCAATTTTTGAGCATAGAACCAGCCCCCAACTAGCCCTGCTGACAGAAGAAGAACAATAATTAACTTTAACATCACTGCAAGAACTTTAATTGAAGTGCTCTTTTTTGATTCAAGTATAAATTCTAAGTGTGGATCTGTAGGGGGTGCGAGGGAGTACCCTGAAGCATTTTTTGAGAATTCATCAATAATCTCTGCAATTTCTGCAAGAGTATGATAGCGCTCATTTGGATTGCCCTGAATCATTTTATCAAGAATGTTTACAAGCTCAGAAGAGCACCGTTTCAGGCGGCTCCTTACGTTAGGATTTCTCGGTGATCTGATATGTTTGGTCATGACATCTTTTGCATCAGCACTAGAGAAATATGTTTCACCTGCAACCATGTGAAAAAGTAGCATTCCTAGGCTGTATATTTCGCTATATTCCCCTTCTGGAGCTGCGACAATTCGTTCAGGAGGCAGATAGAAAACAGCGCCCTCTAGATTCCCCTCAGTATTAGGAGTGGCGGCCTGATTCAACGGAAGGCATAACCCAAAATCTAATAACTTCACAGTTGCAGTCTCTTCCACAATAATAATATTTTCAGGTTTTATATCTCGATATAGATAGCCACAGTTTTTAATATGAATTTCTGCATCAAGCAATTGAGTCATAATATCTAAAGCCTGCCTTTCGGAGAGCATTGTTGCGGATGAAATAAAAACATCTAGACGAGTCCCTTCCACAAAACGTGAAACCATATAGTGCTCATCTCCCTCACATCCATAATCTACAACGTCAATGAGATGAGGCGATTTACCAAGGATTGTTCCAATCTCACCCTCCATTCTCAGTGTTTTGATGAGTTCAGGATCCTTTTTCCTTTTCCGTGGAAGAATTTTTACGGCAAATTCACCCGCAATGTCTTCAGAGAATGCTTGGTAAACACTCCCCATCCCACCACCACCCAACGGACGGTAAAGCCAGTAAGATTTTAGTTTAAATGGGATGAAAATAGGAGTGTCACAGTTTGGACATGCTACAACCTTAAGTGATTGATATGCATTTAGATGTAATATTTCATCACAATTAGGACAGGCAATAATGCCTTTCTGCAAATCACTTATTTTGCGTTTACTGTCAACCATGAGCATTTAATTGATATATACCCATTCGGGTAATAATTTATTTATTTATTCGGTATTTGACATTTAGGACATTCTACATCTTAGGCTTAACTGGATATTCTCCAGAGAAACAGGCATGACAATAGTCAGCGTTGTCCTTAGAAGCACAAGAGAGCATACCGTCTAACGACAAATACGCGAGACTATCGGCATCAATAATCTTTGCAATTTCATCAATTGAATGTGAATGAGCAATCAACTCTTCAGCACTTGGGAAATCAATTCCGTAATAGCATGGACTGATGTGCGGAGGACAACTTATTCTCATATGTACCTCAGTTGCCCCGTTCTCTCTTAGAGTTCTCACTCTTTCTCTACTCGTATTTCCACGAACAATACTGTCTTCAACCAGGCACACCCGCTTCCCTTCTATTGCTTTACGTATAGGATTCAATTTTAGATTTACAGCAGTTTTTCTGTCTTCTGGCGATGGTTTGATAAATGTTCTGCCAATATAGTGATTACGCATAATTCCCATTTCAAAAGGGATTCCTGATGCCTCGGCATAGCCAAGAGCAGCATAAGTCCCGCTATCAGGAACTGGAGCAATAATATCAGCCTCTACTGGATGTTCCAATGCCAACTGAGCTCCAAATTTTTTACGCAGTGAATAGACGCAATCTTCAAAAACTAAGCTGTCAGGACGGGAGAAATATACATGTTCAAAAATACAGTGTGAAATGCGAGAGGCGGTTGCAAACTGCTTGCTCTGCATTGAGCCATCCTCTTTTATTACGATCATCTCTCCAGGCCTAACATCCCGCTCATATTTTGCCCCCATCATATCAAATGCTGATGTTTCAGATGCAACAACAACAGCATCACCTAGTCGACCGAGGGCAAGAGGCCTAAATCCATGTGGATCACGAGCGACCATCAAGCCGTCCTCGCAGAGAGCTACAACCGAAAAGGCACCTTCAACTTTAGTCAATGCATACTCTAATGCTTTCCATGGAGTCTCCCCCTCTTGATGACTTTGAGCCGCAAGATGAAGAATGATTTCTGTATCGAGATCGCCCTGAAATATTGCACCAGAACGTTTAAGCTGTTTTCTCCAGTATGCACCATTTGATAATGTCCCGTTATGAGCTAAAGCGAGATGCCATTTGTCAAATTCAACAGCAAAAGGTTGAGCATTAATTAGGGTAGATTTGCCACTGGTGCTGTACCTGACATGACCTATAGCCATGGTCTGGCCTTCTGTTTTCCACCACTCTTTGGGGAGCTTGTCAAAAACGTCACCGACCAATCCCATACCTTTATTTAGTTCACACTGTCCGGACCGTTTTAGAAAAATCCCAGCACTCTCTTGTCCACGATGTTGCAAAGCAAAAAGACCTAATCTTGTTAACTCTGCCGCATTATTATTGTTGGCAATACCCAAAACACCACATGCTTCTTTTATCATTATTTTTTATTCTCTTTTTCTTTTTGAAGTTTTAATTTTTTAAGATATTTATTAAAAGACGACGGCCATATTATAGCTTGAACTTCCTTCTTCTCGCTATCAAGCAAAATTACTTTATATCCATAAAAGCAACTTCCAAATGCAGGTGTCGTCCTTCTTCGATTCTTCTTTGTATTTGTTTCGTCTTCGTCTTCGTTTTCCGGCTCTTCATAGGCATCTTCAGTTTTATCATATATCAACTCTATCTGATCAAAAACCTTGACATATTTCTTACGTGCTATTAGTTTTGGAATAAGAACAGTAAAATTTTTGACGAGTTGAGGAGATGGTTTCCTTTCTGTTACAGACTTAGAGTAAGCTTCAACAACTAGAGAATAATTATTTGCATCATTATGATTTTTGTTGTTAATTGTTACTGTTAGTGAGACAATATCTTTTTTATCATCATTATTTAAGTCTTTTCCGCTAGGTGTTGTCCTTAATTTTAATGCTTTGTCATTTTTGAGCTTTCTAGTACGAGAAACCTTTTTAACACTAAGTTTTAAAAATTTAGGATTGATTACTGGTTTAACCTCTGCGACTTTAGCATCAGCGACTTTAGCATCAGGATCTTTGGCCTCCTCGGCATAAAGAAACGCTGCTAGCGTAAATGCAACAACAGTTAAGAACATTTTATACAAATTATTCATAAACAATACTCCTAGGATTGTTATTCTATTTTTTAAGACACATCATAATAGAGAAGAAAAAGAGAGTTTTTCAAGCTGAATTATAATAAAAAACCTAATAAAGCACCTCAAGGCAGGTGGAGTTAGGTTTCTAAGCTTTGCTGAGTTTTATGCAGCGTAGTTACTCCATCAAATTATTTTCCGCAAAACTGAAAGATCCCTCTGTGGAGATAATAAGATGGTCAAGCACTCTTATATCCATTGCAGTCGCTGCTGTAATGATATCTCCAGTAATGCGAATATCACTTCCAGATGGTTCAGATTCGCCACTAGGGTGATTATGGATAAGAATAATGCCTGTTGCATTGTGTTTTAGTGCATTTCTAATAATATTACGAGGATAGATAACAACCTTATCAGTGGTTCCTTCGTTAACTATTTCATAGTTTTCAATCTTATTTCTTGCATTTATGTATATCACCATAAATGCCTCATCAACGAGGTGCCCAAGTTTTTTTCTTGCAAAGTCAAGAACATCTTTCGGGGATCTAATTGCATTTTTCTGCTGAAGTTGCATGACAAGGCTCCGTGTATCTAGTTCACGGATAAGCTTGATTAAAATTGCGGTGTTCTCGGATATGCCGGAAACCTCTAAAAGTGCTTCGGATGAGGCATTCATTACACCATGAATATTTTTAAAGTGTTCAATTAGCTGTTTTGCAAGTGGCTTGACATCTTTTCTGGGGATTGAATAGGTAAGTAAAAGCTCAAGTAGTTCGTAGTCCGCTAAGGAATCAGACGAAAGCAGTAATTTTTTACGCAATCGATCACGATGTCCATGATAATGCGGTATTTTTTTTGCTTTCTTAGGCTCGTTTTTCATATTTTTCATAAAAAAAGGGTGGACCCAAAAGGGCCACCCGATATATAAAGCATCTATTGAAGAGATTTACGCTTCAATATTAGCACCGACAACTGACGCCATCTGCATCATATTAATTGTCTGTCCTTCTTTTAGAGCAGTTAGGTTAGTAACTTTTCCGCTCTTGCTTTTTGAATTTGTATTTTTGAAAATAGTCAACAGTTTTGCATCTGCAACAATAAATTTTCCACCGTTTTCAGGTTTTCCATTTTCAGATCTAGTCTGAAGTTTATTTGCTTTGATGTAATCCCATAACTGTTTTGTAATAGCTGTTCTTGGAAGCTCTTTTTCACCAAGAAATGCTGCTAGGTCTGCTTTCAATTTTACCGGTTTGCTAAGTCCTTTTGCTTCTGCCATCTTCTCTCTCCTTACTTGAGTATTAAATTTAGGAACTTTCAAGATTTTCTGAATAAAAATCCTCTCCTATGGTTCGTAAAATAACCTATATTCAAAATTTTCCAAATGCAATATAGTAGATTTCTACTCCTTTTAGCCACTTAGCGTCAAAATTTGCGTACTTCGCAACATATTATAACTTCATAAGGCGTTGAAAAAGAACATCAACAGCGGTTTAGGAGCATCTTCAAGGAATAACTCATCCAATTGGGGAAATTCTGCTAAAATTCGGAGAAAATGTTAAAAATGAGCAGATTTTATACTCTTTTTACAGTTTCTCGGAGGATTAATTTGACTGGAACTGCCAGTTGATATGCTTCTCGGTTGTTTTTTGGTGTTCAATTGCTTCATAATTGATCCTTTCTCTGTCTGGAGTTAGTCGCGGCTTTATGTCACTCTCCCAGAAACTCCTGTTCGTTTCTTAAAAATGCACAATTTCCATCTTTTAGTAAGATCGTCTCTTCATTCTCTTTTATATGACCTTGATCTTCCCGCGCCTTCTTGGTGTCCCTCCAGAGATGTTCATGTAACCCTATGCGGTCTACTGGTTGACGTTTTAAAATATTTGATATTCGTTCGATTTCTGTCATCTTTTTCATGAATTATGATAAAAAAAAAGGAAAATTTATTTGAGATACTTGATTTACATGAGTTTCTGCTTATAGTAAGCCTTCACGAGTTTTGGTTATTAATAATGGTTATAAAGCTTTATCCATAAAATAGGGATTCCCCCCATGACTCAAACAATGTAAATAGAATAAATGAAAAACTTATATTTAAAATTTGGAATTTGCCTGGCAGTAACGTTAGTTATAATATTGCTCTTTTTCAACCTGCTCTCTTTTATAATGCGTCCTGCATTGTCGAATGAATTTGTCATGCCATCCGCAGAAAGGATTGCCGAAGTGGAAGAGTTGAGACATCCAAAGCCCCCCCCGATCATTTATCAGAAAGTTGACTATTCAGAAGGGAAAAAGGGAGCATGGTATCCTAAGGGTGAAGCTCCTATACTCAAAGAGTTGATTGCAGAGGGAAAACTTCCTCCGCTTAATGAACGTGTTCCTACAGAACCACTCGTACTTGAAGGTGTTGATCATGTTCATAACTATGGAGGGACATGGATGCGACTTGGTTCGAATGCTTCTGAAGTATATTGTGTTGCGAACAGACTTGGATATGCACATATAGTTCGTTGGTCTCCCATGGGAAAGCCGATAGTTCCACATGTAGCTAAAAATTTTACAGTGTCTGACGATAACAGGGTCTACACTTTTGAATTACGCAAAGGAATGAAATGGTCTGATGGGCATCCTTATAATACAGATGATATTAAGTATAATTGGGAAATGGAGGAGAATGACCCAATGTTAGCAAGCTCTCCGAGTCAAGTATATCGCTTCCAGGGAAAACTTGCAAAAATTGAGTTTTTAGATAAATATAATTTTAAAATTACTTTCGATAAACCAAATCCTCTTTTTCTTCCCAAAATAGCAGGCGCTTATGGGCGTTGGCTCTGCAATTCACCCGCTCATTTCCTCAAACGGTTTCATCCCAGAATAGGTGATCAGAAACTTATAGAAAAATTACAGGATAAATATGGCCTACCAAGTGCAAAATCCGTTTATCGAAAAATAAAAGACGTTACAAATCCTGAGCTTCCACGTATAACTCCATGGATAATAAAACGACCTGTTAAAGGTTCACCTTCAGAAGCAGTACGTAATCCGTATTACTTTGTTGTTGATTCTGCAGGGAATCAACTGCCTTACCTTGATCGCATAATATTTACTGCTCGATCATCAAATATGATTACACTCAGTGCTGCCAGTGGTGAAGTGTCAATGCAAAATAAAAAAATAGATCCTTCGCAATATACATTATTAATGGGAAACTCTCAGAAAGAGGGGTATCAATTATATCACTGGACATCGCAAGGACGGTCAAACTTTACGATATATTTTAATTTAGAATATAAAGTGAATCCTGATAAACCTGAGACAAAATGGCTCAAAAAAACAATTAGTTCAAAAGAGTTCAGAAGAGCTATGTCAATATCGATAGATAGACAGCGTATGATTGATTCAGAGTTTAATGGAATAGTAGAAGCTGCTCAATTATCTCCATCAAGAAGCTCTTACTTTTTTAATGAAGAAGTCTATAAATCAGCAACTGAATATGATCCTGAAACGGCGTGTAAATTATTGGATAATCTGGGATTAAGCAAGCGTGACAGTGAGGGATATCGTACATTTCCTGACGGTTCACACATGAGTATCTATTTCTCAATTCCTACTCCTGACGACGCAGAACGAGCTCAATTTGTAGTTGATGACTGGAAGAGAGTAGGCGTAAGAGTTATTATTAGGGTTTTAGGCTTACATTTAATGAAGAGACGTGTTACCGCAGGTGAAGCTGAAATGTTTTTATCAAATAGCGTAATACAATTTTTCCCCTTGCGCCCTTGCTTCTCCTTTGCTCCTGGAGTTGATCTGTGGTATGAGGCTGGTGGGATGTTTGGAAGTAAAGATTCCGAATCATTAAAACACAAAGCACCACCCAAGGATTCAGATTTATATAAATCTTTAAAATACTATTCTGAAGCAAAAAAATATTCCGATCCCGCAAAACAGAAAATTTATTTGGATAAAATGTTACAAATAGTCGCTGATAATGTTTGGCAAATTAATATTGCAACGCCACTTCCTGTTTTAGCCATTGTTAAAGATGGATTTAAAAACGTTCCTCGTGATCTCTCATTCGCCTGGTCGCATCAATCGCCAGCCAATGGTGGAGTTGAAACTTTCTGCTGGGAAAAAGAGTATCTACAGAAAAAGAATATTTTAGAGATGGATGAGGCTGCGAAGGAGTCTATTAAATATCAGATAGTGAATACAACAACAGATAAAGTGAGTGATTCGTCTGTTGATAATTACACTCCGAAAGGAATAGGAAAACTGACTCAAGATGCAAAATCAGTAAAAGTTAGTATAGCACTAAATATTGTAAAATACCTTTTAATTGGTATTGCTCTGCTTTTTCTATCTATGGCAGCTCTGAAACACCCATACATACTTCGCCGTCTTGCATTAATGGTACCAACTTTGTTTATTATTTCTATTTTAGTTTTTGTTGTTATTCAGCTACCACCCGGAGATTATATTGATACTAAAATAGCTGCAATGGAGGAAGTAGGTGAAGAGGTTGATGCACAGGAAATAGAACAACTTAAAGCCATGTTTTTTATTGATGACTCTATGGCAGTACGATATGCTAGATGGATGGGATTGAAGTGGTTTATTAGTTTCGATAATGAAGATAGAGGGTTACTGCAGGGGCATATGGGCCGTTCCATGCGTGACATGCGTGTAGTAAATGAACTCATTGCCGAACGAGTGATTTTAACTTTCTTCATCTCCTTAGGGACGCTATTGTTCACTTGGGCAATCGCCTTTCCGGTTGGTATATATTCAGCAGTCAAGCAATATTCATTTTTTGATTATGTGTTTACAGTTTTCGGATTTTTGGGAATGAGTATTCCAGGTTTTATTTCTGCTCTTCTTATGATGTATGCTTGTGAACGTTTTATGGGATTTACACCGACGGGGCTGTTTTCTTCAGAATTTGGAGCTAGGCCTGACTGGAACTGGGATAAAATTATTGATCTATTAAAACATGTCTGGATACCGGTTATGATTATGGGAGTTGCCGGAACAGCAGGAATGATTAGAGTTATGCGTGCAAACTTGCTTGATGAACTAAAAAAACCGTATGTTATCACAGCCAAAGCCAAAGGAGTAAGACCTCTTAAACTTCTTTTTAAATATCCTGTTCGTATGGCACTCAATCCATTTGTTTCAGGAATCGGCGGAATATTCCCAAGACTCGTATCGGGGGGAGCAATCGTAGCGATTGTTATGAGCTTGCCCACTGTTGGACCGTTGTTGCTAGAAGCTCTCCTTGTTCAGGATATGTATATGGCTGGTTCTCTTATAATGTTCTTCAGTCTGCTCGGAATATTCGGAGTAC
The DNA here is from genome assembly GCA_030590505.1 of Kiritimatiellota bacterium. GTDB lineage: Bacteria > Verrucomicrobiota > Lentisphaeria > Victivallales > JAADHT01 > JAUUYH01. Next base: position 13,141 of record JAUUYH010000001.1, read on the forward strand.
TTGTAAGTGATCTTCTCCTACTTGTACTGGATCCGCGTATTAGATTCGGAGGGGGTACACGATGAGTAAAAAAACAAAAACTACTGCCAGCTACCTTAGTCAGTGGCAATTAATTAGACTGCGCTTTTTTAAACATAAACTTGCCGCAGCATCTCTCTTTATTGTCGTTGGACTATATGTTGTCGCAGGATTTAGTGAGTTTTTTGCAACTTACTCTACCGACATGATGAACATAAACCAGCAGTATAATCCTCCAATGCCGGTAAAATTTAATTTTTCAGACGGTCTATATGTTAATAAAGTAAAGCGAAACATTGATCCTGTCTCTTTTCATAAAGAGTATACCGAAACAGATGAAAAAATAGGCCTTACTTTTTTTGGAAAAGGACATTCGTACAAACTATGGGGAGTAATTCCCTGCTCTAGGCATCTATTGGTTGCAACTAACACAACTGAAGAAATAGGTACGGATAAAGAGACGTTTTTTTATCTTTTTGGTAGCGACAAATATGGCCGTGATATTTATACCCGGCTGATTGCAGGAGCTAGGGTCTCACTCTCTATCGGTCTTATCGCCATCGCAATAAGCTTTGTATTGGGTATCGTTATAGGTGGTATTTCCGGATATGTTGGAGGAAAAACTGATCTGATTATTCAGCGAATTATTGAAATTATCGGAGGGTTCCCAAAGCTTCCGCTATGGATGGCTATTGCCGCTGCAATGCCACAGGATTGGTCGCCGTTAACTGTATATTTCTGTATCACAGTGGTTCTCAGTTTAATGGGTTGGACGGGTCTTGCCAGAACTGTAAGAAGTAAACTTCTTCAATTACGGGAAGAGGATTACGCTGTTGCTGCCTCTCTTTTGGGCGCAAGTCACAGTCGTATAATTTTTAAACATCTGATTCCAGGATTCACCTCGCATATTATTGTTACCTTGACCATGCGTGTGCCTGGTATGATTTTAGGTGAGACCTCGTTGAGCTTTCTAGGTCTTGGTCTGCGACCACCAGTTGTTAGTTGGGGAGTGATGTTGCAGGATTGTATGAATATGCAGGCAGTCGCCCTTTATCCGTGGTTGCTATTGCCACTCTTTTTTATCGTTGCATCAGTATTATCGTTGAACTTTTTAGGAGACGGACTCAGGGACGCAGCAGATCCATATTCTGCAAAATAACAAATAAAACAACTTGTCAAAAGATAAATTATGTCAGAAAAAATAAAAAATGTATTAGAGATCAGCAATTTAAAGGTCTCATTCTTTACGGAAGAGGGTGAGATTCGTGCTGTGAATAATGTCAACTTTTCAATCCCAAAAGGAAAAATCATGGCCTTAGTTGGCGAGTCAGGATGTGGAAAAAGTGTGACATCCTATTCCATTTTGCGTTTAATTCAAAAACCTGGAAAGATTCTGAATGGTGAAATTCTATTTCATCCTTCGGATGGAAAAAAACTTGATATATTAAAGCTTGATGAGAAATCTGATAAACTTTTTAATTTACGTGGCGGAAAAATTAGTATGATTTTTCAAGAACCAATGACAGCTCTGAGCCCTGTCCATACGGTCGGAAATCAAATCTCTGAAGCAATCCTTTTACATCAAAATGTTTCAAAAAAAGAAGCCCGTAAAAAGACAATTGATATGCTTTCCAAGGTTGGTATTCCAGGAGCCGAACAGCGTGTAGATCAGTATCCGTTTGAATTAAGTGGTGGAATGCGCCAGCGTGTTGTTATTGCAATGGCTCTGGTTTGTAATCCTGAACTCCTGATTGCAGATGAACCGACAACCGCACTTGACGTAACTATCCAGGCACAGATTTTAAAACTGATGAAGGAGTTGCAGAAGGATTTAGGCACATCAATTCTGCTAATTACGCATGATTTGGGAGTTGTTGCGCAAGTCGCAGATGAAGTTGCTGTAATGTATCTTGGCAGGGTTGTGGAAAGATCTGATGTTTATACAATTATGAAAAATCCGCGTCACCCATACACTATGGCTCTTTTAAGATCGCTACCAAGCTTAAGTATGGATAAAGCAAAACTGCCTTCAATAAAAGGCAGTGTACCGTCATTACAGGAGATCCCCGAAGGTTGCCCGTTCCATCCAAGATGTCCTCATTATAAAGAAGATGTGTGCGATATAGGCACTCCTCCAGACTTGGTTTCGATCGGAAAAGATCACGATGCAGCATGCCTAAGAGTAGACGATATTGAATTAATCGAAAAAAAGAGTAAACATATAGGGAGTTTTTATTAAAACTTCCCTGTTAAATTAATAAATAAAATATTATGAAAGAAAAATCCTGTAACAAATTAGAAGAGTCTAAAGTGGCTAGAGACGCAGTTGATAGTTCCAGTTTGGAACAGCCATTACTACGCGTGCGTGGTTTGTGCAAATACTTCCCTATTTTTAATAAAGGAATTATGCGCAAGCAGATAGGAATAGTTAAGGCTGCTGATGGTATAAGTTTTGACCTTATGCCTGGTGAAACTCTTGGCATAGTAGGAGAGAGTGGATCAGGTAAAACTACGGTCGGAAGAACCATTTTAAGAGCACTTGATCCCACGGATGGGGAAGTTAGCTTTTTTTGCGATAATGACATTATTGATTTGGCAACAGTTCCACGCAAAAGGTTGAAAAAATTACGTACTAAAATGCAGATGATTTTTCAGGACCCTTTTTCTTCATTAAACCCAAGAATGACTGTTCGGGATATCGTTGCAGAGCCTTTAATAATCCACAAGATGGCCAAAGGGAAGGAGTTAGAGGATAAAGTTACAGAGATGTTGATCAAGGTAGGATTGCAACCAGAACACAAAATGCGTTATCCTCATGCATTTTCAGGAGGCCAGCGTCAACGTATCGGGATTGCCCGGGCATTAATTATGAAGCCATTGTTGGTTGTTGCCGACGAAGCGGTTTCTGCTCTTGATGTTTCTGTTCAGGCACAGGTAATTAATCTCATGAAAGATCTGCAGCAGGATCTTGGACTTACTTATATTTTTATTGCTCATGATTTGAGTGTAGTTAAGCATATCTGTGATAAAGTTGCCGTTATGTATGCCGGAAAAATCGTTGAACTTGCTAAGACCGAACAACTATTTAAAGATCCTAAACATCCATACACTAGAGCTCTTTTACGAGCTGTACCTAGCCCAGATCCGAACATAAAAATGGAATTCGGACTTGAAGGTGAAGTCGCCGATCCAGGAAAATTACCTCCTGGATGTGCATTTCATCCACGGTGCCGAGAATGTTTTGATAAATGCAAATCAGAAATACCTGAACTTCTTCAACTGAAAAAGGGTGGCCTTCTGTCATGTCATATTAATTCTGAAAACAAAAAGGAGAAGTAATGAATAAAGAAGATTTTTTTAATACAGTAAATAATCTGCCCGCATGGGACACACATAATCATCTAGATGGCAGTACACATTTATCTGCTCAGAATTTTTTGGATATAGGTCATTATTTTTGGTTCTGTCGAGAACTTAATGCCGTTGGTTATCCATTTAGTGGAGTAGGAAAACTACCAGAATCTGAAAAACTGAATTCTGCAACGTTTATTGATGCTTTAGATAAGGGGCGCAATACTTATTGGAATCAGACCGTACGTACTTCCATTAAAGAATTATTTGATATAGAACTGAAAGATGTCAATAGCATTAAAGCCCTTAATGAAAAAATTGCGGTAACTGCTGCTGATACACAATGGGCTGAAACTGTATGTAAAAAAGGTAATATTGCAAAGATCACTATCATTCCGACCTATAAAGAAAACGGGCTTGAAACAATTAAGGATCGTCACTATTACTACAAGATATTTAACCCCATAAAAGATGCGGAACTCGAAGCCGTATTGAGCTCGGAAAATCAGTTGGATGCCGCAAAGCAATTAATTGAAGCAAAGCAGGAAGAGTTGACCGATTTTTCCAATTCAGGTATTTCAGTATTGCGTTGTAATTTTCCTTTTGATTCCGATAATGGATTGGCTTCAGACTCTCCAAACTTGACTCAAACAGGAAATACGCCGCGCGATATAAAGCAATTCGTCGGACATGGAGTATATAATGCTGCCAATGAGATGAAATTACACTTGCAGATCTTTGTTGGAATGGCTTCATTCCCTGATCAGATGATAAGTGGTGCTCATGGTCACTGTTCATTAAATGACACTAAAAGAATTTTTAATATGTCGGGAATCTTTGATATGTACAATAATATCACATTTGAGATTATTAATGCATCGGAACTTAATTCTCTCGACCTTGTGCAAATGGCAAGAATCTTTAAAAATGTTATTCCTGGCGGACTCTGGTGGTTTAATTATCGCGGAAGCGTCTTTCAGTCTAACATGCAATATCGTTTCGAGGCTCTCCCTGCATGTCGCTCTTCCATCTTGGCTACAGATGCAAGATGTATTGAATGGGCTTATATCAAAACCCGCTTTGTCAAAAAACTACTTGCTCAATTTTTATGGAATCAGATAGAAAATGGATGGGCTGATGAAGAAATTGCGATCTACGCAGCAAAACAGTGGCTCTATTCTACTGCAGATCAATATTATACTGCTTAAGAGCAAAACTCTTACATATTTATACTTGCACAAGTCAGCTGATATTAGAAGATAAAACTTCTACAACGAATAAAAGATGAACAGGAAAAATAAAAATGAATGAAGAAGAAATAAAACAAATTATCTCAAAAATGAGTATAGAACAGAAAATTGGAGCTGTCTTTACCTTTGGATTCAATGGAACTGTCATTACACCCAAGCATATTGAAGCAATTGAAAAATTTCATTGCGGTGGACTGAGAATTACCCCGAATGGAAGAAGTTTTGGATCTTATGTGGATCCAAAAAGTAAGCGTACGGTGGTAAAAATTGATGAAGGACGCATTTTCTATAAAAATGATAATCCACCAGTCGTATCAGCACGGCAATTTTCAGAAATATTTGATAAACTGCAGGCAATCGCAAAAAAACGTCCACTAGGACTACCTTTGCATTTCTCCTATGATCAGGAAAGTGGTTCAGGTAATGTTCCTTTTTCCGGAGTTAAAACTTTTCCTCCTTTTATGGGCTTAAAAGCGACTGATAACATCGAAATTGCTCGTAAGGCCGCTCTTTATCAAGGCAAGCAATCTAGAGCTATTGGATATCATATATGCCACTCACCTGTTGTAGATGTAAATACAAATTCGGTTAATCCTGAAATCAATACCAGAAGTTTTTCTGATAGGGCCGAAGAGGTTGCAGCGTGGGCTGCTGAATCTTGTAAAGGATACAAAGAAGCCGGAATCGTTGCGACTGCAAAACATTTCCCTGGACGTGGAGATTCAGATACTGACGCTCACTACTCTGTTCCTGTTATTAATGTTGACAAAAAGACTCTTTTTGAACGAGAACTTTTACCGTATCGTCTATTAATTGAACAAGTAGATCTGCCCTCAATTATGACTGCACATTCAATGTACCCTCAAATTGATCCAGATACGATTTCAACTGTTTCTAAAAAAATTGTAACTGGTATTTTACGTGATGAACTTGGATTCGATGGAGTTATTACAACTGATAGCATGACGATGGGTGCATTGGCTGAACGTTATGGTGTTCCTGATGCATGTGCGAGGGCTCTGGTCGCTGGATCAGATCTAATTTTAATGAAGGCCCAGAATAATCTGATTGATGCGTCATGCAGTACTGTTATGGAGTATCTAGATGCAGGTACGCTTACGGAAAAGGATCTCGATGAAAAGATTTTTAGAATTCTGCGTATGAAAAGCAATTATGGGATTTTTGGTAAGACTTCTGATATCGATGAATTTGAAAAACTCTCAAAAGATAAAGAGTTGATTGAGCTAGTTAGCGAAACTGCAAGATGTACCACTCAACTTGTCAAGAATGAAGCTGATGTGCTACCCTTAAAAAAAGATTCAAAAGTTCTTATTATCGAACAAACTGCGGCGAATACAAATACACTTGAAGAACATAATGGGATCTTTTTTGAGTCATGCATGCAATATACAAATGATATTACATACTTGGAAGTAGGTTCAACCTATGATGATGGCGATATCGAACAGATTAGAAATGCAGTTACAGGTTACGATACAATTCTTGTAACTAATTTCTTCAATTATCGTCGTGGACAAAATACATGGTTGATTGAAGAACTTTGTGCACTGAAAGATAAAAATATCATTTTAATAGCAAACACCCCTTACAAAATATCAATTCCAAAAAATTCAGAAACAATAGTAATTACCTATGGTTACAGTCGTGAATCAATGGAAGCTGCAGCTGGCACAATCTTCGGAACAGTAGAACCAGGAGCAATCACACCTGTTTCAAATGCGTAAGGGCAGAGCTCAATGAAATTTGTAAAGTTCAGAAATGAAAATGTTTTGATACTGTATCCCTCCAACGGACGTGGAATAAAACCCCACCTTGGTGGGATTTATAATTTAGAAAATTTAAGAGAATATAAAGGAGATAGCTCATGATTATTTTTGATTGTCCATCTTGTGGAACCAAATATGAATTAGATGATGCTCATGCTAGCAGCAAAGCTGCTTGTGAGATCTGTAAAAATAAATTTTTAGTGCCCGCTAACAGCAATGAAAAGGCTACGCTGATTCAGGCAACCCCGCCTCAATCAACTTCAGTTAACATCAATAAACGAGAAATGACTGATTCTGAAAATAACCAAGAATCTATTCAATCTAGTGAGGAAGTGTTTTCCGAAGAAAATACTACATCAACCAAGACGCGACTACAGAAGGTAATTCAAGCCATACTTGGGGCTTCAAGATCACCTAATCGGAAACTGATTGGCACAAGTTCAATAATAATTGTAGGTCTGATTATATTATTTGTAGTTTTTATTATGATCAAACAAGCATCAACTTCATCACCTTCATCTCCTTCATCTCCTTCATCACCTGGAAAAAAATATACAATTAAACTTACGCAAGTTGAGGACAACTCAGAAATTTTGTTTAAGCAGGCAAAAGAGTGGTGTGATCAAAATACAGAGGAATACGAAGGAATTGCAATGCGCTACAGGCGGGTTATTCAAGAGTGCGATGGCACTATTTATGCTGAGAAAGCTGAGAAATTGCTGGCTGATATTTTATTAAAACAGAATCAGGCCATCCAAGCCGTGCTGGTTCAGATAAAAGAAAAAGGCGACCTGCTTGTAAGCGAAGAGAAGTATAATCAAGCCATTGAATACTACGAAAATTACAATGGCAAATTTGTTCAAAAGACAAATAGTGATCGCATGAAATTTATTGCTGATATAAAAACAATTCTTGAAAAGAAGAGAGTCGCGGAAGAGCAAATAAGGCTTGAACAACAGAGATGTAAAGATCTTTTAATTGATTCAGTTGTCACTGTTCTAATACAGAAAGGCCCGAACGATGCACTAGGGGAAATTGATGCAAAATTGATAACTTATGATTTCCTTAAAGATGATGATGAGATAAAGGACATATATGAATTATTGAAAAAAAATATAAATATCCGAAGTCTTGTGCAGAGTGCCTTAAAAGAACAAATTGGAAAAACCTTAACTTTGCAGTTAAAGAACGGTTCCCAAAAGACACTGAAAATTTTCAATGTTACAGAAAACAATGTGCTTGAAGGAAAAAAGAGAATTGGAGCATCGTCATTCATTACTCTCAAATTGCCACTAAATAAATTATCAAAAGCAGAGCAATTTAAGCTAACGGGCATCTCCTCCAATACTCCTGAGGTTAATCTTGGAAAAGGTCTTTACGCATTAAAAAACAAAGTACATTCTCTTTCGAAAAAGTATTTTGAACAAGTCGGAACTCTTCTGCAGCCAAAGCTTTTATCAGTAATAGAAACTTTATCTGATAACCAAATAGAACAATCTGCGGAAAAAGATTTTTACTATGTATTAAAATTTGCAAAAATAGATGTAACTGTAAAATTTGATGTTGATAAATATGTTGCCGCTTTGGGCCCCCCTTTAAGCTCATCTATAATAAAACAACTTAAGAGCAAGACAAAAGCCTTTATGGAAACATATTCAACAACTGAATTTATAAAAACAGCTGATCCTGTTATTCAGAAAATTTTGGCAATGAAAAGTGAGTTGAAGAATTCCTATACCACCAGGAAGTATAGGCCGGAAACAAGTGCGAGTATCGCAAGTTTTGAATATGCATATTTTGATAATGCACAGAGCAAAATGGTCTATATTCCATATTCTAAAACTGAAGATTGCATCTCTGATTTTTCATCTTGTGGCTATAAAGGTGGAGGAATAGCACTACCAGATGTACCTATTGTTATAACTTTAAATCCAAGTGGTAGCGGTAAGGATGATACCGCACATATTCAGAAAGCAATTGACAAGATTGGTGCAATGAATCTTCAAAAAAATGGATTCCGCGGAACCCTGCTACTCAAAAAAGGCGTTTACAACATAACAGGAACCCTCAAGATTGTTAAAAATGGCATTGTCTTGCGCGGAGAAGGTAATGGCAAAAACGGGACGGTATTATTTGCAACTGGGGAGAAAAGGGACTCATTGATCATTGTTGATTCTGGGAAGAGACCAACTCCTAGAAAAAATCCGAGTAAAATTACCGACTTGGTTGTTCCTGTTGGAGCAAAAAGTTTTAATGTTGCCTTGATTAGCCAATTAAAAGTAGGAGATCATATAGCCGTTGTTCGACATGTCAATAATGCATGGATTAAGAAAATAGGTATGGATAATATTCCTAAACGAAGTGATGGAAAGCCAATCACGAACTGGACAGCAAGACGTTATAATATTTCTTATGATCGAGTAATTACTGCAATAAGGGGAAAACAAATAACGATCAATGCACCTATAGTCTGTGCGATAGATGAACAATGGGGAAGTGGCACAGTTTTTAAATTTGATCCATATAGAGGTAGAAATATCGGTATTGAAAACATACGTGCTGTTTGCAAATTTGATGCAGGAAAAGTTGAAACAGCTGGAGGCAGAACTCACTATGTAGATGAAAATACATGTAGTCGCGTGATACAAATGGACTATGTGAAAAATAGCTGGGTACGTGATGTCATATCTATTCACTTTAACCATTTACTGCAAATTGGAAAAGGGGGGCAATTTATAACGATACAGGATTGTGCATATCTTAAGCCAGTATCTGCCGTAACTGGAGGCCGACGTTATGCTTTTTCCATTAACGGACAACAAAATTTGATTCAACGTTGTTATGCTGACTCCTCACGACATGCATATTCTTACGGTAGCAGTGTGCCAGGGCCTAATGTCTTTTTAGATGTTCTTTCAACGAATAATTACGCCTCTTCTGAACCACATCAACGGTGGGCTACTGGAGGTTTATACGACAATTGTTCTGGCGATTTAGCAATAATAAATCGTGGCAATATGGGGACAGGCCATGGATGGGCTGGGGCTAATTTTGTCGCATGGAATACAGAGGGTAGTATCATAGTTCAAAGTCCACCTACAGCATGCAATTATTCCATAGGGCATGTAGGTGACAAACTAAAAGTATCTTTTGAGGGACTAGATGGTTTATGGGGCTGTTTTGGCGAGCATGTTAAGCCACGCAGTATCTATCTTACGCAACTGTGGGAACGTCTTGGAGGGAATGCGGTGGGGGATATTACGACGAACTCACAACGCAAGGGGAATATTTATTCGGAATTAAAGCAGAAATATGCAATAGATGGAGATCAAATATGGGGAGCTGGTATTGCTCCGGAAGATCCATACTCTAATAAATAAGGACATGGCAAATGAATAGCATGGGAACAGAAAACAAAATTTTCTTTAACAAGCCCGCAAAAAAGTGGATTGAAGCATTCCCCCTTGGGAATGGTAGGCTTGGAGCAATGGTTTTTGGTAAAACTGCACCAAGATCACAGGGGACTGAAAAGATTGCCCTTAATGAAGATAACATATGGTATGGTGGCAAGCGTGACAGGCTGAATGCAGACACAAATAAATATATTTGCGAAATTCGCAAACTTCTCCTGGAAGGAAAAACAGAAGAAGCGAGTAAACTTTCTCGTATGGCATTTACTTCCAATCCGAAAAGGCAGGGATCGTACCTTCCTGCAGGTGACTTATGTATTAGCTTTGATAATCATTACGGAGAGGTGTCAAACTATAAAAGAGAACTTGATCTTGAGACAGCCGTTGCAACTGTGAAATATGACTTGAACAATGTTAAATATTCACGTACACATTTTGCCAGTGCTGTTGATCAGGTGGTTGTTATCCGTATTGAAACTGACTCGGACTCTTCTCTGGGGATGAGGGTAAATCTTTCCCGGCAGCAGTTTGAAGGGCTTTCGGGGGCAGATGGAGATGACACAGCATATCATAACTTCCAAGCTGGCCCTGATGGCGTAAACGTCTGCATGATGGTAAAAGCTCTCTCTGATTGTGGTAAAACTAGGACTATTGGTGATTTTGTAGATATAACTGAATCGTCGGCAGTCACTTTGCTACTTTCAATAAATACTGATATCAAAGGAGATGATCCTGAAAAGCTTTGCCGCGACCAGTTAGCACAAGCATCTGCGAAAGGATTTGCTGCACTGCTAGAAGATCATATCTGCGAATATCGCAAATATTACTCAAGGGTGGAACTACAACTGGAAGCCGATGAAGCGATTTCTAAATTGCCAACAAATGAGCGTTTAGAGAGAATTGCGAATGACGCAGAAGATGTAGGAATGGTGGCCCTCTATTTTAATTTTGGACGTTACCTGCTTATCTCATGCAGCCGACCAGGAACCATGGCTGCAAATCTTCAGGGGATATGGAACGATAAGATGCTACCACCTTGGGGATCAAAATATACGATTAATATTAATTGCCAGATGAACTATTGGCCTGCTGAAGTTTGTAACTTAAGCGATTGCCACCAACCACTCTTTGACTTAATAGAAAGAATGAGAGAAAGCGGCCGCGTAACTGCCCGTAAACTCTATCAATGTAAGGGGTTTGTTGCGCATCATAATACAGATAATTTTGCGGATACTGCACCAGCGGATCCCACAGCTACTGCTGCTATATGGAATATGGGGGCAGCATGGCTGAGCATGCACTTATGGGAACATTATCTTTTTTCATCTGATAAGGTTTTCCTTGCTGATGTAGCGTACCCAACAATGAAAGAAGCTGCAGAATTTCACCTAGAAAATATGTTTGAAGATGCTGAGGGGGAATTGATGACAGGCCCTTCAGTTTCACCTGAAAACACCTATGTAAATGACCATGGCATTATCAGTACAATTTGCCTCTCTCCGACTATGGACAGAGAAATCCTACTGGAACTTTTCCAGGCTATAATCGATGCAGACACTATTCTTGAACAAAACGATCCATTTGTGGAGCAGCTTAAAGCTGCAATGGCAAAAATCCCACCCGTCAGCATTGGAAAACATGGACAGGTAATGGAATGGCTGAAAGATTATGATGAACCCGAGCCCGGCCACCGACATATCTCCCATCTCTACAGTTTATATCCCGGAAATAACTTCTCACAATCAAAAACTCCAGAACTATTTGCGGCGGCTGATATCACATTGCAGCGCAGACTCTCACACGGAGGAGGTCATACAGGTTGGAGCAGAGCATGGATAATCCTATTCAGAGCTAGGTTAAAGCAAGGAGATGAGGTTTACGAAAACCTGAAGGCACTTTTTGCGGTCTCAACATGTCCAAACCTTTTTGACACACATCCTCCATTCCAGATAGATGGAAACTTCGGTGCAACTGCGGGAATCGCAGAAATGTTGATACAAAGTCATGAAGATGAAATAACTCTTCTACCAGCACTACCAAAAGAGCTTCATACAGGTAGTGTAAAAGGCTTGCGTGCTCGTGGAGGTTTTGAACTCGATTTTGATTGGAAAAATGGGGATCTAGTCTCTGTTAAAGTAAAATCTCTCGCAGGGAATAACTTAAAACTTCGCATACATGGAGAGAAGGAATATCTCTTAAATAGAGATACCATCCAGGGGGAAATTTACTGATAAATGTTCTAAATAAGCTATTTTGAGGCAGAGCAGGCAAGGCATTTACGCTTTTGACAAAAGCTTGGTGCAATATTTCTTATAAGGCAACGGTCTCAAAGGAGCGGGGATAGCCCTAAGTAAAAAAAGAGCAAAAGAGTTTAGAAATAAAAGATTAAATATCAATGAAAACAGATATGAATTATTGAGGTCTTTTACCATTTAAATATTTTTTAAGTTCTTCTTTACTTGCTGGCTTTAGTCTCAATACCCCCACTTTTTCTCCTGATTTTTTAAGATCTATAGATAGAATCTGATCCGAGGCTGAGATAATATGAAGATGCATCGCTTTGCAGCCACCCTTTTCATGCACTTCATCGGGTTCAATTGTCAAAATATTGTTCTTTATTGTACCAGACCCCACAATTGGAAAACCTGTACCATTCTTCTCGAATAATGAAAATGCAGCCTTACCATCACTGTATATTGCCACAATAGCCGTAATATCCGAAAGAGCAGTTCCGTCTTTTTTAGGGAGCATTCCTACCCACGCCCCTACTAGATCTTTAAATTGCAATTTTTTTTGTCTAACATTTACCTTTTCACCCTGTAGATTTTTTATAGTATTTTCTGTAATATTGCCTGTAGCATTTTTCTGTAATGCATTGTTGCACCCAGAAGAAAGCCCAGTTCCCAGAACTAAAATACTTGCACATATCGCTGATGCACCATAATGGATACTTTTCATTCTCTTTATTCTCCGTTTTTATTATACTTTGCACAGATGAAATCTTAACATTTTCTTTAAACTTAATTCGCTAGCAAAAGAAAAACAAGATATCTACCGCTTGCGGTATACATGCAATCGAAAGTTAATAAGTCTATCGTATGCTGAATCTATGATAATTAATTGACTAACTAAATGTAACATGCATACATTAAATGTAAAATTGATATTCTGATTACACATCATTGAATAAATCAATAGCGGAGAGAGAAGTTAAGAATACACAAGCGAGACGCCTGCGCTACATTATTCCTAAAACTTCCAGCCCTTCTGAAATACGAAGGGGGGGCACGGATGAGTGTTCCACATTCAAGACACCGGAGGCGGGCAAGGATTCGATTTATCCGCTACGCCAGAGGCTAGTAAACCTTTAGCGTAGGTCGAATAAATACTGGAATAATCAACAATAAACTAGCAACCTCTTAATGTGCACACCCTGCACCGTGTTCATGAGGATTAATTGCTACCTGATACGTGTTTTCTCCGATCTTGATAGATATTTTTCCATTGATATCTTTCTTGAGAATATCTGAAGAAACTTCATATTTGCTCTTATCTTCTCCGACAACTGTTGTTTTAAGCTGTTTTCTTTTTTCCTCGACAATAAGATTGATGCGTGGTGCCTTTTCGATGACCAATGCCGTCTTCTTATCACTTTTGAGTATCTGAAGAGTTACTTTGCCAGCTGTTTTATTCTGGGTCAGTTTGATAGTGGCAATATTGTCACCAACAGTCAGTGTTTTTATGATCTCTTTGTGATGCCCTGAATGGTCGTGAGCGTGGTCGCTATCATGATTATGGGCATGTGCGTCTTGTGCAGTTACACTACCACCATAAATTGCAACACTACCGAGTACCGCGATTAGTAACATTTTCTTTTTCATCTTATCTCCTTTTTTTTTGTTTTGATGAATAGTTCGTTTATTATAGGTCTTTTTAAAATTCATTTGTATTTTTATTTAGTTCCCCCTCTATGTGAGTAGTTAAAGCTTCTGCAATATGGACATCGGATGACGCGATCATACGCTCAACTGATTTTCTCCCAAATAACCAAAAAGTTGCGGGAGTCGCAAAGAAATCCAGCAATGTACTTGAGAATAATCCGCCGATTATTACAGTCGCAACTGGGTAGAGTATCTCTTTCCCGGGCTGATTGGGTGACATCGCAATCGGAATAAGAGCAATGCCCGAAGTCAATGCAGTCATAAGAACTGGAATCATCCTCTCCTGCCCTGCTTGGATAATCATCTTCTTGCCAAAAGGTATTTTCTCTTTAAGGGCAAGATGCAGATAATGATCCAGTAACAGAATGGCATTACGTGAAGCAATACCTCCAAGTGCAATAAACCCCACCAGAGTGGCGATAGACATATCCTGTCCACTGATGATAATATAAGCAACAGCTCCTGTAAATGCCTGAGGAATTTGCAGAAGTACCTGAAGACTCAAGTTGATTGACTTGAAATGAAGGTATAAAATAAAGATCATCGCTGCCAGTGAAAATATGCTTAGAATAAGAATCTTTCGATTGGCTTTCTTCTGAGCTTCATACTGACCACCTATCTTAATGTAATAACCAGTCCCTTCTTTAGCAAGTCTTTTTCTGACCGGTGCAAGTGCTATGTTGAGATCATTAACAATTTCAGAAAGGGATCTGCCTGAAATATTATGCTGCACAGCAATACGCCTTCCAATATTCTCATGTTTTATATTGTTAGTAATCAGATTCATTTTTAGATCAGCTACATCTTTTAGCCTTATCAACTCTCCTTTGTCATTTCGCAGATAGATATTTTCAACATCTTTAATATTCTTTCTGTCTTCAGCTCTCAGTCTAACTACTATCGGATAACTGTAGCGTCCCTTTATCATTCTCGATATTGATTCACTACCTAAAGATAGCCCTACATTTTCGTTCACCTGTTCTACTGTGATACCATGCCTTTTAAGCATTTCACGGTTTGGATCTACAATTACAGTCGGAACAAGAACTTGCTGTTCGATGGCAAGATCCTTTATCCCTTCAATGTGTCCTGCAAGAGCTTCTACCTCTTTTGCGATAGATCGAAGCTTTTCCATACCTGGACCGTAAATTTTTATTGCGACATCCCGTTTTGTTCCTGATAGCATACTGCTGATAAGATGTTCAAGGGGTTGGCCTACTGCAATTCCTACGCCCGGTAGCTCTTTTTTGAGCTTTGCCTCAATTTCTTCAATTATCTCTTTTTGGGGTCTTTCTGATGACTCATCAAAGGTTATTATGCAGTCGGATTGGTTGACTCCATGAGCATGTTCATCTCCTACCGCACGACCAGTTCTGCGTGAGACATGTTTAACTCCTTTTACGCTAAGAAAAACCTCTTCTGCTTTTCGTCCAAATTTAACAGAGGTATCAAGTCCGGTATCAGGAGGAAGTACAACATTTACCTGAGCGGTGCCTTCATTGAAAGCAGGAAGGAAATTGCGCCCTGTATTTAGAATAAGGACGACTCCTACAGCAACCATAAATAGCAGCGTAAGAAGTATGGAATAGGCATGATCAAGACTGAAGCTTATTGTCTTTCCTACTATGATCTTTAATTTTCTGACTATCCATGTATCTTGGCTTCCTGGTTTTCCAAGATGTCCAGGAAGCATATAGTAACACAATGCTACACTTACAGTAAGAGATACAACAAGGGAAGCCATTACACTTACAATATATGCTATTCCAATTGGAACAAACAGTTTTCCAGGCATCCCAGAAAGAAAAAACAGTGGAATATATACGATTACTACAATCAGTGTACCAATAAGGATTGGATTGCGAACTTCGCATGATGCCTCAAACACAACATTTAGGGCTGATTGCCTTTGTTTCTCTGGTAATTTCTCATTCTGCCGCAATCGACGAAAACAGTTCTCTACACCCACAATCGCATCATCGACTAATGCTCCGATAGCTACTGCCAAACCTCCAAGAGTCATTGTATTTATACTTAACCCAGCATTCTTGAATATTATTGCAGTAACTGCAATGGAGAGTGGAATTGCGGTCAAAGTAATAAAGCTGGTTCTCCAGTTCATAAGAAAAATAAAAAGAACCAAAACAACCATTATCCCGCCATCCCGGATAGCGTCAAAAACATTATCAAGACCGCGTTTAATAAATTCTGCCTGACTGAAAAGATGTGCATCTATGATAATATCATCACTCAAATCTTTCTGCATCGCAGCAAGTTGTTTATCTATCTCTTCTGTTAAGCTCATTGTGTCAAAGCCCGGCTGTTTCAGAACAACCATTATAACTCCAAGCTTCCCGTCCACGCCAGCTTCTCCTGTTTTTATCTGTGCTGGGCCAAATTTAACTTCAGCTACATCAGATATACAGACAGGTCTTAGTGGATCAGGACGAACAACGGCCTGCTCTAACTCCTCTTTGCTTTTTAGCAGCCCTGTAACTGTAATAAGCGGAGCTTTCGTTCCTATATTGAGGAAGCCAGCACTCTCATTCATATTACTAGCATGAACGGCTTCTGCCACCTCTTCAACTGTTACAGAAAAGCTTCGTAACTTTTCGGCATCCATTAAAACCTGAAGCTGTCTAGGCGAACCACCAGCGACAATTACTTTTGATACTCCAGGAATTGAAAGTATCTCATATTTTAACTGATAATCCACTAATGACCTAAGGGCCTCAGGGGAAGTCTTTCCAGACTTACTACTGATTCCCACAAGCTGAATCTGCCCCATAACACTTGAGATTGGAGCCATCTGCGGAATAACATTTTTAGGCAGTATAGCCTTTGCAATCTGAAGCTTTTCCGCAACAATCTGCCTGTTTCTGTAAATGTCTGTATCCCAAGCAAATTCTACTTTTACAACAGACATCCCCATCCCAGATGTCGAGCGCACCTTTTCAACTCCTGGGACACCATTTAGAACACGCTCCAATGGCAACGTTACCTGCTGTTCTATGTCATCAGGAATCATTCCATGAGCTTCTGTCATAATAACAACTGTTGGCCGATTCAAGTCCGGCAGAACATCCATAGGCATTTGCGTAGATATGTATGTACCGATTGCAGCGACAATCAATGCGACAGCCACAACAAACATCCGATTTTTCAAAGAAAATCCTATAATATTTTTAAGCATAATTAAATCCTTATTTAATAAGTTAATAGTACTTGTCGTATTTGAAGCTTAAGGTATCTATTTGATACATAAAAACAAAAAATAACCGACAGAGAATACTTAATGCCCATGGTCACAATTTGCATGTGCATCGATTTTTTGCGGGCCATCAGCCAGAAGAGCCATATTCAGGGCAAAAGCACCACGTGTCACCATCGGTTCCTCAGGGAAGACTTCAGATCCTTCTCCGAGAACTACGACCTCCTCATCCTGAAAAAGCACGACAACCTTACGTTTAATAAAGTCTTTGCCTTCCTTAACAAAAATAACTTTATCCACACCGTTATCGATAACAGCTTCAGAAGGGAGAACAATCACATCTTTAAGCTTTTTTACTGGGATCTGTAGAATAAATTTCATCCCATTTCGCAACATCCAGTTCCGATATTTTGATCCATTCTGTTCCGAGCGGCTCGAAATTTTATTTGTAACTGGCAGATAAACATGGGTTCCATCATTATCGCGCCCCAATATCTTTGTGATTTTAAGACCCTCTAATACTTCAGCTGCTCCAGGAACAAGAGGATTCGCTTTAATAGAGGCATTGTTGCTTGCCGTGCTGTTTATTATACTTATTTCACTTCCAACAGGTTTTGCAATTAAATACATCTTTGAATGATTAGTCAAAGTAACCAAGGTTGCACCTGCTTCCACTCTTTCTCCATGTTTAACATGTATATTTTCGACATCCCATTCAGTCGAACTTGCTGGAGCTTTAATATTAATAATAGCCTCAAATGCACCCATTTCATATAAGTCTTGGAGATTTTCCAAGCTATATCCCTCTTGAAGTAATCCTCCAATTTCAATAATATATTTACCAGCTGCTTTATTGTTCTGAAACCAGGCTAGTACCTCTTTTTTTAATAGCCCTTCTGCAGCCAATTCACCTATGGTGGCGACTGCCCACTGATTGCTCTTTGCACTTTCTGGAAGTGAGGCAAATAACTCTTTCGTGTCATTGTTCCATATCCCGTTTTGCTTAAGTGCCTGCTTCCACAGATCTTTTACTAGAAGCGATTCCTCATTCTTTTCATCTTCGTCATCACCGTCAATATATCTATTTGTATAAAGATTCTGTGCTGCCGTGGTAAGAATGTCCTCTGTAAGTGTCAGCGTTACTTTTGAGATCGGGTCTCTTATAATTTGAATAATGCAATCACCTTTGGAGACATAGCATCCAAGTTTGACTTTTATATCCTTGACTCTACCTGCAAAAGGGGAAAAAAGAGGCAGTTCATTAAATGATGTTTCTGTAACTACAGCAGGGACTGGCTCATACACAGTAAAATCAGAACTGTCAACTTCTTCAACTACTATTCCCATATTGACTATTGCTTGTTCGGAAATAACAGACTCTTTTTCATCATTGGTGTTGTGAATTATTTCTTCTTTAGTTTTTTTCCCGCATCCATACGAAAAAACCGTTAATGCAAAAATAAAGATTATTATTTTATTCATTTTATAACTCCTATTGTATTGGTTATTCATTTTTTCCCTCCTTCAGGTCATGTTTTAGATTCTCTTCTTCATCTGGGAACATATAGATGGGATAGCCTGTGATATTCTCAATATCAAGGAGTGCATCCCAAAGAGATTTTTTCAGATCAATCTGCTTGATAAGCAGATCTCGATACTCTTTTTGAAGTTCAAGAAAAAGAAGTATATCAAGGCTCCCAATCCTGAGTGCACGTTCCGCGGATCGGATATTTTTCTGTGAAAGTGGAATCAGATGTGATTCGATCTCTTTATACTGTTTTAAATACAACCTATAACGTTTTATGCCACTCTCAAGACGATTCAGAGCTTTGTTCATTTCACTCTTATATGCTAATCTTGTATTATCCTGACGACTTTGGGCCTCAATGATTCCCTGCTGATTCCTATCAAATATAGGCAGTTCAATGCCCAATCCAGTACCTAGTACTTTTTTATCTTCTCCAACTTCTTGTTCATAACCAGCACCTATATCCAGATCAGGGATTCTACGGGCCACCTCAAGGCGTAACGCAGCATAATCAACTTTGTACTGCAATTCAAGACGACTAAGAGATGTGTTATGTTTAAGCATCAACTCTTTCAGTTCTTGTAGTTCAGGAAGAGAATCGGAGAGTTCTGGCAACGAAATAACACTTTTATTCTCAAAAAGATCTGAGCTCACGCCCATTAATTCTGAGAGTGCAGCGGTCTCCTCCACCAGTGTTATTTCTCTATCTATTCTATCCAGAACCACGCGATTGTATTCTATATTAATACTATTCAGGCCCAGGGAATTGATGGTTCCCAGCTTTAAAAGCTTTGAACCTACCCGTTGAGTATTCTGAAGGGTCGCAACTATTTTTTCCTGCTCTGTAAGTCTTTCCCGCGAGACTATATAGTTGATATAGTTTCGTCTAAGATTGAGATATAGTTCACGATGTGTGGCAAGCAGATTATTGAATGACCTCTCTTTCAGGACTTCATTCAAATTATTTAGCCGGCTTATTCTTGGCCCGAGTGGAATTGTAAAGCCAAGTCCAACGAAAGGTTGGACATCTTTTCCATTTCCACCATCATCCAGGTCAAAGCCAATATTTACTCCAGCTTCAACTTTTGGATTCGGAAGAGGAGCCCAGGTGTCAGCAACTTCTGAAGCTCCTTTATATGCTCTCCTTAAAAGAGCTAATTCAGGGTTTTTATCACTCATCACCAATGCTGCATCCTGAAGGGTGAAAGAGTCTGTATCCGCCGATTCAACGGAAAGATTGTTTCTACTGATGCTTACTTCTTTTATAATCTCGTCCGGGTCTATGCGAACGGGATTATAGGAATAACAACCTTGAAGAAGCAATCCGATGACAGTAAAAATTAATATTTTATTTTTAATTAAATTTAGATTCATAATTAATCCACTTAAAATGATTTTTCATAACGACACAATAGAGTCAACAACAAAAAAGGGTGTGACTACACAAGCTTGAAAAAATCAGTGGATCAAATCAGTTGGATAACTGTCTTTAAATGGGTGAGAATGTTTTGATATATGAGAGGAGGGGCACGTCCGTGCTTTTTTATCCCACTTTTACATACATAATCTAATTTTGTAAAGTAATCCAAGTCAACTTGGCATAAGTTGAAATGGGGAATTTTTATCATCTGGGAGATATAAGTATTGTCAAGCTTTAAGGAAACATGGGAACAGACACAATGTTCCACGTTGCATAACTTATTTGTACTCTTTGTCTCTTTATTACTATCCTTCGTGTCAGTCGCATCATGGTGACAATTACAAGAAGTGTGGCTGGCTTGGACAGATGAGTCTTTGCAAGTTGAAGCAAAAGACAATTGCAATGTCTTACCTTCTGGCTTAACACAAACAACCAATAAACCTGATGACGTTAACGCAATCAAGAGCGCCACGAATATCGTCATCATATTTTGTATAATTTTATTTTTCATATATATTAAATCTTTTTGTATCAATAAAAAATTTACCTGCTATGCTTTAAATTACAAGTGCAATCTGTTTATTTATTCACTTTTTTAGTTTAAAGACTAGGTGATAATTTAATTAAACCGTAAAACAAAACAGTGAAATATCTTGTAAGCAGTATCAATTCCCTTTTAACGTAGTATAGTGGAGATGAAATAGATAATGTAAAATTAAAAGGTGCATCACCTAAAGAGATAAAATTATGAAAGAAAAGAAACAGTTTAGCGAGCTCGGACTTTCAGGCAAGGTTCTGGAAGCTATCACAAAAAAAGGCTTTGAAGAGCCTACACCAATTCAGGCATTAACTATTCCTGTAATGCTTCGGGATGATACAAATATCATTGCTCAAGCTCAAACTGGAACTGGTAAAACAGCAGCATTTGGACTGCCTCTCCTTGAGATGATAAATCCTGATTCCAAAGCAGTACAGGCGCTGATACTAGCTCCAACCAGAGAACTTGCTATTCAGGTTTCAGAAGAGATCTCTTCTCTGAAAGGCAATATGAATATCAAAACAATACCTATATATGGTGGACAGTCAATTGATCAGCAGTTGCGCAGACTAAAAAAGGGTGTACATATCGTAGTAGGAACTCCTGGTAGAATTATTGACCATCTTAAGAGAAAAACCCTTAAACTTGGCGGAATTGAACACCTTATCCTTGACGAAGCTGATGAGATGCTTAATATGGGCTTTATCGATGATATGGAAGAGATAATGAAGCACACCAATCCGAAGAAGCGTACACTTCTTTTCTCTGCAACAATGCCTGCTAGAATAAAAAACCTTGCCGAAAAGTATATGGATGGCTATGAACTTTTGACTGTGGCCAAAGAGAGACTTACAACAAATCTCACTGAACAAATTTACTATGAAGTAAGGGCATCTGAAAAATTTGAAGCTCTATGTCGCATAATTGATATCGAAAATGACTTCTACGGCTTAATCTTCTGTAGAACTAAAAATGATGTGGACACTGTTTCAAGTCGTCTCTCCGAGAGAGGATACGATGCAGAAGCTATACATGGTGATATATCACAGGCACAACGTGAAAAAACACTTGATAAATTCAAGAAACAGAAAGCAAATATCCTAGTAGCTACCGACGTAGCCGCACGTGGGATTGATGTAAATAACCTGACACATGTTATTAACTTTGCGTTGCCCCAGGATCCAGAGGCCTATGTACACCGTATCGGCCGTACAGGTAGAGCCGGAAATCAAGGAACTGCGATTACATTTATTACTCCTAGTGAATATAAAAAATTGATGTTTATCCAACGATTTGCCAGAACTGATATCAAAAAATCCCACATTCCTAAAGTTGGAGACATTATTCAGGCGAAAAAGAAAAAAATCTCCGATGAACTCAATGTTATTCTTGACGGAAACATCGACTCCACGTACTCTAAATGGGCACAACACATGCTCGATGGAAATGATCCCACAGAGATTCTTTCTGCCGTGCTGAACTACTGCTTTGAGGACGATATCAACCCAGAAGCCTATGGCAATATCTGCGATGCTCGCAGCTCTGGAGGTAAAGGAAACCGCATCGATCAAGAAGGAAAAGCACGACTATTCGTCGCTCTCGGTAAAAAAGATGGTTTCACTCCTAAAAAACTAGTTCGTCTCATAACGGACAAAGTTTCAATTCAAAACAAACAGATTCGTGACATTCAGGTAATGGATAGATTCTCATTTATGACTGTACCATTTGAAAAGGCAGAAAAAATTGTGAGAAACTTTAAGGAAAACGGGAAAAAGCCGTTAATCACGCATGCAAAGAAAAAATAGTGTTTTTTATTTTAACACACTTGTATTTCTTCTGAAATGAATTACTTTTCTGCCTCCTAATTCATTAGGGCGATTAGCTCAGTTGGCTAGAGCGCCACGTTTACACCGTGGATGTCACAGGTTCGAGTCCTGTATCGCCCACCATTTTTCCCAAGAAAGTCACAGTCCGCCGCAGGCGGATATAGTTCGAGCTTGCCCGCCTCAGGCGGGTCTTGTATCGCCATTTACTTTAATTATTTCATTTTTACTCATATTATGTTGCTTCTGCTCCCTCATGTAGCACAACCGTCTCGGTTGTATTTTTGCCTCCTTAGCGTCTTAGTACCTTTGCCTTAACTCTTATTTGTCTGACTATCAAAAAGATAAAAAATCGAACAAAGAAAATTCTACGAATGGCGTACTGCCATCGCAGATTTAGGTTGTACGAGAGAAAAGTCAAAAGATTTCGGTAGATTTATTGCGTAATTCGCAAATAAAGATATATTAAAACGAAGAGAAAGAAAAAACAATTAACCATACGCATTAGCCATTGAAAAGAAAATGTATAAAGCGTATATCAAGATGTCCATGTAACGTAGCTAACGCTCCGCACATGAGCTCGGTGTTATCAAGGAGAAAAAATGAATTATGTATCAATTGCTATAGGAGTTACTGCACTCTTATTCGGTGTTTACACTTTATATGCAAGAATAAAAACGCCTATTGTATTAAAAAAATTAGATGCGATGAAAAAGGCTTTTGGCGATAGAGCCGGAATTATTCTTCATACCATATCCTATATAATCGTTCCATTAGCAGTTGGAATTATTTTTATTATTACTGGAGTTAATGGAAAATCAATAATATAAATTTGATCACAAATTGAATCATATTACTCTACATCCGCTATTGTGCATGTAGAGTATATGCTCATAGGCGTTAAGTCATTAACAATTATGAATCAAGAAAAAGTAATTAATATAAAAAAGCTACGGGTCATGTGCTCAGAATCTAGGTTTATGGGATTAATGTGAAATTTTAGGAAAATCAATTTTACGATTTTCTTTAAAAAAAGTTCTTTTCATTTGAAAATAATATTGTTAGGTTGTATATTTTTAGTTTGCTACCTAATTCTATTAAATAAAAGGATCTACTTATGGATATGAAAAATACGCTTCAAGATTGTTCTAATACTACTGCCACGCCGCCACAAGAAGAAGAGAACGTTGAACGCCCTATACTACACTCGCCTGACGGTAAAATTGAGGTTGAACTCTCCATGAAAAATGGGCAACCCTTTTGGAAAATTGATTCTAAAAAGATTCCATTGATCAAAGATTCAGCATTAGGGCTTATAACTGAAAGTGAACTTGGCAAGTCTGGATTCAAGGTTGTTGGTTGCTTATCAGATGAGTCTGATACGACTTATAAAACGGTCTGGGGGAAACATGCGTATGCACGCAACTGTTTCTGTGAGATTAGATGGGAACTTGAGGAAAAGAGTGATACCCTTCGTCGCATGGACATCATCGTTCGTGCTTATAATGATGGAGTTGCGATATCTTACAAGCTTTATGGTGATGGAGAGGAAAAGGTCGTTGACGACATAACTAGCTTTGAATTTACTGCTGATCACACCTGCTGGAGTGCGAATGGAGAGAAAGAGAATGTTGGTCCAGTCAAGCTGAGTGAATATGAAGGTTGCCTTTTTCCATTTACCGTTAAACTATCAGAAGATAGTTATTGCTCAATTCTTGAAGCTGCAATTTATGAATATGGCACATTATTGCCTAAACGTATTGGTCCAACAGCCTTTCGTACAGCCATGCCAGTGTCAGTGGTGACACTTCCGTCTGAAACCTCATGGCGGGTATTCTTGATTGCTGATCGTCCAGGAGCACTCCTTGAAAGCAATCTGCTCACGAATCTCAACCCTCCCTGCAAGATAGAGGATACATCGTGGATCAAGCCGGGACTGGCAATGTGGGATTGGCGTGCGTGGGGAGGAAAAGATACGGATGGATTTAAATACAATCTGGATATGGCTTCATGGCGTCGTTTTATCGACTTTGCTTCACGAAAAAACATCGGCTACCTTGTTTTAGATGCCAACTGGTATGGTCATGAGAGAAAGATTGAATCCAATCCCATCAAGAGTCGCACTTACCTTGTTTATCAGCCAGATCCCACAAAGGCAAGAATGGCAACCAAAGAGGCCCCTGCAGACTGGGACGATCCGATAGATATTCCAAAATTGATTAAATATGGGAAAGAACGTAATGTTGGTATAATTCTCTATATCAATGATATTGCCCGAGATGCCTATGATTTTGAACACACCTTAGCAACCTACCACAAATGGGGAGCTGTTGGCATCAAATATGGTTTCATGAAAAGGAAAGATCAAGATCAGGTTGTGAATACCCGTGAGATCGTTGAGTTATGTGCAAAATATGAATTAATATGTGACTTTCATGATGGACCGATCCCACCTTCAGGAGACCGTCGGACTTATCCCAACTATCTAACGCGGGAATTTTGCCATGCTCAATCAGATGCGCTATCAAGTTTCTCACCAACAACATTTTGCACAACCGTATTTTGTAATATGCTCGCGGGTCCACTGGATATGAACAACGGGCTTTTTATGTTAGACACTGCCGAACAGGTGCGTCCAAAAATTTTCACAGCTGTTAATTCGACTGTTGTCGCTGAAACTGCCCGAGTTATGATTGTCTTTTCTGGGCTTGCAATCCTTCCAGACACCCCAAGCTCCTATGAGGCAAAAGCCGACCTATTCGAATATATCACAAAACTTCCAATGACCTGGGACGAAACTAGAATTCTTAATGGTAAAATTGGTGAATATATCACCACAGCTCGCCGTTCTGGAGATAGTTGGGTTATCGCCTCGTGTTGCAATGAAGAGGGAGCAGAACTTTCAATCAACTTCGATTTCCTTGAAGAAGGAAAGGTTTACAAGGCAACGCTTTATGAAGATGCTCCAGACGCTCATTATCTCAATAATAAAGAGGTGTACCGCGTTCGTGACATTGAAGTAAAAAAGGGTGAAACAATTCAAGCTATCCTTGCTCCAGGAGGAGGACATTGCATAAGTATTGCTCCTATAAAAGAGTAAATTTGCATATATACCGCACGCGGTAGAGATCTTGTATTTCTTTTATTGGCTACTCAACCTTAATTAAAATGCTAAGATTTATCCCACGTAAAGCATATATATTAGTGAAGAAAAGTAGTGATAACGAAGCCTTATGAAAAGACCAAAGTTTAGAAAAGTATACTGTGAGATTAGTAACAGCTGTAACCTTAAGTGCGACTTCTGCCCGTCGTCTGCGGATTCTGGTATTGAGAAGCGCTTTATGGATGAAGAGTTGTTTGCGCAGCTGATCCCACAATTGCAACCTCTTACTTATTTGCTATGTCTGCATATAATGGGTGAGCCGATGTG